>CADBRA010000024.1 GCA_902796965.1 uncultured Eubacteriales bacterium | reverse complement strand
AGCAGGAGAACAGTTGTCTATACTTATGGGAACGGACGAAGGTGTTGTACAGGAGCTGTTTAGAGAACTGAGCATCGATCATGTGATCAAACAGTATCCTGATGCGCTTTCTGGAGGCGAACGTCAGAGAGTGGCGATTGCCCGTGCTTTTGCGTCGGATGCGGCATTGATTCTTGCGGATGAACCGACGGCTGCGCTGGATTCAGAGCGGGGACATCACGCTGTTGAGATGATACGAATGGAGGCTCACAGCCGAAACAAAGCTGCCGTCATGGTCCCCATGATGAGAGGGTTCTGGATCTGGCGGACCGCATATACCGGATGGAAGACGGAAAGCTGACGGCGATTTGTGACTGAGCTTTTGGCTAAACTCGTGATTTGACTACATGACTATCTTAAAGAAGAGAATAAAATTGAACTTTTAAAAACATTTTGCATTGCTAAGATTGTTTTATTTAAAAAACCGCGCCCGCCATAACTGCGGACGCGGTTTTTTGTCCGCGGAGCGGACGCGAGTCTGGTGAATTTCTTTAATATTCTGTGCTCCTCACGTGATCGTGTGTGAGAGTCGTGTAGAGATTATCATTCATCGGAGTTCCTACCTTATGTTTTGATCCGAGCTTCTTGACGAGTCCTGCGAAGCATTCGACTTCTGTAGGTCGTCCGGCCTTCGTATCCTGGCGCATTGATGGCTCTTTTTCGGGATCGAGCGTTTCGAGGAGTTCGAGCCACTGATTCTGCTCGTCTTCAGTGATGTCTATACCCTCAAGGTTTGCGACCATGCGTGCTTCGTCCATGGCGTTCAGCATTGCGAGACGGGCCATACCGCCTTTCTGAACGCCCTCATAGCCGCATTCGGCGATGGCACACGCCTGATTTACACCACAGTTGAGCATCCATTTGCTCCACATGGAATGAATGATGTCGTCCGGAACTTCGGTTTCTATATCTGCGCCTGACAAGATACGTATGGCTTTTTCAAGAGTTTCACTGTTCTTGTTTGATTTTTCGCCGATAGTGACATTTCCCGGCGTCGTATATGTGAGTGCGCTGCCGTCCATCGTCGCGTCCATTCCCTGTATGGTGCTGTAAAGCAGGTGATAAGGGTGAAGAGCAGCCGCAATTTCGTTCTCAGATGTTACGCCGTTCATGAATGATACAACGATCGTATCGCGTCCGCACGCTTTTTCGGCGTTTGTGAGCGCATCATCAAGATTGTAATTCTTGACTGCGAATATGAGCATATCGGCTTCCGGAGCGCTGTCGGGCTCGACGTACGTAAATTCTTTTTTTTCGCCGTTTACGGTTACGTTCTCTGATTTATATCGTTCGACTCTCCCGCTGTCCGCTATGAAATACACATTTTCGCTTCCGTATCTGTCAGCAAGCCTGCTTCCGAAGAGCAGTCCTATTGCGCCTCTTCCGATGATTCCAATTTTCGGTTCCATGATGATTTATGCCTCCTTTATATCTGAACGGCAGCGCGTCTGAATGCGCTAAACCGCATGTTTCAGCATGTTGGAATATTTTTTGCATACATTGTTATTTTAAAATACAATCCGGTAGTTTGCAATAGCTGCCTGGCTGGCGTTATGGTGTGGCCGGGAGCTGATAATTCAGGCCGTCTCATCTGATATACTGAACGGGAGTAGGTATATGACTGGCACAGTAAAAATGAAAAGCCGGAGAACAGTTTGATTGACGTGAAACACGCTCTAAGGTAAAATATACGTTGTAAAAAACATTTTTCATCAGGGGATATAGCTCAGCCGGGAGAGCGTTTGACTGGCAGTCAAAAGGTCAGGAGTTCGAGCCTCCTTATCTCCACCACAAAACCGTCCTGAAAATCCATGTTTCAGGGCTTTTTCTTTAGTAATCAAGTGATATTCATTTTGAATTACATTGCGGGAGTATCTATGAAATTCTTTCACATCTCCGATATCCATCTAGGTAAAAAGGTGAATGGTTACAGCATGATGGATGAACAGAGATATATTCTCGGCGAAATCCTCAGGATGGCTGATGAGGAAAAGCCGGACGCCGTTGTCATAGCAGGCGACATCTATGACAGAACATATCCGTCTCCTGAAGCCGTGGCATTATGCGACGAATTCTTGTTTCAGCTCTCCAGCCGGAGCATTGCCGTTCTGGCCATAAGCGGGAACCATGATTCGCCTGAGCGCGTCGCTTTCGGTTCGCGGATATTCGGCAGAAGCGGCATACATCTTTCGCCTGTCTACGACGGACACGTTGAACCTGTTGTGTTGAGCGACGAATACGGCAGTGTGAATTTTTATATGCTTCCGTTCATCAGGCCGTATGATGTGCGCAGATATTTTCCTGATGAAGAGATAGAAACGTATGATGATGCTGTAAAAAAAGCCGTAAATGATCTCGGGGCAGACTTCAGCGTGAGAAACGTGCTGATAACGCATCAGTTTGTGTCAGGTGCAAAGAATTCTGATTCCGAGGAAGTGATGGTAGGCGGGACAAACCAGGTTGAAGTATCTGCATTTGCCGGATTCGACTACACAGCTCTCGGCCATCTGCACAGACCTCAGCATGTTAAAAGTGAAATAGTGCGCTATAGCGGAGCTCCGCTGAAATATTCCACTTCAGAAGCAAATGACACTAAATCGGTAACTGTCGCTGAACTGCGGATCAAAGGCGATATTACACTGCGTCAGCTCCCTCTGACGCCAAAGCACGATCTCAGAATTATAAAAGGAAAGTTTGAAGAGCTGATATCTCCTGATTTCGACTGCGGCGGAGCAAACGACGACTATATTCATATCGTGCTCACCGATGAGGACGATGTGCCTGATGCGGTTGGAAAACTGAGAAGCATATATCCGCGCATAATGACGATAGAATATGACAATACGCGGACGAGAATGATGAACACTGTTGAAATGTCATCTGATAAACCGCTTCGGGCAAAGAGTTCTGAGGAACTGTTCGAAGAATTATATGAGCTTCAGAATGGAACCTGTCTTACGGACACACAGAAAGAGACGGTCAGAGAGATCATGAGTGAACTTCAGGAGGGGGAGACATGAGACCGCTGAAACTGACGATGTCGGCGTTCGGACCTTATGCGGGAACGACGGAGCTTGATTTTGAAAAGCTCGGATACAAGGGATTGTATATTATTACAGGTGATACAGGCGCAGGAAAGACGACGATCTTTGATGCTATAACATATGCACTTTACGGCGGCACGAGCGGTGATGTGAGAAGTGCCGAGATGATGCGTTCCAAATATGCGGAAGAAACGGCGGAAACATTCGTAGAGCTTGAATTCGAGTACGGCGGCAGAATATACAAAGTGAAGAGGAGCCCTTCATACGACAGGCCGGCGAAGCGCGGAAACGGGATGGTTAAAAAGAACTCGACAGCAGAACTCACGCTGCCAGACGGCACATTTATCAGCAAAAACCGTGATGTCGACGCAAAGATACGTGAAATAACCGGTCTGACGATGAATCAGTACACTCAGACATCGATGATAGCGCAGGGCGATTTCAGGAAACTGCTGTTTGCCGACACGAACGCGAGACGAAGCATATTCAGGAATCTGTTCAAGACAGACGATTGCCTCCTGTTTCAGGAAGAGCTGAAGAGAAGAACAGCAGAGCTGAACAAAAAACGCTCGGAGCTCGGGACATCTTTGGATCAGTATGTAGACGGACTTGAATTTGATCAGGAGCGTATGGAAAAATTCAATGATCTCCGCGGCACTGCCGGCAGGATTCCTGAAATAATAAACCTTGCTGAAGATATGATCACAGCTGACGGAGAGAGCGAAAAGCGACTTGAAGCTTTTGACCGCGAGAACAGAAGCAAAATGGAAGCATTTGCGGCAGACATCGCGGCAGCCGACAGGACAGAAAGCCTGAAAAAACAGCTTAAAGAAGCATCTGACAGTGCCGTGAAAACTGCCGCTGAGCTAGAAAGTGCGGAGCAGGAGCAGAAAGCAGCTCAGAATGGACTGAAAGAAGCGGAAAAATGCTCAAAGGAAACAGCCGGCCTTGAAGCTGTCATGCCGCAGTACGAAGCGCTCGAAAAGCTTACGGAAGAGATATCGGCGGCGAAGTCTGAAATCGCAAAGATCGATCTTGAAATAGTCAGCGGAAAGGATGCGCTGAAAAAACTCGAAAACAACAGAGATGTGCTCGAAAAGGAATGTGAAAAACTGAGGGATTCCGAATTTATACTCGAAAAACTGAAATATGCGCATATCGGCCTGAGCGAAAAGTGTAATGCTGCCAGAGGAATTGAAGCAGCTCTCACAGAACTTGAACATCTCATGATAGACCTTGAAGAAGCGCGAAAGGAATACAGTTATGCGTCATCTGAATATGCAGAAAAAAATTCTATGTACGAGAGAGCGCAGAGCAGATTCCTCGATCAACAGGCAGGCATACTGGCTTCAGGATTAAGACCTGGAGAGCCGTGCCCTGTCTGCGGTTCAACGGAGCATCCGATGCCGGCGGAGCCTGAATGCAGCGCGCCGACGGAAGCTGATCTTGAATATCTTAAACATATACGCGATGACGCGGATAAAAAGCGAGGGGAACTGAGCGCGCGCTGCGCTGCACTCGAGGGCACTGTATCGACAAAATCAGAGAACGTGAGCGCACGCTTCGAGGAGCTCGCAGGAATTTCGCTGCCTGAACAGTGGGATGACAGGCGCATCGCGGTTACAGTATTCAGAGAGTCTGCAGAGGCAGAACTCCGTAAAAACGAAGACAGTATGAAAGAGTACAGAGCACGGAAAGATCGTTTCGAAACATACGGAGCTGATATAGAAAATGTGAAAAGCAGGATCGAACAAGGAGAAAAATTCCTGCAAAACGCCGAGAACAAAAAGTCGTCACTCATGAGTATGTCAGCTGAGAAGGAAAGACAACGTGCGTCAATGGCAGACAACCTCAGGTTCAAAAGCCGCGCGGAGGCTGATGCGCGTGTCCGTGAACTGAAGAGGCGCAGAGAAAAACTTGAATCTGCAGCGAGAGACGCAGACAGAGTTGTCGGAGAGCTAAGACAGAAGCTGAGCGGACTCAGAGGAAGAGCTGAGAGTCTATCAGTTAGCCTTAGCGGACAGCCTGATGCAGACAGAAAGAAGGCTGAGGCCGGTCGCGCAGCTGTCGATGAAAAAATCAGGCAGATAGCGAAAGAAAGAAACAGAATAGCATCGAGAAAGCATGCTGACGAGCGTGCGGTCGAGGGTATCTCTTCTGTCTTTGAAAAGCTCGAAAAGACAGAAAAAGATTATGTTATGTACAAGAATTTATCCGATACGGCCAACGGGACGCTTGCGGGACATGAGAGAATATCGCTCGAGACGTTTGTTCAGACTGTATATTTTGACAGGATCATCAAGCGGGCGAATGTCAGGCTTCTTGTAATGACTGACGGACAGTATGAGCTCTGCCGTGACACCGGTCAGACCGGATCAGGTCAGAGCGGACTGGATCTCAATGTGATAGATCATTACAATGGAACTGAGCGCAGCGTAAAGACACTGTCAGGAGGCGAGACATTCAAAGCATCGCTTTCGCTTGCGTTCGGACTTTCTGACGAGATTCAGTCATCAGCCGGAGGAATTAATATCGAGACGATGTTTGTAGACGAAGGATTTGGTTCCCTTGACGACGAGTCGCTCGGACAGGCAGTAAAAGCCCTGTCTGATCTTTCAGCGGGTAACCGCCTTATAGGAATTATTTCCCATGTGTCGGAGCTTTCGGAAAAAATAGATAAAAAAATAATCGTTGAAAAGGACATGAATTCGGGCAGCAGTGCGAGAATAGTGGTATGAGTGATATTAAGGCATATTGCGTGCCGTATCTGAAGTCGTCCGGCCGCTGGTGTATTCTGACTGCGGCGTTTGAAGAAAGGTGTCAAAGTGAAAACAGGACTCATAATGGAGGGCGGCGCTATGCGGGGGTTGTACACTGCTGGCGTGACTGACGTGATGATGGAAAACGGCGTGACATTTGACGGTGCCGCAGGAGTATCTGCAGGTGCTGCTTTTGGCTGCAACTATAAGTCCCGGCAGATCGGGAGAGTCATAAGGTATAATAAAAGGTTTGCACATGAGAAACGCTTCTGCAGTCTCTATTCACTCATAACGACCGGAGACCTCTACGGAGCTGATTTCTGCTACAGGCTGCTTCCGGATTCGCTCGATCCTTTCGATACTCGGACATATGAGCAGAATCCCATGGAATTCTATGTAGTATGCACAGACATGGATACCGGGAAGGCTGTCTATCACAGATGCGATACGGGGAATTCCGAAGATATTGCGTGGATGAGAGCCTCTGCTTCTATGCCGATAGTTTCAAAGCCGGTCGAGATAGATGGAATGAAACTCCTTGACGGAGGGATTTCTGACTCTATTCCTGTCAGGTTCTTTGAGAGCATTGGTTATGAGCGGAATGTGATAATACTCACTCAGCCTCTGGGGTACAGAAAGCAGAAGATGAAGATACTGCCGCTTCTGAGAACGCTTTATCCGCACAACAGAGAGATGGTGGACGATCTCGCAGTTCGTCATGAGGTGTATAACGAGACCATTGACTACATCACGGCGCTCGAGCACAAGGGAAAAGCGTTTGTGATACGTCCGTCGGCACCTCTCAATATCGGCAGTACGTCTCATGATATAACGCAGATGGAAAGAGTATATCAGGAGGGAAGACGAGTGGGGAGGTATCATCTGGCCGCAATGAAGAGATTTATTGAGAAAGCTGAAGTTGAATGATACAAGGAGAAAAAATGGCAGAGGAATGCGCTGATTTTTCATCCTCTGCCATTTTCTGATTATTGTGTATTTTATGGTATATTTATATCCGTTTACAGTTCTGCGGGCTTTATGTCAAAGCCCATTTCTGTCAGCATCGCTCTGTCTTCAGCTATATTGTTTCCGCTTGTCGTCAGCATATCTCCTGTAATCGTAGCGTTGACACCTGCACGAAATGCTGCCTTTCCGGAATCAGCCATTAGTGAACGGCCTCCGGCCAGCCTGATGTGTGCGAGCGGATTGATATATCTGAAGTACGCTGCCGCTCTTAGTATCATCGTTTCAGACGGCGGTTTCATCATTTCGAGTGCTGTTCCCTTTATAGGAATTAGCGCATTCAGGGGAATGGATTCTACGTGTTCTTCAGCAAGGGTGAATGCCATGTCGATTCTGTCGTCTTCCGTCTCTCCCATACCCAGTATGCCGCCTGAACATACTCTTAGGCCGGCTTCATGTGCTTCTCTTATTCCCCTTATCTTGTCATCAAAGCTGTGGGTTGTGCAGATGTGCGGGAAATATCTGCGAGATGTTTCTATGTTTTCGTGATAAGTTGAAACGCCGCACTCCTTAAGCATGATGAATGCGTCTCTGCCGAGAAGACCATGCGACGCGCAGAGTTCGATCCTGTCCCCGTATTTTTCGTGCATTTCTTTGTATGCGCTGCATGCTGCATCGAGATCGCTGCCGGAAAGTGTCCTGCCCGCTGTTACGATCGAGTATCTGTCTATGCCTTTTTCCGCGTGATATCCGCAGTCTGAGACCAGGGTACTGCTGTCGAGAAATCCGTATTCGTCTATGCCGGTGCGGTGATGACGGCTCTGTGCGCAGAATCTGCAGTCCTCGCTGCAGCGCCCGCTTCTTCCGTTTATTATGGCACAGAGATCTATGTGGTTGCCGCACAGGTTTTTACGTATGAGATCAGCGCCTCGGTAAAGTTCCTCAGCAGGAGCCTCTTTCAGCACGCTTATGTCGTCGTCTCGTGTCAGTCTCCTGCCGTTTGTAATTTCCTGAGCGAGTTTATATGCACTTTCCATTATATATATCCTCTGATGATTTTGTTATGAAGTTTATGTTCTTTCTTTTGTGATGCCTTGTTATTGCGTTTCGATTCGGCACCGTGCCTGTCGGCTTTATCTTACGCGGATATTGTGTATCAGACGCTGTTGTTCTGACATGTCAGCATATTATCTGCCGGCTAAAGAATATTTGCTTTTTTCAGACGTTTCCTGACAGCGTTTCCGGCAAATACAGCTATGATCATCTTGGCAGCGTCTCCAATAATAAAAGGAATGACACCAGCGAATAATGCGGCTTTGAAGCTCATTCCTGCTTCGAAGGAGAGCCATGCTGTGCCGAATGCGTATGTGACCAGCGTTCCGATTATCATGCCTGTAAAATACATGAAATAGTTTCCATCAAACTTTTCCACGAACAATCCGGCTATCATCGTCATAAATATGAATCCGATGAGATATCCGCCTGTTGGTCCGAGCAGTTTTCCGGGACCTCCGGTAAAAGATGAAAATACCGGCAGACCGCAGAGGCCTATGAGCAGGTAGATTATGTAACTTACTGTTCCGCGTTTCCAGCCTATGATAATTACG
This sequence comes from uncultured Eubacteriales bacterium, assembly GCA_902796965.1. Lineage (GTDB taxonomy): Bacteria > Bacillota > Clostridia > Peptostreptococcales > Anaerovoracaceae > RUG708. The sequence continues at coordinate 75,160 of CADBRA010000024.1, read as the reverse complement.
GTAAAATATATAGCGAGATTAGTCAGGGAAATCGGCACAGGTGACACGGGCAGCGGTATCGAAAGCGGCCCGAGTATGCAGATGAGTGCGGCCATTAGCGCTGTAAGCGTGAGATTTACGACTTTATTTGAGTTTCGTTTTCCTGATACGTTTTCCATAATGCTGTTTGTTGCCTCTCAATTGTCAACCAAAATAAGTTTACAATCGATATATTATTAAATGCCGTGTGAATTGTCAATCAAAAAATCCAAATCAGTCGACAATTGATGCACTGCGGTTGAACTTTGATCAGAAAAGGCGGCTGTATGAACTGATCGGCGTGGCATATTCAATGCGCTGATTGTACCTGACGATCTGAGTCAGAATGATTTTATGTCACCATTTTCCTGCTGAAACAGTCAGCAATGACGCCTGATCGCAGTGATTGTGCTTTTAAATGCTGCAATCAGCAGAATGATATCGATGTACATCAGACAAATCCGCAGTGCGGATACATGATCAGATACACGCTAAGGCTGTGTGCAAAACGCGGGTACAGATGATATAATAACCGGATAGGTACAGCTATGGCGGAGGGATAAATGACTGCGAAGAGGACTATATTTCATGTAGATGTGAACAGCGCATTTCTGAGCTGGACATCAGCTGAAAATTTAAAAAACGGAACTGGTCCCGATCTGAGGAAAATTCCCGCTGTAATCGGCGGCGACAGAGACAAGTGGCACGGCATTGTCCTGGCAAAATCGGATGCGGCAAAAAAAGCTGGTATTCAAACAGCTATGACAATCGGGGAAGCTTATGCGCTATGCCCTGACCTTACGGCTGCTTCGCCGGACCACCGACTGTACAGGATGTACAGTCGGCGCCTTATGAATTTCCTGAAAATGCTGACTCCTGCCGTCGAGCAGGCCAGCATCGATGAAGCATATCTCGACTTCACCGGAAAGCATGATATAGAAGTGGAACCTGTAAGATCAGCAGTAGAGATCAAGGATGAAATAAAGCGCAGATTCGGATTCACGGTAAACATCGGGATATCTGAAAACAAAGTTCTCGCTAAGATGGCTTCGGATTTTCAGAAACCGGACCGCGTCCATACGCTCTGGCGCAGCGAGATAAAATCCAGGATGTGGCCGCTTCCTGTATCAGATCTTTTCATGGCAGGCAGAGCATCAGTCAGACGTCTCAAAAGCTTCGGGATCGAGACTATAGGCGATCTGGCCGCAAGCGATCCTGCCCTGATAGAGCACAGACTCAAAAGCCACGGCAGGATGCTCTGGGAATTCGCCAACGGAATTGACGATTCGCCTGTCAGAGTTGAGCGCGACGAGCCAAAGTGCATAGGAAACTCGACTACGCTGCCTGCGGACGTGACTGATGCAGATGAAGCGGACAAAGTCCTCAAGGCCCTCTGTTCACGAGTTTCCGGCCGTCTTGAACGCGCCGGATATCAAAGCGGAAACATCTGTGTCGAGATAAAATACAGTGATTTCACAAAAGTCTCCCGCCAGCAAATGATGCCGTCTCTCGTCAGCTCCGCTGACATTATCTTCAGGGAATCCTCGTCGATTTTCAGGGAGCTGTGGAACGGCAGTCCGGTGCGGCTGATAGGCGTAAGAGCGTCAAAGCTCGTGAAGTGTGGAGAACCTGTTCAGCTGACTATCGAAGATCTCACGAAGCCTGAGTATCAGAAGGAGAACATACTCGAGTCGACAATAAACGAGATAAGGAAGCGTTACGGCGGTGATTCTGTAAAACGCGCAGCTGATATCGATCATGTCAGAGAGGAAAATGGACGTATCAGATGAGTTCTGGTTCGGCGCCGCAGGCATGTGAAGGGGTACAGGCAGCAGAAGTGCTGATAATGCTTTGCGTATACAGTTATTGCAGCTGTATGCAGCGAATTTTTTCATGGTTATTTATTGCAGCTGATAAGAATGGAGATATTGATGAAACAGATTACTTTGGGAAGCACCGGGATAACAGTACCTCAGAACGGCTTCGGCGCGCTGCCGATTCAGAGGATCAGCACAGATGAAGCGGCAGCTCTCGTACGCGGAGCGTTCGACGGGGGCATGACATTTTTCGATACTGCAAGGGCTTACACAGACAGCGAAGTCAAGATGGGAAAAGCGATCGGCGGTATCAGAGACAAGATGTATATCGCGTCAAAGACGCAGTCAAAAAATGCAGATGGGTTCTGGAGTGATCTGGAGCAGACGCTCACGAATCTCGGGACCGATTATCTGGACATATATCAGTTCCACTGTGTTGATCAGTGCTATGCTCCGGGAGATGGAACGGGAATGTACGAAGCGATGCTTGAGGCGAAAAAGCAAGGTAAGATCAAACATATAGGCATAACGACACATAAGATAGCAGTCGCGGAGGAGATCTGCAGCAGCGGACTCTATGAGACACTTCAGTATCCGCTGAGCTACCTGTCGACCGAAAGAGAGATCAGACTCACCGAGAGCTGCAGAGAACACGATATGGGATACATAGCAATGAAAGGACTGGCAGGCGGTCTAATCACGAGAGCGGACGCAGCCATGGCGTTCATGACTCAGTTCGGCAATGTAATTCCGATCTGGGGCATCCAGAAAAAATCAGAACTCGACGAGTGGCTGTCGTTTTTCGAAAAGACTCCTGAGATGAACGATGAGATCATGGCATTTATCGATGAAGAACGCAAAAATCTCTCCGGTGATTTCTGCAGAGGCTGCGGTTACTGTATGCCATGTCCACAGGGGATACAGATCAACAACTGTGCGAGGATGGCGCTGATGATAAGGCGCGCTCCGTCTGAGGCGTGGCTGAATGATTACTGGCAGTCTGAGATGAAGAAGATAGAAAACTGTGTAAACTGCGGCTCATGCATGAAAAAGTGTCCTTATGAACTCAACACACCCCAGCTTCTTAGAGACAATCTGGCTGATTACGAAGAAGTGCTGGCGGGCAGGATAAGTGTCAGATGATATGATGCCCGAATCATGAAATGAAAAAGCGGAGCTGCCATACTGCCTGTACTTTCTGCCGGGCGTCCAGGGGAATGTACATTTAGGTTTTATGGCAGCTCCGCCGGCCTGAGTGCGTAAGCGCTCAGGGAATCACTTATTTGTTTTGCTACTCTTCGTCTTCTTTAGGTGCAAAGCAGCGGAAAATCGCCAGACCTACGCATGCTGCTGCACAGATAATCATTAATGTTCTTATGAATTTTTTCATTGAAACAGCCTCCTGAAAAACATTCTTAAATGGAATAATTTCTATACTTCATTATCCTTAATAGCATCTTTTTTTTCAAGATAAAATTACGGAAAAGATTATTTGTTCATTTAGTAAAGTGCATTTTCGGCAGCGAAAATGAAACAACAGCCGAAGATCTTTATGTGCGGTCTGATTACATGATGGAACTGCGTATGATTTTGTCAGGTTTACGACTGAGCACTTTTTGATTAATATTCTTAAAGAACGCTGAAATTTTCACTGGCTTGAGCAAAGCAGCGTCAGTTTTGAGTAAAATTAAAATGGATCGGATCAGTCACGCTGTTCGCGGACGAAAAATCTGGAAGATGACAGGAACTTCAGATATATCTTAAGCAAGAATAGAACATTCTGTTTTGTCAGTATCATTGTTTTGCACATGCGCTGCGGCGGGTATATTATTATGGTGCGTGCAGGTGCGCCCGGACTTTGCTTCAGCACAGTGCTTATGATGCTGAACATGGGCGGGCGGCTGCCGGAATTAAGGAGCGTCTTATGCCGGCGGAGCCGGCGAAGGATGCATATTTTAAAATAATAAATAAATTTATATATTAAGAAGGGAACAATTTTTAATGGGCAAGATAGTTAAACTGAAATGCGGCCTAAGGCTCGCTCTCGAAGAAATACCTTATGTTGAATCTGTTACTACAGGCATCTGGGTCAAGGCAGGATGTGTTGACGAGAGAAAGAAAGAGAGCGGCATTTCTCATTTTATAGAGCACATGATGTTCAAGGGAACGTCGTCCAGATCGGCACTTCAGCTCGCAAAGGACACCGACGCGCTCGGAGCTCAGACAAACGCGTTTACTGCAAAGGAAAACACATGCTATTACGCTAAGTCACTTTCGTCGAATGTCGACAAGGTGGCCGACATACTGCTCGAGATGATGACCGATTCTCAGTTCGCTCCGGAGGAAATGGAGAAGGAGAAAAAAGTCGTCATGGAAGAGATGAAGATGGTTCAGGACAATCCGGAGGATGCTGTTCAGGACCTTTTTTATGAACAGATATTCGCCGGCGAGCCTCTTGAACGCCCGATACTCGGAACTTCTGAGAGCCTTTCTGCTATTACTCATGACGATATTGTAAATTATATAAACAGGGAATATGCGTTAGATAACATCGTCGTTTCTGTAGCTGGCAATTTCGATGAAAAGCAGATATGTGAACAGTTCGAGGAACGCCTTTCGTCATTTACAGCAGTTAAGCCGGTCAGGGATCGCGTTCCTTCAGCTTATAAGCCTCATTTCAAAACAGTTGTCAAAGATATAGAACAGTCGCATCTCATCATCGGGTGCAGGAGCCTGAAGTACGCTGATGATGATTCATTTGCTCTGACTCTTCTCAACAATGTGATGGGCGGGAGCATGAGTTCAAGGCTTTTCCAGAGCGTTAGAGAACAAAAGGGTCTGGCGTACACTGTCTATTCGTTCAATCAGCCTCATGATACTACAGGATTTTATGCGATCAGCGCCGGCGTCGCTCACGACAAAGTCGAAGACACCATAAAGGCGATAAGAGAGGAGCTCGAAAAGCTCGCGAAAGACGGCATCACTGACGAAGAACTTGAGACTTCGAAACAGCAGATCAAAAGCTCGTATATTTTCGGGCTGGAAAATACGAGCAGCAGGATGGTCGCGAACGGAAAGAGGGCCCTTCTAAGGAACAGCCTGCTGACCCAGGAAGAAGCTATTGAGAAAATCGATGCGGTCACGATGGACGATATAAAAAGGGTGAGCCGGATCATAACAGACATAAACCAGTACTCGGGAGCACTCATAGGAAGAAATGATATTGATCTTCAAAAGCTGATACGCGGATAACAGGTGCGCAGCGGAGCGGAACGGCTGCAGATCGGTCTGCCGCATTTTTGAAAAGGAGAATTTGAGAAATGGATACTACACAAAAGGAAGTTATCAATTTAACAAATCTGCCTGAAGATACAAGCAGCCAAATATTCGGTGCTGCTGAATCTCTGAGATCAATGCTGATGCAGTATAACTGTGCGATTCGCGAAGTAAAGACGAAACTTGAAGTGCTGAGCGACGAATTCTCTGCGCAGAACCAGAGGAACCCTATAGAATTCATAACGTCGAGAGTAAAATCTCCGAAAAGCATAATGCAGAAATTGCACAGGAGAAATCTGCCTGTTACTTTGGAATCAGCTGAAAAAAATCTTTATGACATTGCCGGCGTAAGAGTGATATGTTCGTTCGTAGACGATATATATTCCGTCGCTGACATGCTCATCGAACAGGATGACGTTGAGCTTGTGATAACAAAAGACTACATTAAAAATCCGAAGCCTAACGGATACAGGAGTCTTCATCTGATAATCAGAATACCAGTATTTTTCTCAGATGGCAAAAAGAATATGCCTGTCGAAGTCCAGATCAGAACCATTGCAATGGATTTCTGGGCGAGCCTTGAGCATGATCTGAAATACAAAAAAGTAGTGCCGAATGTCGAAGCTGTCCAGAACGAACTGAGACACTGTGCAGATACCATAGCGGATACAGACATGAGAATGATGAAGCTGCGCGATGAGATCGACAGGATGAAGGTTCAGGAGATTGCCAAATTCACAGCAGAAAAGGATGAAGAATCTGAGAAGAGCAGAGCCGGGGAGCGCTGAAAGGACAGCAGAGGGAGAAGAACAGAATGTCGTCAAAATCAAAGCATAAGACAGTAAAGACAAACGCGATGAGAATTCTCGAGGAGGAAGGCATAAATTACGAGAGCTCCGCTCACGATCTGAAAGACGGTTTCACCAGTGGGTCAGATCTCGCGCGCATGTTCGGACAGGTTCCGGAACAGGTGTTCAAAACGCTGGTACTTTTTGAAAGGCGCGGTGAATATTTTGTTTGTGTAATCCCTGTAGATGAGACGCTCGATCTTAAAAAAGCCGCCGCTCACTTCGGGGTTAAAAAACTCGAAATGCTGCCGATGAAGGAATTACTCGGGGTGACAGGCTATGTTCACGGCGGGTGCTCTCCGATCGGAATGAAGAAGAAATTTCCTGCAGCAGTGGATGAAACAGCTGCTCTGTTTGATGAAATCTACGTCAGCGGAGGACAGATCGGTCTCCAGATAAAGCTGAATCCCGACGATCTGCTGAGTGCTGCGGGAGCTGAATATGCCGATCTCACAGCGTGATGTACTTAAATATTAATTTGTTGTAAGGAAATTATATTTATGATAAGATAAAAAGAACCTTGTGCCGGCGTGATGGAATTGGCAGACGTGCGGGACTCAAAATCCTGTGATGGAGACATCGTATCGGTTCGAACCCGATCGCCGGCACCATCAATGTTATCTGGAGGTAAATATTTTTTTATGAGTTCATCAACAAGTTCGTTTTTAACAGTATTTCTTCCGCTTATACTTTTCTTCGTCATAATGTGGCTGTTCCTTGTCAGACCTCAGAGGAAAAAAGATAAAGAGACAAAGGAAATGAGAAACAGCCTGCAGGTCGGAGACAGCATTGTCACCATCGGCGGCATAATCGGCAAAGTACTTGCGGTTAAGGATGATTCTGTAGTGATCTACTGCGGAACAGACAAGACGAAGATGGAGTTCAAGAAGTGGGCCATCGCTGAAGTGACAAACAAGGATTCAAGAGCGATAAAAGCTGAAAAGGCTGCTGAAAAAGCTGAAAAAGAAGAAAAAGCCAGATTGGAAAAGGAAGCCGCAGAAGCAGAGAAGAAAGAAGAACCTGCCAAGATCAGGAAGCTCAAACGTAAGGATGATGAGCCAGCTGAAAAGTAGCTGATGAAGTGGCTTTTCAATATAAAATATGGATTTATCAAAGACCGCATATGCGGTCTTTTTTCTTTCTGTGATTTCCTGTCATGGTATGTGCGTTGCTTGACACACTTAATTGAGTGGGTTAAAATACCTTTGTTAATCGGGCATTTATACGCTTTTTTTGAAAGCGTATTTTTATAAGGAGGTTATCATGAAAAAAATCAAGACTATTGCAAGACCCGCTTTTAAAGATGCCGCATGCAGCACAGGATGCGGCGAGTGCCAGACTTCATGCCAGTCAGCATGCAAGACTTCATGCACAGTAGCAAATCAGCAGTGCGAAAATATTAAAAGAAGATAGTCCGGCATAACTACGTTTTTTAGGAAGGTGTCCGAAACGCTTGTCTGTTGATATAAACGGTATTTTGCAGGCATGTAAGCCTGTGCTTTGCTGTATACAGGCGTTTTTGACAGCTTCTTTTTTTGGAAAGGGGAAATTGCTTGATACATAAGTATATATTCAGAGACGAATACATCGTCATGGATATTAACAGCGGAGCAGTCCATGTTGTCGATCCTGTCGTTTATGATGCTCTCGATTATATCAGCGGCAGTGATTACAGCCATGATCAGGTCAGAAAAGCTCTGGAAGGCAGATATTCAGCAGAGGATATCGACGAAGCTCTGTATGAGATAAACGAGCTGATTTCACAGGAGATGCTTTTCACCGAAGATGAAGTTGACAGAAAGCTGTTCGATGAAAAACAGCCTGTAGTCAAGGCGATGTGCCTTCACGTTGCTCATGACTGCAATATGAACTGTGCGTACTGCTTCGGAGACAAAGGCGCATTCGAAGGCATCAGATGCCTTATGTCAGCTGAGACGGGAAAGAGAGCGATAGATTTCCTGATAGAGAATTCAGGCTCGAGGCATAATCTCGAGGTTGATTTCTTCGGAGGCGAGCCTCTGATGAATTTTGATGTAGTCAAAGAGCTCGTTGAATACGGACGCGAACAGGAAAAAATTCACGGCAAAAACATCAGGTTTACAATAACTACAAACGGTGTACTTCTCAATCAGGAAAAAATTGACTACATCGATGAAAACATGGTAAATGTCATCCTGAGCATAGATGGACGGCCTGAAGTGAACGACCGGATGCGCAAGACTGTGAACGGCAGAGGCACATACGATATCATCACAAAGAATTATAAGAACTTCATTAAGAAACGTCAGGACAGGCAGTATTATGTGCGCGGAACGTTTACGAGATATAATCTCGATTTCGCGGATGACGTGAAGCACCTGCTCGATCAGGGATTCGCAAATGTTTCCGTCGAGCCGGTCGTTACATCGGAGCAGTTTGATTATTCTTTGCGTGACAGCGATACAGATGCAATACTCGGTGAATACGACAGGCTTTCCGATATGTATATAGATTACGCTATGCATGGCATGCCATTCCGTTTCTTTCATTTTAATGTAGATCTCAATCAGGGACCATGTGTGATAAAGAGAGTGTCAGGCTGCGGAGCAGGCACCGAGTATGTAGCGATATCTCCGGAGGGCGACATATATCCGTGTCATCAGTTTGTAGGAAATAAGCTTTTCCTGCTCGGAAACATCTTTGATGACAAGTTTGAAAACAGGCTGTTTGATACGTTCAATCAGGCACATATCTACAACAAAAAAGATTGCTCTGAATGCTGGGCGCGTTTTTACTGCAGCGGCGGATGTCATGCAAATGCATATCATACGAACGGCGATATCATGAAGCCGTATCGTCTAGGATGCGCTATGGAGAGAAAGCGCCTCGAATGCGCGATAGGCATTCAGGCTTATCTTGCAGAACACTTACAGGAAGGAGTTTAACCGACTCATGAAGAATTTCAGAAGAACTGTGGCGGTCGTAGTTCTTCTGGGCATTCTATTCGGCTGGTACATTACGATATTCGGTCTTGGCAACAAGGTTGGAAACATTAAAGACTATATGAAGCTCGGCCTTGACCTTCAGGGCGGCGTATATGTAGTACTTGAAGCCGATACGGATGCTACAGGAGAAGAGCTTTCTCAGCTCATGCAGCAGACGCAGTCTGTAATAGAGAGAAGAGTAAACGAACTCGGCCTCACAAATCCTGTGGTTACCATAGAAGGAAACAAAAGGATAAGAGTAGAGCTCCCGGGAGCCGACGACGCAGATTCAGCTATCGAGAGCATAGGACGAACGGCGAAGCTTTCGTTCATAACAGCGGACGGCAATGTAATACTTGACGGAAGCGACGTGACTGATGCGGGAACCGCGATGAACCAGAACGGCGCCGGATATGTCGTAACTCTTCAGTTTAACAGTGAAGGAGCCACTGCTTTTGAAGAGGCCACCAAAAAAATCGTGAACAACGAAATAACTGCTGACTCAAGCACGGGAATGAACGCGAATACCATCGCCATAGTTCTCGATAACGAGGTGATTTCAAATCCTTCTGTAAGCACTGTTATCAGCGGAGGCAAATGCCAGATAGAGGAAAACTTCTCACAGAAAGATGCATCAGATCTCGCAGCGCTCATAAGAGGAGGCGCACTCCCTGTAGACCTCAAGGAAGTACAGACGAGTATTGTAGGACCTACGCTCGGCATGGATTCACTTAATGCTTCAGTGATAGCGGCTGTCATCGGTTTCGCTATAGTTCTTGTACTCATGCTCATTGTTTACAGGATCATGGGTCTTGCGGCTGATATAGCTCTCGCTTCTTATGCGCTTATGTATCTCTGGCTGATCGTGGCATTCGGAACAGTGCTCACGCTGCCGGGAATTGCCGGTATGATACTGACAGTAGGTATGGCGGTTGACGGAAACGTCATCATATTCTCGAGAATAAGAGAAGAAGTAAAGAGAGGCAAGACAATCCGCGTTGCAACTTCACAGGGATACAGAAGAGCGCTCATGACGATCATCGATTCTCAGGTGACAACACTGATTGCCGGTGTCGCGTTATATGAGTTCGGATCAGGAGACGTAAGAGGATTTGCAGTTACTCTCATGATAGGTACCCTGCTCAGTATATTTACTTCAACTCTCGTCACAAATCTTTATCTGCTGCTTATTTCAGAAAACAGACATTTTGCTACGAACTTCTGGTTCGGAATTAAAATGCCTAAACTGGAAACTGAGGCTGCTTCCGCCGGAGATGGTGCTATCGGCAGACCGGCTGCGGATGATGGCAAGAGCAAAGGAAACGAGAACAAAAATAAAAAGAAAAAAAATAATGAGCCTGAAGATGATCAGAACGCCGGAGACAGTCAGGCGACCGATAAAGCTGCAGATCAGGCGGCGTCAGATGAGGGCGCAAATGATGAAAACAGTGCTCCGTCTGGTGACAGCTCATCAGAGGAGGTGGATGAATAATGTACGAAATGCTTAAAAATGTCCACTTCATGAAAAATCGTAAGATTTACTACACTATAACGGTGCTGCTGATCGTCGTTTCTATAACAGTCGGCTGCATACGCGGATGGAATCTGGGTATAGACTTTACAGGAGGTACTCTCCTTGAATTCGATATGGGCAAACAGGTGAAGATCAGTGATGTACAGAATGTGCTCAGTGACCAGAATCTTGACGGTACAGTTATGTACGCCGGACAGAACAATGAGGATATCATAATCAAGACAAGCGATTCTCTTAATACAGACAAGAGATCTTCGCTTCAGGATGCGATGAATGACAAGTTCGGCATAAAAGACGACTCTCTTCAGTCTGTTGAGAATATCGGTCCGTCCGTCGGAAAAACCTTGAGGACGAGTGCGGCCAAGGCGGTGGCTCTTGCCGTTATTCTCATGCTGATCTATATAGCGATCAGATTCATGATTAAATACGGCATAGCTGCCATACTTGCGCTCGCTAACACGATACTGCTCATGATCGGTTTCTATGGAGCGTTCCACGTTACTATAAACAGCCCGTTTATCGCTGCTGTACTCACTATACTCGGTTACGGAATTAACGATACGATCGTAATATTCGACCGTATCAGAGAAAATACAGGCGGCAGAGCGGTAAATAAGAGTATCGCAGGGCTCGATGCTACTGTCGATGAGAGTATCAGACAGACTGTTGGCCGTTCTATAATGACATCGCTTACAACGGTATGTGTAATGATTCCGCTGATCATCATATGCGGATCGACGATCAGGAGCTTTATTGTTCCTATTCTCGTCGGAGTCATTGCAAGTACATGTTCTTCGATTTTCATAGCGACATCTCTGTGGTATGATATTATGAGAGCTACAGATAAGAATTCTCCAAAGAACATCGCCCGCGCAAAGGAAAAACGCGAGAGAAAGCTTAAGAAAGAGAGAGAAAAGAAAGAAATCGCAAAAGAAAAGGAAAGGGCAGCCAAAGAAAGAGAAAAACAGGCAAGGCTGGCTGAACGTCAGAGAAAAGCTGAGGAAAAGCGGCAGGAAGCCGAACGAAAAAAGAAGGAAAAAGAAGCTTAAGAAAAGAAAAATCGGGCTGACGTCAGCTCTGCTGACGCAGAGACAGTCTGATGGTGCATTATAAAAGCTGAAACTCTTAACAGATAAGCCCGGCATCGTTTTCATATAAGCTGATTCTGTTGACAATGGCTGACCATACACGCAGCTTATAGCTGCGTGTATGGTATTCTTTTAATGTATGGTAAATGTTATGACATCAGAAGCAATAAAAGACAGAAGCGAAAACAATATAAAAACTGAAAATTTCGATCCGAGAAGCAAAGAGGATTTTCTCGATTATCTGAATTCACTTGAACGTAATTATGATCTCGAAGCGATAGGCAAAGCCTATGATACGGCGTCAGAGATGCACAATGGACAGCTCAGAAAATCAGGAGAACCGTATATCATCCATCCGGTTGAAACCGCAAAAATACTTGCCGAGCTCGGAATGGATGATCAGACAATCATCGCGGGGCTGCTTCATGATGTCGTTGAAGACACTTCATATTCAGAAGAGGATTTAAAGAATAATTTCGGCGACGAGATAGCGCTCCTCGTAGAAGGAGTCACGAAGCTCGGTTCACTCGTATTTGAAACAAAAGAAGAAGCACAGGCCGAGAACATGCGAAAGATGTTTCTCGCCATGTCAAAGGACATCAGGGTCCTGATAATCAAGCTGGCGGACAGGCTGCACAATATGCGGACAATAGACTATATGCCGCCTGAGAAAATAAAGGAAAAATGCACAGAAACACTGGATATATACGCTCCTTTAGCGGACAGGCTCGGTATGTTCCAGATGAAATTTGAGCTTGAGGACATAGCGCTCAAGCACCTTAAACCAGAATTCTACGCCAATCTGGCGAAACAGATACATCAGCGCAAGGAACAGCGCGAAGAAAACATAAGAGAAATCATCGAACAGCTTAAGGTGCAGCTCGATACACTCGGAATTCATTACGAAGTCTACGGGAGATCGAAGCACTTTTACAGCATTTACAGAAAGATGAGAGACAAGCACAAGCAGCTCGATGAAATTTTCGATCTGCTCGCGATACGCGTCCTTGTCGACAGCGTCAAAGACTGTTACGCTGTCCTCGGCATAGTCCACACATTGTGGAAGCCTGTGCCGGGGCGCTTCAAAGACTACATAGCCATGCCTAAATCGAACATGTATCAGTCGCTTCATACGACTGTGTTCGGAACGAACGGACAGCCTTTTGAAATCCAGATACGCACATACGAGATGCACAGGATAGCCGAATACGGTATTGCGGCGCATTGGAAATACAAAGAAGGCATTAAATCGGACCAGGAGGAGGGCAAGCTCGCCTGGCTGAGACAGACACTCGAGTGGAACCAGGAGGCTGGAAATGCCAATGAATTCATGGAAACGCTCAAGGTCGATCTGTTTTCAAATCAGGTATTCGTGTTCACTCCTGCAGGCAAGGTCATAGAGCTTCCTGCTGGTTCGACGCCTATAGACTTCGCATATAAAATCCACTCGAATGTCGGAAACCAGTGCATTGGCGCAAAGGTTAACGGAAAGATGGTAACTCTCGATCACATGCTCGAGAACGGCAATATCGTAGAGATCATCACATCTCCGAACAGCAAGGGACCTAACGTCGACTGGCTCAAGATAGCCAAGAGCCGCAATGCAAGAAACAAGATACGTCAGTGGCTCAAAAAGGAAAACAAGAACGAGAACGTAGAAAAAGGAAAATCGGCACTCGAAAAATATGTAAGAAGGAAGAGATATGATCCGGCTCAGATTCTGAGGCCTCAGAGAATGAACAAAGTAGCTAAGGAACTCAATTTTCAGTCAACTGACGACATGTATTCGTCGATAGGATACGGAGGAACAATGCTCTCCAGGGTTCTTGACCTGCTGCTCAAATCTTACGAGGACGAGAAGAATGCGGAGACTAAAGCGAGAAAAGAGATCAAGAACTTCGAGTCAAAGACGGCAAATCGCAGAACTTCATATTCAGGCGGTGTAAAAGTAAAGGGCATGGACAACCTTCTGACACGTCTCGCGAAGTGCTGCAACCCTGTGCCCGGCGACGATATCATAGGATTCATAACAAAAGGCAGAGGCGTCACAGTTCACAGAACCGACTGCCCGAACATCACGTCTCTTCCTGAAGAAGAAAAGAGCAGATTCATCGAAGTTGAGTGGGGCGACATAGAGAGCACTCCTCATACGTTTGAGACAGATATTTCCGTCCTTGCCGAGGACAGAAAGGGCATGTTCGCTGACCTTTCCAAGATCTGCGAGGACATGGACGTCCATATCACGGGCGTAAACGGCCGGAGCAACAACGACAACACTGCGAGCATAACTCTGACAATACAGATAACAAATGTAAATCAGATCAAGAGGATGATGAGCCGTTTCCGCGCTCTCAGAGGCGTGATCGAGGTCAAGAGGGGCAATGCCAATTACAACTGACATGGAGAATAAATAAATGGATATCAAACAGTTCTACACAAGTCCGATACAGACGAATACTTACCTCTGCGCAGATGAAAACTCAAAGGAAGCATTCATATTAGATCCCGGATCGGTGTGCAAGCCGCTGGATAATTACATCGATTCAAACGAGTACAAAATAAAATACATAGTGCTCACGCACGGTCATGGTGACCACATCTGCGGAGTCCCTCACTACAAGGCAAAATACAAGTGCCAGGTAGCGGCAAACAAAAAAGACAACCGCTATTTTAACGATCCGATTTCAAATCAGTCGAGAGCGCTCTGCGGTCAGGACGTTGCGTTTACTCCTGACATATATGTAAATGACGGAGACACGCTTCAGGTCGGAAATATGACACTTCACATATTATTTACACCGGGACATTCGCCAGGCGGCATCTCAGTACTCGTCGGTAATATACTGTTCAGCGGAGACACGCTGTTCGCGGAGTCGATCGGCAGAACTGATTTCGTCGGCGGTTCGCTCATAGAACTCAAAAAGTCAGTACGTGAAAAGATGTTTGTGCTTCCGGACGATACATTCGTGCTTCCAGGGCACATGGGACATACTACAATCGGACATGAGAAACAATACAATCCGTTCTTTTAAAATAGACCTTGCAGGTCACAAATCGAGCTACGAGCTCGAAGAACTCATACGCGAATTTCTGCGTCCTTCAGAATGCACAATCCTGAACGGATGCAGGAAAAACACACAAGATACGGCCGCTCACGCGGACGATGACTGCCGGCCTGCCGATATATCGCTGGCCGGCATGAACATGAACAGAGACGACGCAAAGATTTTTCTTTTTAAAGAGCTCTGCAGACTTACGGGATACAGGCCGGAGTGGGGTACTCTTACAGGTGTGAGGCCGGTAAAAATGGCAAACGAACTCATGTATATAAAAGGCAAGAGTGAGGAAGAGACGAGAGACATTTTTCTGAACCACTACCTTGTTTTGCCTGAAAAGACAGACCTTGTGATGGAGACCGGCAGAGTCCAGAGCTGTGTGACCAGCAGAAAAGCCGGCAGGACAATTGGCCTTTATGCAGGAATACCTTTTTGTCCGACAAGATGCCTATACTGCGCATTCACTTCAAATCAGCAGCCTTACAGCGAGATACAGAGGTATCTCGATGCTCTGCTTTTTGAAACAGAAACTGTCGGCAGACGTTTTTCAGAGCTCGGCGTAGCTCCTGAGAGCATATATATCGGCGGCGGCACACCGACGACGCTGAGGGCCTCCGATCTTGACATGCTCATGACAGCAATTGAAAAATTCTTCATAACCGATGGTATAAAGGAGTATTGTGTCGAGGCAGGAAGGCCGGATACGATCACGGAGGACAGACTTAAGGTCATCTCGGATCACGGCGCGACTAGGATAAGCATCAATCCGCAGTCTATGAACGACCGCACTCTTGAAAATATAGGGCGGACGCACAGATCAGGCGATATAGAGAGAGCATTCGGGCTCGTTTCAAAATATGACAGCCTGAACGTGAATTCAGATCTCATCGCGGGACTTCCGGGTGAGGATTATGATATGTTCATGGATTCACTAAGAAGAGTGATAGAACTCGGACCTGTGAACATCACTGTTCATACGCTTGCAGTAAAGAGATCGTCGAAGCTTCACGAGCTGTATGCCGAGTACAATTATGATACTGAGGCTGATGTCGGCAGGATGGTGTCCGATGCCAGAAAACTTCTCGCTGAAAATGGATACAGACCGTATTACATGTACAGGCAGAAGCACATGGCAGGCAATTTCGAGAATGTCAGTTATTCCCTGCCCGGATACGAATCAGTCTATAACATCAGGATCATGGATGAGCATCAGACAATAGCAGCGCTCGGAGCCGGAGGTATAAGCAAGGCATATTATGAGGATACGAACAGGCTCGAAAGAGTGCCTAACGTATCAAATTATCAGATATATATAGAAAGAATTGCAGAAATGACAGAACGCAAAGAGAAAAAACTTTATCTGCCATTCGAGCGTTCCAATAAATAAAATATGAGTTGACAGGAGGGATTTCATGCTGACAAAAGCACCTAAGGGGACGAAAGATATTCTCCCCGAGCAGTCAGTAAAATGGCAGTATGTCGAAGGAAAATTCCGCGATATCTGCCGCAGATACGGAATAAGGGAGACGAGAACGCCTGTATTCGAACATACCGAGCTTTTTCGCAGAGGCGTCGGAGATACGACGGATGTAGTGCAGAAGGAAATGTATACATTCGAAGATCATGCGGGCAGAAGTATAACACTGCGCCCGGAAGGTACGGCAGGCGTCGCCCGTTCATACATAGAACACAAGGTATATGCCGGCGTAAAACCGGAAAAGGTGTACTACATAATACCGTGTTTCAGATATGAAAGGCCGCAGGCCGGCAGACTCAGAGAGTTCCATCAGCTGGGCACTGAATTTTTCGGTACAGAAAGCATGATGGCCGATGCAGAGGTCATTTCGCTCGCGATGGACTTTTTTAGAGAACTCGGCGTAAATGATCTTGAGCTCAGGATAAACAGTATCGGCTGTCCGGAGTGCAGAGCGAATTACAGAAAGGCGCTTCAGAATTTTCTGAGACCAAATTATGAGGGACTGTCTGATATCTCCAAGGACAGATTTGAGAGAAATCCGATGAGAATCCTCGACAGCAAGGATCCTGACGATCAGAAGATCGCCGAAGGAGCTCCTGTCATGCTTGACTATCTGTGTGATGACTGCAGGAAATCTTTTGAGGAGCTTCAGACAAATCTGAACGCTCTCGGCATTGATTACACCATAGATCCTAAGATAGTGCGCGGACTGGATTACTATACAAAAACTGCATTCGAGATAGTGACTAATACGATCGGAGCTCAGGGTACTGTCTGCGGGGGCGGGAGATACGACGGTCTGGTCGAAAACCTCGGCGGACCGAAAACTCCCGGCATAGGATTCGGACTTGGCATAGAGAGACTGCTCATAGTGATGGAGGCGTGCGGGGCATATCTGCCGGAGAACCCTCCTGTAGACATATTCGTTGCTTTTGTCGGAGACGATGCAAAGAATTTTGCTCAGAAGCTTGCGCACGATGTCAGAATAAAGGGTTTTTCAGCCGTAACAGATATCGCCGAGAGGAATCTCAAGGGCCAGTTCAAATATGCTGACAGGGTCAACGCCAGATACACAGCCGTGATCGGTGACGATGAGATAAAAAGCGGAGAACTTACTGTAAAGAATATGATTACCGGAGATCAGAAGCGAATCAGAACAGAAGAACTCGATGAAATTCTGAAATCCGCAGAATAAACCGCAGCTGATTGGAGGAAATGATGAGAGATGTTTTTAAGAGAACCGACATGTGCGGTGATCTGCGAATAGAGGATGCAGGACGTGATGTCGTGCTCAACGGCTGGGTGGCGAAAAAGAGAAACCTCGGCGGACTTATTTTCGCTGATCTGAGAGACAGAACAGGCATTACACAGATAGTGTTCGACGACAAGACTGAGAAGTCTGTATTTGATAAAGCCGATACGCTTAAAAGCGAATATGTTATCGGTGTAAAAGGAACAGTCGGCGAACGCGAATCGAAGAACAAAAAAATTCCTACAGGAGATATAGAGGTCAGAGCAGCGGAGCTCGTCATATATTCTACTGCTGATACACCTCCTATTTATGTTAAAGACGATGACAATGTTGATGAAAATCTCAGACTGAAATACAGATTCCTCGATTTGAGAAAGCCTAAGATGCAGAGAAATCTTGCATTCCGCCATAAGGTGGCACAGGTTACGCGCCGCTTCTTCTCGGACGAGGGATTCCTTGAGATTGAGACACCTGATCTCGACAAGCCTACACCTGAGGGTGCCAGAGATTATCTGATTCCAAGCAGAGTCAATCACGGAAGATTCTACGCTCTCCCTCAGTCGCCTCAGCTCTACAAACAGCTGCTCATGGCTTCAGGATGCGACAGATATTTCCAGATTGCCAAGTGCTTCAGAGATGAGGACCTCAGAGCTGACAGACAGCCTGAATTTACACAGATAGATATGGAACTGTCGTTTGTGGAACCTGATGATATAATGGAAATACAGGAGCGCTATCTCAAGACTTTGTTCAAGGAAACTATCGGATTGGACATTCAGATTCCGTTTCAAAGGATTCCGTATGATGAAGCTATGGACAGATTCGGCAGCGATAAACCTGACACCAGATTCGGATTTGAGCTGAAAGATCTCACGGATCTCATGAAGGACTGTGGATTCAAGGTGTTCAGCAGCACCGTTGACGCCGGAGGCGTCGTAAAGGCGATATGCATAACCGGTGGAGCTGACAAATACAGCAGGAAGGATATAGACAAGCTGGGCGAAAAGGCCAAGGATTACGGAGCAAAGGGTCTCGCGTGGATGAAGGTAACAGACGGCGGCATCACGTCGCCTATAGCCAAATTCTTTGATGACGGTCAGAAAAAAAGCATCATCGGAAGAATGGAAGCGAAACCGGGTGACCTCATTCTTTTTGTTTCAGACACTTATAAAGTCGTTTCAGATTCTTTGGGATTTCTGAGACGCCACATCGCGGACGACATGGGGCTTCTCGATCCAAAGAAGTTTAATTTCCTCTGGGTCACTGATTTTCCTATGTTTGAATACAGTGAAGAGGAAGGCAGATGGCTCGCGATGCATCATCCGTTTACGATGCCGCGCGAAGAAGACGTCGACAAGATGCTCACTGATCCGGGCAGCGTAAAGGCAAAAGCGTACGACATAGTACTCAACGGCGTCGAAGCCGGCGGCGGAAGCATAAGGATACATGACAGAGAACTTCAGAAAAAAGTATTCAAGGCGCTTCACATTTCAGATGAACAGGCGCAGGAGAAGTTCGGATTCCTGCTCGAGGCGTTCAGATATGGAGCTCCTCCTCACGGCGGACTTGCATACGGTATGGACAGACTTGTCATGCTGATGCTCGGCGAATCCAGCATCAGAGAGGTCATAGCATTCCCTAAGAATGCGAACGCACAGTGCCTGATGTCGGGCGCTCCGGGACTCATAGAACAGAGCCAGCTTGACGAGCTGGCGATCAGGACTGTTCCGGACGCTGAATAGAATATAAGGAGCCGGATATATATCATGAAAATCGGTATTTTCGGAGGAAGCTTCAATCCAATTCATTACGGTCATCTTGTGCTCGCGGAACACTCGAGAGACGCCGCAGGACTCGACAGGGTGATTCTTATTCCGGCTTACGAATCACCTTTTAAAAAGGGGACAGGCGGCGAAAGCTCGATTCATAATCTCGAAATGACGCGCCTCGCCATTGAGGGAAACGCATTTATGGACGTCTCATCGATCGAGGTGGATAAAGGAGAGATGTCATATACCGTCGATACGATGCGCTTCATAAAGAAAAGATGCGGCCCGGATGACAAACTGTATTTCATTATGGGGGCAGATTCGTTCATGGGTCTTGAATCGTGGATGGGAGCTGAGGAACTTCTGAGAAATTATTCGTTCGTGGTCGGCAGAAGGCCGGGCTGTGAAGCAGGAAAGCTCGATGAAACAGCAGACTGGCTCAGAGAAAAATACGGAGCTGACATAAAGGTAGTTCCCGTTCCGCAGGTGGATATCTCTTCTACAGACATACGGGAACGATTCCGCACCGGAAGAAGCGTAAAGTATTTAACGCCTGACAGCGTCATAGAGTATGCGGCGCGACACAGGCTGTATAAATGAGACAGGAGATAACTGACAGCATATGGACAGAGAATTTGTAAAAAAACTCGATGATTTTGTTAAAATGAGACTTACTGAAAAGCGCTACCGCCACACCATGGGCGTCGTAGAGACAGCGGGAGCTCTCGCTGAGAGATACGGAGCAGATAAAGACAAAACATATATCGCTGCGCTTTTTCATGACGCTTGCAAAAATCTCGATATAGAAGAGATGAATTCGCTCGTTGAAAAATATCATCTTGACAAATTATATATAGACAAGCCGCAGCTTGCGCACAGCAAAGTCGCGGCGGAGATACTAAAGGACAGGTTTGGCGTTACTGATCAGAACATTATAAATGCTGTCAGCTATCACACTACAGGAAGGGCGGACATGTCTCTTCTCGAAAAGATAATTTTTGTAGCTGACGCTGTTGAACCGAACCGCACATATCCTGAGGTGAAGATGCTGAACAGGCTCGCTTTCGAGGACATAGACAGGGCAGGGTACGAGATCTCGAGCCGTACGATAAAGCGTGTCGAGGAGTCAGGAATGTACCTCGACAGGGATTCTGTCAAGGCGAGAGACTGGTTTGAGAGTATTCTCAAGGGTGATTCACTCGACAACAGCAGAAATTTCGCTGTCTATGCGGCCAACGTGCTTGACAGCAAAAAAGGCGAGGACATCATAGTCCTTGATATTGCAGAAAAATCATCGTTTGCGGACTATCTTATCATTGCCGGAGGCAGCAGCATAAGGCAGGTGACCGCACTTGCTGAATCCGTTCAGAGCAGAGCGGACATGCAGGGCAGATTTGTAAGAGGAGTAGAAGGAAAGAACGGCTCCGGCTGGGTTCTCATGGATTACGGCGATGTCGTCATCAATATATTCACACCTGAGAAGCGCGAAAAATACAATCTCGAAAAGATCTGGAGCGACTGTGAAAGAGTTGACTGGGAGGCTTAGAATGTCAGATAAATACGATTTCCATTCCATTGAAGACAAGTGGCAGAAATACTGGGAAGAGAACGACGTCTTCAAGACTGTGGAAGATGATAACAAGGAAAAATATTATGTGCTTGAAATGTTCCCGTATCCTTCCGGCAAGCTCCATATGGGTCACGTCAGGAATTACTCGATCGGAGATGTGACAGCGAGATACATGAGGATGAAGGGCTTTAATGTTCTCCATCCGATGGGCTGGGACTCATTCGGTCTCCCTGCTGAAAATGCTGCGATAAAGAATGGCGTGCGCCCTGACATATGGACACACGACAACATAGCAGAGATGAAGAGACAGCTCAAATCGCTCGGGCTCAGCTATGATTGGGACCGCGAGGTCATGACATGCCGTGACGACTACTATAAGTGGACTCAGTGGTTCTTCATCCAGTTTTATAAAAAAGGACTCGCATACAAGAAAAAGAATGCCGTAAACTGGTGTCCTTCATGCCAGACAGTGCTGGCAAATGAGCAGGTCGTTGACGGCAGATGCGAGAGATGCAAGACGCCGGTAGGCAAAAAGGAACTCTCACAATGGTATCTGAAGATCACAGATTACGCCCAGCGTCTTCTCGATGATCTCGACAAGCTTCCAGGCTGGCCTGAAAAAGTAAAGACGATGCAGAAAAACTGGATCGGCAGAAGCGAAGGCGCGGAGATTGACTTTGAAATAGAGAATTTTGATAAAAAGCTGAAAATATTTACAACGAGACCTGATACTGTATTCGGCGTTACATGCATGGTTCTCGCACCGGAGCATCCGTTTGTAAAGGAACTTGTCACACCTGAACATCAGGCAGAGGTCGATGCGTTCATGGACAAACTCCAGTATCTCAGTGATATAGACAGAAGTTCCACGACGCTGGAAAAAGAAGGCTGCTTCACGGGAAGCTATGCAGTCAATCCGCTCAGCGGAAAAAGAGTGCCTGTTTATATTGCTAATTACGTTCTTATGAATTACGGGACAGGAGCCATCATGGTAGTTCCTGCTCACGACACGAGAGACTTTGCATTTGCAAAGAAATACGGCATAGATATCATTCCTGTCGTAGATCCCGAAGACCCTGACATCGATCTTGAAAATCTTCAAGACGCATTTGTAGCTGAGGGAAATATGATCAATTCAGGCGAGTTCAATGGTATGAACAACAAAAAAGCCATAGAAAAGATCACGGAATATATTGAGAAAAAAGGCATTGGCAAAAAAACAGTTAACTTCAGACTACGTGATTGGCTTATCTCGAGACAGAGATACTGGGGTGTTCCTATCCCTATGATCTACTGTGAACACTGTGGATGGGTTCCTGAAAAAGAAGAAAATCTGCCGATAATGCTCCCGACCGACGTGGAATTCACAGGAAAAGGAGCCTCACCTCTTGCGTCCAGCAGCACATTCGGCGATACGGTATGCCCGGTATGCGGCAGACCTGCGAAGCGCGAGATAGATACAATGGACACATTCGTAGATTCATCATGGTATTTCCTCAGATATACAGACGCGAAAAACGACAAAGAGCCGTTCTCAAAAGATAAAGTAAATTACTGGATGAACGTCGACCAGTATATAGGCGGAGTTGAGCACGCTATACTGCACCTGCTCTACGCGAGATTTTTCACAAAAGTGATCCACGATCTCGGACTTGTCGACGCCGAGGAGCCGTTTGAGAACCTGCTCACGCAGGGCATGGTACTCAAAGACGGAACAAAGATGTCGAAGTCTGTCGGAAACATCGTAAGCCCTGTGGAGATCATCGACAAATACGGCGCGGATACGGCGAGACTTTTCATACTGTTTGCTGCTCCGCCTGACAGAGACCTTGACTGGTCAGATACTGGTGTCGAGGGCAGCTTCAGATTCCTCAACAGAGTCTGGAGACTCGTGCTGGAAATCATAGAAAAAGATGATGGCACTTTCAGCGGAAATGCTGAAGGAAAAGAAGAAAAGAGCCTGTACTATCAGATGAACAAGACATTGAAAAGAGTCACTGACAGTATGAGCAGCGGAAAATTCGGATTCAATACAGCAATAAGTTCCATCATGGAGCTGGTAAATGAAATGTACCGCTACAAGGAGACTGAGAATGCAGATTATGCGCTTCTCAGATCCTGCGCGGACAATCTCGTCCTTGCACTTGCGCCGTTTACGCCTCACATCGGTGAGGAACTCTGGCAGAGACTGGGACACGAGGGATCAGTATATTTCGAGAAATGGCCTGAATATGACGAATCGGCTCTTGTCCTTGACACTGTCGAGATAGTCGTTCAGCTGAACGGAAAAGTTAAGCACAGAATGAACGTGAGCACAGGACTTTCAAGAGAAGAGCTATCTGAGACTGTTCTTGCCGACGAGACAGTCAAAAAGCTGACTGAAGGCAGAAACATCAGAAAAGTCATAGCCGTTCCGGGCAAACTCGTGAATATAGTGGTCGGATAAGACGGAGGATTTTTTTGAGAAACAGAAATTCAAGATCGAGAGGAAAAAACAAACAGGATCCTGCTGTTCAGGTTATTCCTCTCGGAGGACTGGGCGAAATCGGAAAAAACATGACAGTTCTCCGCTACAAAGATGAAATGCTACTGATCGACTGCGGCATGACTTTCCCGAGTGACGAGATGTACGGAATAGATATCGTCATTCCCGATATGTCATATATTATCGAAAATGCAGAGAAGCTGAAGGCAGTAGTCATCACTCATGGACACGAGGACCACATAGGCGGAATACCATACCTGCTCAGGCGCATATCTGTTCCGATTTACGGGACAGCTCTGACGCTCGGACTCATCCAGAATAAACTGATAGAGCACGGCCTCAGGGCTGATCTGAGAGAGATAGAGCCGGGAGACAGACTTCAGATCGGATCGTTCAAGATAGAAGTTCTCAACATTACACATTCCATAGCGGGGGCATGTGCATTTGCGATTGACACGCCTGCCGGTCTCATATTTCATACCGGAGATTTCAAAATCGACTACACGCCTCTCAAAGGCGATCCTATAGATTTCCAAAGATTCGCCGAGATCGGAAGAAAAGGTGTGCTGCTGCTCATGGCTGACAGTACAAATGCATTGAGAAAAGGGTATACGCCGTCAGAGCAGACGGTTGCAGGCACGCTTGACAGCATATTTGCGACGGCAAAAGGCAGGATAATAATAGCTACATTTGCGTCTAACGTGAACAGAGTTCAATATATTATGAACCTTGCGCACGAAAGCCGCAAAAAAGTTGCAGTATCGGGGCGCAGCATGATAAACATCGTGGCCATCGCATCGGAACTCGGTTATCTCGACGTCCCTGACAACACGATGGTAGACATCGGCAAGATAAACTCGCTGAAGGACAAAGAGGTCGTTCTGATTACAACAGGAAGCCAGGGTGAGCCTATGTCGGCTCTTACTAGAATGGCATCAGACGAGCACAAATCAGTAAAGATAAAGCCTGGAGACACTGTGGTGCTTTCGTCGAGTCCGATACCCGGAAATGAAAAAACAATATCAAATGTAGTTAACAAACTCCTCGAAAAAGGTGCGAATGTAATCTACTCTGATATAGCAGATATACACGTTTCGGGACATCCGTGCCAGGAAGAACTCAAGATGATACAGATGCTGCTCAGGCCGAAGTATTTCGCGCCTGTTCACGGCGAGTTCAAACACCTTCACACTCACGCAGAGATTGCCAAATCGCTGGGAATGCCTAAGGAAAACATATTCCTGATGCATAACGGAAGCGTGCTGGATGTGTCGCAGAACGCAGCAAGGCTTGAGAAAAAGGATGTTCCTGCCGGAAGCGTCATGGTAGACGGACTTGGAGTCGGCGACGTAGGAAAGATCGTGCTGAGAGACAGAAAACTGATGTCGGAGAGCGGTCTCATAGTCGTAGTGACAGCAGTGGAAGCCGGTTCAAACTATATAGTGTCGGGCCCGGAACTCATCTCGAGAGGATTTGTATATGTCAGAGAGTCGGAAGATCTTATGGGCACGGCAAAAGTAATCGTCACGCAGGCTCTCGAAGACTGCATAGACAGAGGGCTCACGGACTGGTCTTCTATGAAGAGTGCTGTCAGAGATTCTCTCAGAGAGTTTGTATATGAACAGACGAAGAGGAGTCCGATAATACTCCCTATATTCCTGGAAGTATAGGCACATAATAATAAAGAATAAGAGGCGCAGCATATGGAAAAGGAAGAAGAGGAACTGCTTCAGAAGAGAGTGGAGGAAGTGCGCGGGAAACTTTCCGAAAAAGGTTACAGTGCGTTCCTGGTGACGAAGGAAGAGAACAAATATTATCTTTCAGGATTTCATTCATCTTCATATCAGCTCGTCATAACATCAGATGCTAATTATGTCATCACTGACTTCAGATACAGGGAAGCAGCGGGCGGCCTTTCACCGCTTTATGAGCTGGTTGAGGTCAAGGCGGGATATTCACTCGAGAGTTTTCTCAGAGAAAAGAGCTATGAAACACTGGCAGTTGAATATCAGGATATCTCGGCTGCTTTCTATAAGAAAATAACGGAAGATCTTACGGATACTGAAATCGTGCCGTTTGACGGTGTCGTAGAAAAGATAAGAAGCATAAAGGACGAAACGGAGATAGAAGCGACCAGACAGGCAGAGCACATCGGAGACATGGCATTTTCATATATTCTCGGCGAAATAAAACCGGGAGTGAGTGAAAAGGATATAGCGCTAAGGCTGGAGCTGAAGATGCGCGAGCTGGGAGCATCGGGTCTTTCGTTCGACACGATCTGCGTGTCAGGAGTCCGCACATCAATGCCTCACGGTGAACCGAGCAATAAGCTGATTGAGGACGGAGATTTTGTGACGATGGATTTCGGCTGCAAATACAGAGGATACTGCTCAGATATGACGAGGACAGTAGCGGTCGGACATGTGTCGGAAAAACAGAAGCTCGTCTACGAAACTGTGCTCAACGCTCAGCAGGCTGCTGCAGATACTATGAAAGCTGGCGTAAAGGGTTTCGATGTCGACAAGGCAGCCAGAGATGTGATATACGGAGCCGGATTTGAAGGCTGCTTCGGACACGCGAATGGTCACGGCACAGGCCTTGAGATACATGAGGCTCCTGTGGCAAGTCCTGTCAGCAGAGATGTGCTAGAAACAGGCATGATTATCTCAAACGAACCGGGCATATATATTCCGGGTGAATTCGGAGTCCGCATAGAAGACTTGTCGGTAATTACGGAAGATGGTATAATTGATCTCACTGAATCAGATAAAAGACTGATAATTTTATGATTTTTGATATAACGGAGGACTGATATTATGGTAACTGCAGGAGATTTCAGAAAAGGCGTAACATTTGTGCTCAACGGAGAACCGTGCGTGGTACTCGACTTCCAGCACGTAAAGCCTGGCAAGGGAGCTGCGTTCGTCAGGACAAAGTACAGAAACATCCTAACTGGCGCTACAAGAGAAGATGCGTTCAACCCTAACGAAAAGTTCGAAAACGCGATAATAGAAACGAAAACGATGCAGTACAGCTACACAGACGGCGATCTCTATTACTTCATGGATGAAGAGACTTATGATCTTATTCCGCTTTCAGCAGATCAGGTCGCCGAAGCTATAAAATACATCAAGGAAAACGATGAAGTTACCATAAAATTCTACGACGGCAACGCATTTCAGGTTGAGGCTCCTAACTTCGTAAACCTTGTGGTTACAGAGACAGAGCCGGGCGTAAAGGGAAACACGGCTACAAATGTTACAAAGGCTGCTACAGTCGAGACAGGAGCTGTAATTCAGGTTCCTATTTTCATCGAGGAAGGCGAGCTTATCCAGATCGATACCCGTACAGGAGAATATCTCGGCAGAGCAAAGGCTGAAAAATAAGATTAATAATAATTTCCGCTGTTTCAGAGCCTTGACTCTGAAGCAGCTTTTTTTCTGCTGAAAAAGGACTCGGACGATAAAGTCCTGTGCGCTAAGTGCCCGCATTTACGGACGGATTATAATATTTAATGTTAGACTCTTTGCCTTCAGCGGTGATTTTCATATTATTGAAAAAGAAAGCAGTGTGATTTATGACAAAGAAGAAAAGCCATATACTCAGAAATGTTCTGATCGTAATACTCATAGCAGCCGTGGCAGCGCTGGCCGGCTTCATATATATTTACAGTCAGACGACAAAGGCTGCCGACAGCAGCAATACCACGCAGACGAACGTTGTGATTCCTGACGGAAGTTCCACAACTGCAATAGCCGGGATTCTCAAGGATGACGGCATCATCAATAACGAGCTTGCCTTCAGGATGCGCGCCAAGATGGACGGTGCGGAGTACAAGGCCGGAACGTACAGTCTTTCACCTTCTATGACTATGACCGAGATATCAGAGATTCTGATAAAGGGCAGAGATAATGCTAATACTGTAAACGTAACTATTCCGGAGGGATATACTGTAAAACAGATTGCAGAAAAGATGGAAAAAAGCGGAGTGTGCAGTGCCGATGACTTCATTGCTGAATCTGAAAACGGACAGTTTGATTATGAGTTTCTGAGCGGAGCAGTAACAGGCGAGCACAGACTTGAGGGATATCTTTTCCCTGACACATACGAGCTCTATAAAGACAGCGATCCGCATGCGGCAATAGACAAGATGCTGTCGCATTTCAACGACGTGTATAACGGTCTCATAACGTCGGCTGACAGCGCTGTAACATCGAAATATAATGAAAATCAGATCGTGACAGTAGCATCGCTCATAGAGCGTGAAGCAAAGCTTGACAGCGAGAGAGCTGATGTCGCGAGTGTTGTTTACAACAGACTCGACAAAGGCATGAAGCTGCAGTTCTGTTCGACAGTGCAGTTTGCGCTCGGCAAGGTCAAGTCCAGATTATACAACTCTGACCTTAAGATCGATTCGCCGTATAATACGTATCTTTATGACGGTCTTCCACCAGGACCTATAGCTGTTCCAGGCAAAAAGTCACTTGAAGCGGCCATGAATCCGGCAAGTACAGACTATTTATATTTTGTCGTGAGCTCAAAAGGCGACGGATCTCATAATTTCGCGGCTACTGGAGATGATTTTGCCGCGTACAGAGACGATTATCTTTCGTCTCTCACAGACTGATATGGAAAACAGATTTATAACGAATCCTAAGATAACAGAATATATTGACGGTTTTTACAGGCCGCTTACACCAGGACTTGGAAAACTGAGAGATGAATCGGAAGCCGCGGGAATTCCAGTGATTCTTCGCGATACAGAAAAGTTTCTCATAACGATGCTCACAATGATCGGGCCTAAGCGTGTCCTGGAGATCGGTACTGCAACGGGGTTTTCTTCGTCGTGCTTCGCGTGTGCGTTAGGTCCTGATGCTGAAGTAGTTACCATAGAAAAAGACCGGACCATGGCTGAAACGGCAAGAGCAAATATCGAGAGACTCGGATACAGCGCAACGATCGATGTCGTATGCGGTGATGCATGCGATGAGATTGTAAAACTCGACGGAACATTTGATTTCGTGTTCATTGATGCGGCCAAGAGCCATTATCTTGAATTCTGGAACGCAGCGTTTGAGCATGTTGAATGCGGAAGCGTGATAGTCTGCGACAATATCCTCATGAGAGGCTCGACGGCATCAGACGAGTACGATTCATCAAGGAGGAGACATAGAACGAGCATCAGACGCATGAGGGCATTTCTCGAAAGCATCACTAATGATGAAAGATGCGTCACTTCACTGCTTGCGTCAGGTGACGGCATCTCGGTTTCAGTCGTAAGATAAGAAAGGAGTGACTGTCATAATGAAGAAGATGGAGCTGCTCGCTCCCGCAGGCGATCTCGAAAAGCTGAAGGTGGCTGTAGACTACGGTGCAGATGCCGTCTATTTCGGCGGAGCCGGATTCTCGCTCAGAGCTTCTGCGGGAAATTTCACAGCGGACGAGATGACAGAGGGCACTGCCTACGCTCATGATCACGGCGCGAAGGTCTACATGACTATAAATATATTCGCACACAATGAGGATATAGAAGAACTCCCGGGATTTCTGGATTCGATCGCTGAAATCGACATCGATGCGTTTCTCGTATCTGATCCCGGCGTGATGATGATCCTTAAAGAAAAGAGGCCGGATGCCGAAATACATCTCAGCACTCAGGCGAATACTACGAATTATCTGACTGCAAAGTACTGGTACGATCATGGTGTAAAGCGGATCGTTGCGGCGCGCGAAATGAGTTTGAATGAGCTCGCTGAATTCAAAGAGAAACTTCCCGAAGACATGGAACTCGAGGTCTTTGTGCATGGCGCAATGTGCATGTCGTATTCAGGCAGATGTCTACTGAGCAATTATATGACGGGAAGAGACGCAAACAGAGGTATGTGCGCACATCCGTGCAGATATCACTATGCGCTTGTTGAAGAAAAAAGGCCCGGCGAGTATTTCCCTGTTGAAGAGGACGGACGAGGATCATATATACTCAACTCCAAAGACCTGTGCATGATAGAGCATATTCCTGATCTGGCAGAGCTCGGAATTTCGAGCGCCAAGATTGAGGGACGCATGAAATCGGTGTTTTATCTGGCAAATGTGGTCAGAGTATACCGCGAGGCAATAGACGAATATTACAGAGATCCTGAGCATTACAGATTCAAGCCGGAATGGCTGACTGAGCTTTCGAAGGCGAGTCACCGTCATTTTTCTACTGGTTTTTTCTATGGGAAACCGGGAGAGGAGGCTCAGAATTACGAATCGAGTGCTTATGTGCGTGAATACTCATTTATAGGAGTCGTGCGTGCGTACAACAG
This sequence comes from uncultured Eubacteriales bacterium, assembly GCA_902796965.1. Taxonomy (GTDB): domain Bacteria; phylum Bacillota; class Clostridia; order Peptostreptococcales; family Anaerovoracaceae; genus RUG708. The sequence continues at coordinate 45,699 of CADBRA010000024.1, read as the reverse complement.
CGAAACTCATGTTGCAACGATAGAGCAGCGCAACAATTTCCGCGAGGGCGAAGAGATAGAGATATTCGGACCAGGAAGTGCTTCGTTCTTCAGCCAGGATGTTGAAGGACTGAGGGATGCTGAGGGCATCAGCATTACTGTAGCTCCGCATCCTCAGCAGATCGTGACGATGCCGGTTAAATATGCTGTGGCTCCTGGATATATGCTGAGACGGAGCAGGGAAGACTGAGGCACGATGTAATATGGCTGATGAAAACGAACAGAATGTATCTGATGCTGATGTTGCATCGGCGGCTGCGGATGCCGCTCTCAAGACGATTGGAGTTTATTCGCTCGTACCAGGTTTTACAGAGTCGATACAGGAGAACCTACTCGGGATGACTGTCGAGGCGCCCGGAGTTAAGATAAACCGCAGCGGCGGACGCGTCAGAATAGACGTTACGCTTGTGATAGAGTATGGATATCAGATTCCTTCTATCGCCTGGAATATTCAGAAAAATATAAAGAAACATGTGGAAGAACTGGGCAATATCACGGTGGACGGCGTAGATGTCCACGTCCAGAAAATTCATTTTAATATCGAATGATGTCAAATACGTTGACAGAGGAGAGATATGAGCAGAAAATCCGACAGAGAGAACCTCATGAAGATGATTTACGAGATGGAAATAAACGGTGATTTCAGCATAGAAGAATATGGCAGGTTCGTCGAAAATGTGCCAGAAAAAGAACCGGGCATATATTTCGAAAAGCTGTATGAAGTAATCTCAGAGCATAAGGAAGATATAGACAGTCAGATAAACAGTCACAGTAGAAAGTGGAAGACGTCGAGGATGGCGTCTGTAGATCTCGCGATACTGAGAGTGGCGGCTGCGGAAATACTTTATATTAAAGAAATTCCGGATTCAGTGTCCATAAATGAAGCCGTTGGTCTGGCAAAAAAGTACGGTACTGACAAATCATCGAAATTCATAAACGGACTGCTCGGAGGTCTCGTCGATGGAGAAAAAGCATAGAGGCAGCAGAGCTGTCCTGGCGTTCGACACGAGCGCATACACAACATCTGCGGCCGCTGCTGCTAAAGGAGGCATTGTGTGCGCCGATGAGCGCATTCATCTTTCAGTTGAAAAAGGCGAACGGGGTCTGCGGCAGTCGCAGGCCCTTTTTCAGCACATAAACAACATAGCGGAATTAACTGAGATGGTCTGTGAGAAAATCGAGCGTGGGGGCTTCACGATCGCAGCCGTTGCGGCCAGCTCGAGGCCAAGACCGGTAGAAGGATCGTATATGCCTGTATTTCTTGCAGGTCTGAATACTGGAAAGAGCATAGCTTCCGCACTGCATGTGCCGTTTTATGAGTTTTCTCATCAAGAGGGGCACATAGCTGCTGCTGCTGGCGTACTACCGAGTGACAAGGCGTCGGTGGCATTTCACCTTTCCGGCGGCACCGGCGAAATACTCGTGCTCCGCGGATGTATGCCGGTCGGCAGAGCCGGAGGGACGCTCGATATTTCGTTCGGTCAGCTTATAGACAGAACCGGAGTTGCGCTCGGATTTGAATTTCCAGCCGGCCCAGACATGGATGCAGCCGCACTATGCGGTCTGTCGGATCTGAAATATCATTTTTCGAGACGCGGTAGGCGAGTATATGACGATCCGGTGCTTAGTCCTGTCCATCTCAATGGAACATATGCAAATCTATCCGGAATTGAGACATCGTGCCTGAAGGCCGCTGACACAGGCGTCAGCCGCGAAAAGATTGCTGCGGAGCTGTTTATGCGCGTTTCTGACGCCGTCGCCGACATGACCGCGGCTGCCTGCAGAGATGCTGGCGCGGACAGCGTAATTCTGGCAGGCGGTGTGGCATCGAGCGCGTTTCTCAGGGAGGAGCTTACAGACCGCCTCGCGCATTCAGGAGTCCGCGCCGTGTTCGGGGAAAGCTCTTTGTCGTCAGATAACGCAGTGGGGACAGCGCGCCTTGGTATGGCGGCGCTGCTCTCAGAAAAATGATTAGCAGCGCGTATGAAGAGGCCTACGACGTTATGCATCAGGGGCGCATGTTTTCCGGGGCAGTGAATGTGACGCAATGCCGTCGCGTAAGCAGTTCAGAAATCAATCGCCGGCGTGCAGTGACAGGGAAAGACAGAGGCTGCCGCGGTGATGGTGCCGGGACGGATAGCGGAATGTGACGGCTTACTGCCAGCGTATCGGCGGATTCTGATGACGTGCCGGCGTGCCTGTCAGCGGAGCTGACGCAAGTGTGTATTTTCATGCCTGTTTCTTATCACAGCGTTAATGCAATAACATCACGTATATATTGGACATAGAAAAAAAAGTATTATATAATTTTACTCAACGTATTGCCCGCATGGTCCAAATACCGCGCCGGCAGAGAAATTGAATGTTTCAGGAGGAACTAATAAATGAAAACCGTCAATGCAGGAATCCTGGGGATAGGCAATGTCGGCACGGGAACATACCGCACGCTGCAGCTGAACCGGGAAAAAATACTTGAGTCCACGGGAATCGACCTCAGGATAACGAAGATACTCAACAGACATCCTGAAAAGGACCGTGGAATCGCCATCGACAAGTCTGTCTATGTGCAGGATGTCGATTCGATTATAAAAGACCCAAATATCGATATTGTCGTTGAACTGATTGGCGGCATAGAACCTGCTACGACATATATGGCTGAAGCTATAAAAAATGGTAAGCACGTTGTAACTGCAAACAAGGCAGCACTTGCCGCAAACGGCGAGATGCTCCAGAAGCTCGCTACAGAAAATCATGTAATGCTCCGTTTCGAGGCCAGTGTCGGCGGAGGCATTCCTATCATAAATGCTCTCACGAGTGCGCTGCTCTCAAATGACTTCACTGAGGTTCTTGGCATACTGAACGGAACAACGAACTATATACTCACTAAGATGACTGATTTTCAGCAGAAATATGCTGACGTGCTTAAGGAAGCCCAGGCAAAGGGCTTCGCAGAGGCTGATCCGACGAGCGATGTAGAGGGTATCGATGTGGCGAACAAACTGTCGATACTCATGTCTCTCATATTCGGCGTAAATGTGCCGCCGGAGGAAATACCGACACAGGGTATCACCAACATTAATCAGGTCGATATAGATTACGCGAACCGCTTTGGATGCAAGATAAAGCTGCTCGCTGCCGCGAAGAAGATCGGCGATAAAGTGGAGTGCGACGTTCAGCCGGCGCTCATAGATGTAAACCATCCGCTCGCTTCTGTAAACAACGAGTTCAACGCTATTTTCGTCAGAGGTAACGCAGTCGATGACATCATGTTCTACGGCAAGGGCGCCGGCCCTCTTCCTACAGGAAGCGCTGTCGTGGGCGACATGATCAGCATCGCGAGAAACATCGACAAGGACAGCGCATACGACATGAAGCCGCTGCTCAGATATGACTCCGATCTCGAATACGTCGGCGAAGGTGTCAATCAGTATTATGTGAGACTTTCCGTCGACGACAGACCTGGCATTCTCGGGAATATATCATCGACGCTTGGCAGATACGGTATTGGCATAGAATCTATGATGCAGAGCATCCAGAGCAGAAATGAAGACGAAAGCGTTCCTCTTGTATTCATATTTTATGAGACAAGCAGAGAAGTTCTCGACGAGGCTCTTCAGGAAATAACAAACAGGTCGTTTGTAAAATCTGTGGACAGTGTTATCAGGGTACAGAAATAAATAAGGAATCCTGTGTCTGCTCCGCAGACACGAGAATGACTGGTTTTTAAAGAGCTCTCCGCTTTTAATTTCAGAGGCGGAGATTTCTTTAATTATTCAGGATAAGTACATGAAAATTAAGATGCAAGACAAATCTTCAGGAGAATGAAATGCTTACACTCGATATGATATATCACGCTGCGTTTGTGCTTAAAAATGTGGCACGCAAAACAGATATCATAAAAGCTCCGAGACTTTCGGAAAATACGAATATATATCTAAAGACGGAGAATCTCCAGACTACAGGCAGTTTCAAGATCAGAGGATCGGCGTATAAGATAAGCCAGCTCACCGACGAGGAGAAGAAGAACGGCATAGTGGCATGTTCAGCGGGAAATCACGCACAGGGAGTAGCTATGGCAGCCACAAAAAACGGCATAAAATCGACGATTTTCATGCCCGACGCTGCTCCGATAAGCAAGGTCGAGGCGACTAAGAGACTCGGGGCCGAAGTCGTTCTCGTTCCTGGCGGATATGATGCTGCGGCAGATGCGGCGGAAAGGTTCGTTGCAGAAAATAATGCGACACTTATTCATCCGTTTAACGATGAACAGGTAATCGCCGGACAGGGCACAATCGGTCTCGAAATACTCGACCAGATGGAAGATATCGATGCCGTAATAGTTCCTGTAGGCGGAGGCGGTCTTATTTCCGGAGTAGCATTCGCTGTCAAAAGTCTGAGACCTGATGTCAAGGTTTACGGAGTTCAGGCGGCGGGTTCGGCGAGCATGGTCGAGAGCCTCAAAAAAGGAGGTCCGCTCATGATAGATTCAGCGTCGACATTTGCCGACGGAATCGCAGTAAGATGCCCCGGAGACAAGACATATGACATTACAAGCAATTATGTCGATGATGTCGTAACAGTCTCTGAGGACGAAATCGCGACTGCGATTCTTTCACTAATAGAAAGGCAGAAACTCATTACAGAGGGCGCAGGAGCTGTAAGCGTGGCTGCGGCCATGTTCGACAAGCTTCCTATCCAGGGCAAAAATGTAGTCTGCATTCTCTCAGGCGGCAACATCGATGTAAACATACTGAGCAGAGTAATCACGAGAGGTCTTGTCAGAAGCGGCAGGAATGTCGATCTTACAATTGCGCTCGAGGACAAGCCGGGGCAACTGGAATCTGTATCAAGAATCATAGCGGAGTGCGGCGGAAATGTCGTTTCGGTACAGTATGACCGCAGCGATGTCAACATGGCAATAACTAGCTGCTTCCTCAAGCTCGCACTGGAGACAAGAGACGCTGATCAGATAGAAGAGATAAAAGACAGGCTCACAAAAGAAGGTTTTAAAATCGTATCATAGTATCAAAGGAGTAAAAGATGAAAGTACTTCACACAGATAAAGCGCCCGCTGCTGTAGGACCTTATTCACAGGGACTCGCAGCAGGAGATATAGTTTTCGTTTCGGGACAAATACCTGTAGATCCTGCCACTGGCCTCATACCGGAAGATATATCGGATCAGGCCGGTCAGTGCATTGCCAACATCGAGGCGATTCTTGCCCAGAACGGAATGACACTCGGCGACGTTATAAAGACGACGGTGCTGCTTACAGACCTCGGAAATTTTGACGTTGTGAACAAGCGATACGGAAGTCTGTTCAGCGATCCGTATCCTGCGAGAAGTTGTTATCAGGTTACTGCGCTGCCAAAAGGCTGCGAGATCGAAATCGAGGCGATTGCTGTCAGAAGCGGTGCAGACAAGTAGCGTTTCCGGAGATTCTGATCCATGAGCGGCAAAACAAAAAAGAAGATAATTGGGAACAGGTGGCTTCATCTCACGCTGGCGCTGTGCGCTGCTGTGGTCGTATATCTATGCCTGGCGCACATAGACTTGTTTTTCAAGGGATTAGGCGGCTTTTTCGGATTTATTTCACCGGTCATAATCGGTATAATAATCGCTTATGTGCTGGATCCGCTCGCGAAGATCTTTGAAAAATATATTTTAAGAGGCTTGAAAAAGGAAAGCACAAGGAGGCGGCTGTCTGTGGCATTAACAGTTGCAGCTGTCCTTCTGTTCCTCGTGCTCTTGCTGGTAGTTCTCATACCTCAGCTGTTTTCAAGCATTTCGTATTTTGTCAGACATCTTGACACATACGTCGAGCAGCTCCAGAATCTGGTAAACGATATAGCCGGAAAATCAGCTGCGAAAAAGATAAACATAGACCGTCTTACTAACGCGGGAAGCGATCTTCTGAGCAAGATATCGTCCGGAATAACCGGCAATGTTGATGATATAGTAAATACATCGCTTTCAGTCGGGACAGGGCTGTTTAATTTCATCATCTCGTTCATACTGGCGATATATTTTCTTCTGGACAAGAAGCACCTTCTTGCAGGATGCAGAAGGCTCATGAAGGCGGTCCTGAGCGATAAATCCTACAAAAAAACGACAGATTTTCTCAACAGATGCAACAATATACTCATACGTTACATAGCATGCGATATCTTTGATGGAATAATAATAGGCGTGATTAATTTCGTCTTCATGTGTATAGCTGGATATCAGTACAGGGGGCTTATCTCGATAATCGTCGGCGTCACTAACCTTGCACCGACATTCGGTCCTATAGTCGGATGTGCAATAGGGGCTTTCATACTTCTTCTTGTAAATCCGTGGCATGCGCTTGTATTTATATTGTTTACAATAGCTTTGCAGACATTTGACGGATATATATTCAAGCCGAAGCTCTTTGGCAATACTCTCGGAGTGTCGTCCATATGGATACTTATATGCATTATCGTCGGCGGACGCATGTTCGGAGTCTGGGGTATACTGCTGGCGATTCCGTTCGCGGCTATTTTTGATTTTGTCTATCATGAGATGATAATCACACTGATAGAATCCAGAAAGGCGAAGAAAGCGAAGGAATCAGGAGATGACAGCGGTGTTGGAGACACTGTCAGAGCTGATGATCAGACGTCACATATTAGGCCTGATGATTCTGCAGGAACTGATTCCGTAAAGTCACTTCCGGTTCATCCTGACGGGGACAATGTTTGATGAACTGACAATGATCGTAAAAACGGTGAAAAAACGTGAAGCAGAGACTCGGATGTTTTATGAATAATTTAGAAGATAAAAGAGACATACGGAAAAAAAATAAAAAAGCCGCCAGATGGACAGCCGCGGTTGTAGCTGTTCTTCTGGCGGCTCTCGCTGTAATTGCAGCGGCAAACGCTGTGATCGATCCGTTCTTTCACTATCACGGACCGTACCGCGATCTTCAGTATCCGATAGACAATGAACGCTATCAGAACGACGGAATAACGAGAAATTTCAATTACAATGCGATAATAACGGGCTCGTCGATGTCTGAAAATTTCAGGACGAGTCAGTTTGACAAACTGTTCGGGACAAAGTCGATAAAGGTTCCTTTTTCCGGAGGACGGTATAAAGAAATAAACGACAATATTTCTCGATCTTACGAATCAGGACACGATCCTGTAATAGTGCTGAGATCGCTCGACTACAGTCTGCTCGTGCTCGACAAGGACGATGTATATCCGGGCGCTGAATATCCGACATATCTGACCGATAACAATCCGTTTAATGACATAAAATATCTGCTGAATCTCAGTGTCTTTTTCGATGACAGTCTCAGAGTGCTTTCTTACACCAGAGAAGGAATGAAGACAACGACATTTGATGAATATCAGAACTGGATGGCGGATTCGACGTTCGGCGCCGAAACAGTCTTCAGCACATACACACTGGGAAAACCGGCCGAAAGAGAAAAGGAGTTTTCAGACAGTGACAGGGAACTTGTTTACGGAAACCTCGAGCAAAACGTAATCAGTCAGGCAAAAGCCCATCCTGAGACTGAATTTTATTTGTTCTTTCCTCCGTACAGCATAGCCTACTGGGATGAACTCAACAATGAAAAAAAGATAAACTGGCGGATAGATGCAGAGAAGTACGCGATAGATCTGCTTCTGAAGTGTGACAACATCAAACTGTTTTCATTCTGCACACGATATGACATCACGTGCAATTTGGACAATTACAAGGATCAGGCTCATTACAAGAGCTGGATTAATGATCAGATGCTCAAATGGATGAGCAATGGCGAATATCAGATAACAAAGGAAAATGAAGACGAATATATTTCGGAAATCCGCTCTTTCTATAATTCCTATGACTATTCATCACTGCACGGAGATAACTGAATATGCTGTTTAACTCTTACATCTTCATATTCCTGTTCATGCCGCTGGTAATTGTCGGTTTTTTCGCGTTAAATCACTTTGGAAAATACAAGGCTGCAGAAGTCTATCTCATAGGCATGTCGCTGTGGTTTTACGGTTATTATAATCCGCGTTACCTGATCATAATATGCACGAGCATAATTTCAAATTACCTGCTGTCAAGACTGCTGAACATGTTCCCTGACGAAAGAACAGGACTCAGAAAGTTTGTGCTTACGGTCGGTCTTGCGGGAAATATCGCAGCGATATTCTATTACAAATATTATGATTTCTTTATAAAAAACATAAACTCTGTGTTTGATACTTCGTTCAATCTGAGGCATATAGTTCTGCCGCTCGGAATAAGTTTCTTCACATTCCAGCAGATTTCGTATCTCGTGGATTCATACAGAGGTGAAACAAGGGATTACGGCTTTATTGAATATGCACTGTTTGTCGTATTTTTTCCGCAGCTCATAGCCGGGCCTATAGTGCTGCACAGCGAGGTGATTCCGCAGTTCCGCGACAGAGAAAAGCGCAGACTGAACATGGAGAACATAGCTCACGGAATATACATTTTTTCGGTCGGACTTTTCAAGAAAGTTATAATCGCCGATACGTTCGGACGAGCGGTTACATGGGGATACGGGAATTCAGACACGCTTTCATCCATGGAGGCTGTGATAGTCTCGCTGTGCTACACGTTCCAGCTTTATTTCGATTTCAGCGGCTACTGTGACATGGCAAACGGTCTGGGAAGAATGCTGAACATTGAACTGCCGTGGAACTTCAATTCGCCGTACAAGGCGACGTCGATAATAGATTTCTGGAGCAGGTGGCACCTGACTCTTACAAGATTTCTCAGGCAGTATATATATTTTCCGCTCGGCGGAAGCTACAAAGGCAGGTTCCGGACTTATCTGAACATAATGATCGTGTTCCTGGTGAGCGGGTTCTGGCACGGAGCGGACTGGACATTCGTTGCGTGGGGACTGCTTCACGGAATGTTCAACTGCCTGGAAAGAGCGTTTAAAAAGACGCGCGCCAAAATGAATATGATATTCCAGTGGATTGTCACGTTCTCGCTCGTCAATCTGCTCTGGATTCTGTTCAGGGCCGACAGCTTTTCTCAGGCGGCCGGCATGATAAAAAAAATGATGCTTATGGATGACTTTACAGTCCGCGGAGATCTCACGGGATGTTTTAATCTGAGCGAACTGAACTTTCTCGATTCACATGTCGGAATATTTGATATACTGTCGTCGCATATCTGGGGGTTCAACATGTGGGTTTTCCTTGCGGCTGCGCTTATAATCGTGCTGAATTTCAAAAACCTGAGCGAAATAGAATTCAGGCCGACGGCAGGAAGAGCAGCTGTTGCGGTGTTTATGATGTTCTGGTCTATAACATCTCTCACAGGAGTGTCCGTGTTCCTGTATTTCGGATTTTAATCGCGGGTTGCAAAATGCGCCGGTGAGTTATGATAAACAATGCTGAAATGCATGACAATGCTGCAGATATATTGAGCAGCGCCACATGGCAGTGTTCTGCGGTCTTGAGATATGATGTGAAATCATAAATCCTGGCATGCAGGTCAAACAAAGTGCATCAGGCATATGAAGCCTTATTATTTTTCAGCATGTTGCCATGACGTGCATGTAGGCGGTGTCCGCGGAGCGGTCGTGAGCAGCTGACGTCAATAGTGCAATACAGAATTTATATAACGAATGACGAGGTGCAGCATGGTACCAAAAGTATTATTTTACTTGTGTAAAGCGATAATTTCGCCTGCGATGTAGAGAATAAGCCGGAAAGATGTTACAATTACATATAGTACGTATGCAGACGATATTTCTCTATAGACGATAATTATGATATGGAGGTTTATTATGGATTTTACACTGACTGAAGAACAGAAAGCCTGGAGAGACAAGGCAAGGGATTTTGCGAAGGAATACATAGAGCCGGTCGCTGCGGATCTCGATAAAAAGGGCGAGTTCCCATATGACAATGTAAAGCGGATGGCTGATCTCGGATTTCTTGGAATGCCTTTCCCAAAGGAATACGGCGGACAAGGTACAGATTATGTTTCATATGTCGCTGTAGTAGAGGAAGTTGCCAAAAAAGATGCTTCTCATGCTATAATTCTTTCTGCAAACAACTCGCTCGTAGGCGGACCTATTCTCAGGTTCGGCACAGAAGAACAGAAGAAGAAGTATCTGCCTGATCTCTGCACGGGAAGAAAGATAGGTTCATTCTGTCTTACAGAAAAAGACGCAGGTACAGATGCATCGAGACAAAAGGCCACTGCTGTGGACATGGGAGATTATTATCTGCTAAACGCTGATAAGAAGTTCATAACCAATGGCGGAATTTCAGGCACATATATAGTGTTTGCGATGACTGACAAAAGTCAGGGCGTAAAGAACGGAATATCCGCATTCATCGTTGAAGGCGACTGGGAAGGCGTTTCAACAGGAAAGATAGAGCAGAAGATGGGAATCAGGGCTTCACAGACGGCGGAGATGCATTTCAAAGACGTAAAGGTCCCTAAGGAAAATCTGCTCGGCAAGCCTGGTCAGGGATTCTGGATCGCCATGGATACACTCGATGGAGGAAGAATCGGTGTAGGAGCACAGTCACTCGGAATCGCTCAGGAAGCTTTCGACCTGATGACGGGCTACATGATGGAAAGAGAGCAGTTCGGCGTAAAGCTGGGCAAACTCGATACGCTCAGATTTGAAGTTGCCAAAACAAAAGTACAGCTTGATTCGGCGAGACTTCTCGTTTACAGAGCGGCAAATTACAAGGATCAGGGAATGTCGTACAAGGAAGCTGCAGCTATGGCAAAATATGCTGCTTCGCGCGCGGCTGTTGATCTGACAAGACAGTCAATCCAGTATCATGGCGGCTACGGATACATGACGGATTATCCTATAGAGCGCATGTACAGAGACGCCAAGATCACTGAAATATATGAGGGCACAAACGAAGTTCAGCAGATGGTTATCGCATCTTGCACGTTTGATGTTCCTCAGAGCAAATAGCACCGTTAAAAAAACGGTACAGATTAGTAAATAATCGGAAAGACAGGAAGTACCAGATGGAAAATGATTTTAGCAAAAGGTTAAGCTACGAAGCAAAGTGGGTTGAGGTTGATTTGGATGCTCTCGCTTACAATATCAGGAGCATCAGAGAGAAGATCGGCGATAAGCGCATGTGTGCCGTAGTCAAGGCGAACGCAGAGGGCAATGGCACAGAAGGTGTAGCTAAGACGTTCCTTGACAACGGAGCGGATCAGTTCGCTGTTTCTTCTCTCAACGAAGCACTTGAGCTCAGAAGATTCATTCCTGAGGACACAGATATACTCGTTCTCGGGAATATTCCTTACGGCAGTGAGGAAGTTTCAATAAATGCCAACATTCAGCACGCCGTTACATCTTATGAAAAGGCAAAGCTGCTGTCTGATGCAGCCGTAAAACTCGGAAAAACAGCGAAGGTGCACATAGCTGTCGACACCGGTATGACGAGGATCGGCTTCATGCCTGACGAGAAGGGCGCAGATGAAGTCGAAAAGATTTCAAAGCTGCCGGGTCTTGATCTTGAGGCTATTTTTACTCATTATGCGAGAGCTGACGAAGCTGACAAATTCTGGGCAAACAGACAGTGGGAAAAATACAGGAAATTCGTGGATATGCTTGCTGACAGAGGCATTACATTCAAAATAAAGCATACGTCAAACAGCGCTGCGATCATGGAGCTTCCTGAAACTTACTGTGACATGGTAAGGCCTGGAATTATTCTTTACGGAATCTATCCGTCATCTGAAGTACTTCCTGCAAATCTCGACATAAAGCCGGTTATGACATGGAAGACGCGTATCACGCATGTCAAGACGCTCGATGAGGACAGACAGGTAGGATACGGCGGAAAATTCACAGCACACGCCGGTGATCAAATCGCAACGATCGCGATCGGATATGCCGATGGATATACCAGGGCACAGAGCGGACACGCTGAAGTTCTCTACAGAGGAAAGAGAGTTCCGATCCGCGGAAACATATGCATGGATCAGTGTATGATCGACGTCACTGGATTTGACGGCGTGAAGGTCAATGACGAAGTCGTGCTTATGGGCGCTTCAGGTGATGAATTCATATCGGCTGACGAGATAGCAGGCAGATACAATACTATAGGCTACGAAGTAGTCTGTGCGGTTCAGAGAAGAGTTCCGCGTTATTACTTCAAGGATGGAAAACTCGTAAACTGCCTCGATTACCTTGAAAAATAGCTGTATGTTGTGACTCCGCGGTGTACGGTTCGGAATATGCGGAACTTACGCGGTATTTGACCTTGAGACATACCTGTATCGCGGAATTGATATTGCTGTCATTTTTCTTTAATTATTATAAAACCTGCTCTGGCGTTATGCGGAGCAGGCTTTTTTATAAATAAGCAGGAAGTCCGGATGTTCGCGGAGCGACAGCAGGTCATGTGAATTTCCTGCCAATAATTAAGCATGTATTTATATAAATACATGCTTAATTATTATTGACAATTGCACTGATATATTTATTATATAAATATAAACATATAAGCAATCACACATATGTTTGTAATGACAATTTGCTGCATGCTTTACAGCAGGCGGCAGTACGGGAGGAGGCGTAAAATGCTTACGGGCAATGGAAGCGCAGACATCGATCTGTGCGATGAGACGTGTGTTCACGAGGATAAGCTGAAAATTGCAAATGAGAATATGCCTGAAGACGAGGAACTCTACGATCTCGCCGAATTCTTCAAAATATTTGCTGATTCAACGCGCGTGAGGATACTGTTTGTGCTGCTGGAAACGCCTCTTTGCGTGTGCGATCTGGCCGAAGTTCTCAACATGAAGCAGCCGGCTGTATCATATCAGCTGCGCATACTCAAGCAGGCAAGGCTTGTTAAAAGCAGACGTGAGGGCAGAACAGTTTATTATTCGCTTTCGGATGACCACGTAAGAGGAATCATAGAGATGGGACGCGATCATCTGGAAGAAAGGCATCAGGAGGAATTATCATGATCAAAAAGTACAAGATGCAGGACGTCGACTGTGCGGACTGCGCAGCTAAGATGGAGAGAAGTATAAGGAAGATCGACGGAGTGAACGATGCAACCATCAGTTTTATGACTCAGAAGCTTACTATTGATGTGGAGGATGATAAGCTTGACAGTGTACTCGCCGAGGCACAGAGGAGAGTATCAAAAGTCGACGCTGAAGCCAAAATATTGATTTAACTTTGTGAAACTGGAATCAGGGGATAATGTCTGACATACCGGCGGAAAGGGATTGCCGCCGGTATGTCAGAAACATGAAGGAGTGTTTTTATGGGATCTTTGAATAATAAGCAGAAAAGGTGGCTTGCACGCATCATAACAGCTGGTGCGTTATATGCTGCAGTTATAATCTTTCAAAATACCGGTCCGGCGGATTCTGAAAAATATCCCTGGCTGAGTTTTGCGCTCTACATGATACCGTATCTGATCGTCGGATATGACGTGCTGAAAAAGGCTTTTGTGAATATTTCACACGGCCAGGTTTTTGATGAGAACTTTCTTATGATGATAGCGACGTTCGGTGCGTTAGGCGTCAGAGAGTATTCTGAAGCAGTCGCTGTCATGCTGTTCTATCAGGTGGGCGAGCTCTTCCAGAACTACGCTGTTGAGAGGTCGAGAAAATCTATCACGGACCTCATGAATATAGTTCCGCAGTATGCCAATCTCGAGGTCGGAGGAAAGATAATAAAAGTCGATCCGGATGGCGTGGATACCGGGAGCACGATTGTGATAATGCCCGGCGAAAGAGTTCCGCTCGACGGTATAGTGATAGAGGGCACATCAATGCTGGATACAGCAGCTCTCACAGGAGAATCGGTGCCGAGAAAAGTTTCAGATGGCAGCGATATCATCAGCGGCTGCGTCAACGGCAGCGGAACGCTGAGAGTCAGGACGACGAGTACGTTCGAGGATTCGACCGTCTCCAGAATACTTGAACTCGTTGAGGATGCAAGCTCGAGAAAAGCAAAGACAGAAAACTTTATCACACACTTCGCGAGATATTATACTCCGATTGTTACATTGGGCGCTGTCGTTTTAGCTCTTGTTCCGCCGCTCTTATTCGGCGGTGAATGGAGCAACTGGATTCAGCGTGCATGTATTTTTCTGATCGTTTCATGCCCGTGCGCTATTGTTATATCTGTTCCGCTCGGATTTTTCGGCGGCATAGGAGCAGCATCAAAAGCGGGCATACTTGTCAAGGGCAGCAATTATCTGGAGACAGCGTCTGAGCTTAAAACAGTAGTATTCGACAAGACAGGCACACTTACAAAGGGCGAGTTTGAGGTTAATGAAATAAGGCCGGCTGCGGGGGTAACAGAAGAGGAACTTCTTGAAAAAACAGCGTTTGCGGAACGGTACTCAAATCATCCTATTGCACAGTCAATCAAAAGAGCGTACGGAAAGGATTTCGATGAACATGCCGTTAATGGCACTGAAGAAGAGGCCGGCCGCGGCATCATAACTCATCTTGACGGAAGCGAAATACTGGTAGGAAATAAACTTCTCATGGAAAACCACGGAGTTGCGTTCGAAAAGAACGGATCTGCCGGAACCGTTGTATATACATCACAGGACGGCAGATTTCTCGGTTCCGTCGTAATCAGCGATGCCATAAAGGAAAGCAGCATCGGCGCAGTAAACGGTCTCAGACAGAATGGAATCACAAAAACTGTAATGCTCACAGGTGACAGAAAAGAAGCTGCGGATGACGCCGCTTCAAAGATCGGGATTGACGAGGTCTATTCGGAGCTGCTTCCGGCTGATAAAGTCGGAGTGGTTGAAAAGCTCCTCGACAGAGAGCAGTCCGGGGGCGGCAGACTTGCGTTTGTCGGCGACGGCATAAACGATGCTCCGGTCCTGATGCGGTCTGATGTTGGCATAGCGATGGGAAGCATGGGATCAGACGCAGCCATAGAAGCGGCGGATGTCGTGATCATGGACGATGATCTCGGAAAACTTCCTGTGCTGATGAGGATTGCGCGCAAGACAATGCGCATAGTCAGACAGAATATAGTTTTTGCACTTGCAGTCAAGCTCTCTATACTTGCACTGGGAGCATTCGGCCTTGCAAACATGTGGGAAGCTGTATTCGGAGATGTCGGTGTGGCGGTCATCTGCATACTCAACTCCATGAGAATGCTGGGAAGCGGCAGCAGAAAATGATCAGACAGGCATTTGCATGCGGATATGTAAAAAGAAAATAAAAGGAAAAGATACAGACAGCCGGGAGCATCAGATTGTTTCCGGCTTTTTCGCGGCCTCCGGCCGCATTGTCCGCGGAGCGGACACGGGCTCGGCTTGAATTTATTATCCGCGCCGTGCTGCATGATTTTTCACCTGTATATTTCGTGCAGTATCTGATAAGCTGCAGATGCATTTTTTGCATATTCAATCGCTGCGGGCTCTTTGCGTGGTGTTTCAATTTGATTATCATTAATTCTTAATATTTTTTATAATCTGTTTAACTATTTTTAATTTTTCTCTAATTTCCTGACAATAGTATATGCTTGACTGAAGGGGAAAGTGAGGAAAATAATGATGAAGGTGTTGATCACCACCGACTGGTACAAGCCGGCTGTAAATGGTGTTGTTACGTCCGTGCTGAACCTCTGTGAGGGGCTTCAGAAACTAGGATGTGAAGTAAGAATATTGACGCTGTCCGGAGACAGACATTCAAGAAAAGAAGGAAATGTGACATATATAGGTTCCGCGGGGGCAGGAAAAATATATCCGGGAGCAAGGTTTATGGTCACATCAGGCCACAAATATATAAAGGATCTGGAAAACTGGTGTCCTGACATTGTGCACAGTCAGTGCGAGTTTTTTACGTATTTTCTTGCGAAGAGGGTTTCAAAGGCGTGCGGCTGTCCGATTGTGCACACGTATCATACGATTTATGAGGATTATACGAAGTATTTCTGCCCTAACGAAAAAATCGGCAGATTTCTCGCCGCTGTATATTCAAAGATGATTATCAGAACAGCAGACGAAGTCATCGTTCCTACGGAAAAGATCAGGAGTTTTCTCGAATACTACGGCGTTGCAACACCTGTCGCGGTGGTCCCGTCGGGACTGAAACTCGATCAGTTTGGAATGGCAGACAGTGCGAAGACGGAAGATATAAAGAAAAGGCTCGGAATCACCGGCAGTGAAAAAGTCATCGTGTATCTTGGCAGACTCGCCAAAGAAAAGAATATCAGCGAACTGCTGAATTATGTGGGAGCACAGGATGATGCATCGCTCAGACTGCTGATAGTCGGAGACGGACCTTATCGCAAAGATCTTCAGGAGCAGGCTGAAACGCATAATATTGCTGACAAGGTAATATTTGCAGGCATGGTGAAACCTGATGAAGTAGCTGATTACTACGCACTTGGCAGAATATTCGTCAGTGCTTCGCAGAGTGAGACACAGGGTCTTACATATATAGAGGCAATGGCGAGCGGGCTTCCGCTTCTGTGCAGAGCAGATGAATGTCTGCACGGTGTCGTCCAGAACGGGCTGACAGGATATACATACAGCAGTCTGGATGATTTCAGCAGTAAGCTCAGTATGATGATCGGAAATCCGGATCTCACAGAGCATATGGGCATAAGAGCCAGAGACGCTGTATTCGGCCGGTATTCGGAGATTGAGTTTGCGAAGGGAGTTTTAAAAGTATACATCAGAGCGATGATCAGAAACAGAATGAATTCTCCTGCTGTACCACAGTCAGCAGATTTATAAGATGTTTCAGATGCGCACCTGATAACAGATCTGTAATACATAAAATAACAATATGGGAATACAAGGCAGCATAAGGAATTGTACAGGTTCCGAGTGCTGCTTTTTCGTTTTTTTAAGGCAGAAAGCATGAACTTTTGTACATGTGGTATAATGCCACAGCGTTGAATATAAAAGTCAAAGCTGATATACTGAAATTAATTTGGAAAGGGGCAGCCCGGCTGTACCGTTCCATGGTTTTCCATATACGTTTTAGGAGGAAACGGATGGTCAGAAGAATATTTGTCGAAAAAAAGAACGGTTTTGATGTCGAAGCACAGGGACTATGTGCTGACATTAACGATAATCTGGGTATAAACGGTGTAAAATCTGTCAGAATACTGAACAGATATGACATAGACGGGATAGATGACGCGCTCTATGAAGAAGTCAAGACTGAGGTTTTCGCTGAACCGGCTGTCGATATGATCTATGAAGAAAGTGTAGATATTTCAGATGCCGACTACAGTTTCGCATCAGAATTTCTGCCGGGGCAGTATGATCAGCGCTCTGATTCGGCTGCGCAGTGCATACAGCTCATCAGCGTCGGACAGAAGCCGGCTGTAAAGTCAGCGAGGATAGTGCTGCTTTACGGCGATGTGACAGATGAGCAGGGTGAAGAAATAAAGCATTACTTAATAAATCCGGTAGATTCAAGAGAAGCTTCCATGGAAAAGCCTGAAACTCTCGCATCGGAGGCCGAAATTCCCGACGATGTTCCTGAGATCACCGGATTCATGAATATGTCTGATCAGGAGATCGTAGACTACAGGATCCGCATGGATTTTGCCATGAGCGACGATGATCTTCTGTTCGTCAGGGATTATTACAATGCGGAGGAGCACAGAGAGCCGACGCTCACAGAGCTCAAGGTTATCGATACGTACTGGTCCGATCACTGCAGACACACTACGTTTGCGACAAGTCTCACCGATTTCAGCTTCGAAGGAGGAAAATATTCTGATATCATCAGAAAGGCATTCGAAAGATATCTCCAGATCAGAAAAGATGTATATGGAGACGACGCTGAATCGAGAGACATAACGCTAATGGACATGGGTACGATCGGCACGAAATACATCAAAAAGCTCGGACTGGCAGATGATCTTGACGAATCAGAAGAGATAAACGCCTGCAGCATAAAAGTCACTGCTGATGTGGACGGTGAACCGGAAAACTGGCTCGTGATGTTTAAAAATGAAACACACAACCATCCTACAGAAATAGAGCCTTACGGCGGCGCAGCGACGTGCCTCGGCGGGGCGATCAGAGATCCGCTTTCGGGCAGAGTATATGTATATCAGGCCATGAGGGTTACAGGCAGTGGCGATCCGAGGACGAGCATAAAAGAAACGCTTAAAGGCAAGCTCCCTCAGAGAAAAATCACTACAGAGGCTGCACACGGCTACAGCGCATACGGCAATCAGATCGGCATCGCGACGGGCAAAGTGGCAGAAGTCTACGATGAAGGATACATCGCTAAGAGGATGGAAGTCGGAGCTGTAATAGGTGCGGCTCCCGCTTCAAACGTAGTCAGAAAAAGACCGGTTCCCGGTGATGTTGTAATACTTGTCGGAGGCAGGACAGGCCGTGACGGGTGCGGCGGTGCAACAGGCTCATCAAAAAAACATACCGAAAAATTGATACTCACATCAGGCGCAGAAGTACAAAAAGGTAATCCGCCTGTAGAGAGAAATCTTCAGAGGCTTTTCAGAAGAAAAGAGATTTCGACGCTTATAAAGCGCTGCAATGACTTTGGTGCTGGCGGCGTATCGGTTGCTGTAGGAGAACTTGCCGACAGTCTTGAGATATACCTCGACAGAGTTCCAAAGAAATACGAAGGACTTGATGGAACAGAGCTGGCAATTTCGGAATCTCAGGAGAGAATGGCTGTCGTTGTAGCTGCAGGCGACGCTGATAGATTCATAGAAGCTGCCGCAGAAGAAAATCTCGAAGCCGTTGTTGTGGCAGACGTTACAAATACCGGATATGTGAGAATGTACTGGAGAAACAAGTGCATATTTGATCTTCCAAGGAAATTCCTTGATACAAACGGCGTAAAGCAGCGCATGACTGTCAGAGTAAAGGACAGCTCTGATTATCAGAATCTGTATAACTATACTGATACAGATCTCATGAGCATGCTTGACGACCTTAACTGCGCAAGTCAGAAGGGTCTTACGGAAAGATTCGACAGCACGATAGGCGCAGGCTCTGTTCTCATGCCTCTCGGCGGAAAATATCAGCTGTCTCCTTCAGCAGGAATGTCCGCGAAGCTTCCTGTGCTTCACGGAGATACAGATACATGCACGCTTATGACTTACGGATTCAACCCGGCTGTCGCAAAGGCGAGTCCGTTCCACGGCGCGATTAATTCTGTCGTTGACAGCACTACGCGCATCGTCGCAATGGGTGGAGACTACAGAAAAGCAAGGCTTTCTTTTCAGGAATATTTTGAGAAGCTGGGACAGGATCCGGAGAGATGGTCGCTCCCATTTGAGGCTCTGCTCGGCGGAGTGCTCGCTCAGGCCGAACTCAGAATACCGTCTATCGGCGGCAAGGACAGCATGTCAGGAACATTCGAGCATATTGACGTTCCTCCTACGCTGATTTCATTTGCTGTAACTGCCGACAGGACTGAAAACGTGCTCTCGACGGAATTCAAAAAAGCGGGCAGCTATATCGTACATGTTACTGCAGGTCACGACAGTAACAACATCATTGATTTTGAACAATACAGAAATAATATGGCTAAGGTCATGGAGCTCACATCTGCGGGAAAGGTTCTTGCAGCTGACATCATAGAGACCGGCGGCATATTTGTGACAGCTGTAAAGATGGCAGCAGGAAACATGATCGGAGCAGATCTGAGTGGTACGTCGGCTGAATCGCTCAGGAACATCGACTGCGGCGGCATACTGCTGGAAATCGACGGCAGCGAGGACCTCAATTCTATATTTGGAGATGTGCCGTACATAGTTGCCGGGAGGACGACAGAAGAAAAATCAATAAAAGCGGAAGGGCAGACGTTCAGCCTCGATGAAATCGTAAAGAGATGGACAGCTCCGCTTGAATCTGTTTTTCCTGCTGATGCTCCTCACGACGATACTCCGCTTACGAAGTTCGTGTGCGCGGAGCGCACGCCGGGTCGCAGAATCCACGAGCCTGTTTTCCGTACTATGTACCCAGGATCGACTGCAAAGCCAAGAGTTTTCATTCCGGCTTTTCCGGGAACAAACTGCGAAGTTGACAGTGCGAGAGCATTTGAGAGAGCCGGTGCTGTTCCGATCGTCCAGAACATAACGAATCTGACTCAGGACAGTCTCGACAGGTCAATCGCTCAGATGGTGAAAAATATAAATAACAGCCAGATAATAATGATACCGGGAGGATTCTCTGGAGGAGATGAGCCTGACGGATCGGCAAAATTCATAACAGCGGTATTCAGGAATCCTGCAGTATGCGATGCCGTAATGAATCTGCTCGACAACAGAGACGGTCTCATACTCGGAATCTGCAACGGATTCCAGGCGCTCATCAAGCTCGGGCTCGTCCCTTATGGAAAGATTACAGAGATGAATGAAAACAGCCCGACCTTGACATACAATACGATAGGCAGACACGCATCGTGTCTTGTGCGCACGAGAGTAGCGTCTGTTCATTCACCGTGGATGGCAGGTGTAAACGTAGGCGATATTCACCTCATACCTGTATCTCACGGAGAGGGAAGATTCGTAGCAGATGATAAGCTTATAGCGGAGATGGCGGCAAATGGCCAGATAGCAACTCAGTATGTCGATATTGACGGTGAGCCTACATCACTTGCTGCGTATAATCCAAACAACTCGGTTCAGGCAATAGAGGGCATATTCTCACCTGACGGGAGAGTGTTCGGCAAGATGGGTCATTCGGAGCGCATAGGCAGAAACCTGTATAAGAATGTTCCAGGCGAAAGGGATCAGAAGCTTTTCGAGTCGGGTACTGCATATTTCAGATAAAAAACATCGCGGTGGCGGCCGCCCGGCCGTCATCGTCGGTTTGCTTTTTGATAAATTACATTTTCAGTTAATGAAAGGACATAATATATGAAAGTCGGAATAGTGATGGGAAGCAAGTCGGATTATTCTGTCGTCGAAAAGGCAGAAGGCATGCTCGAAAAGTTTGGTGTCGAATATGTTACCCGCGTAATTTCAGCTCACAGAACTCCGCTTGCAGCTCAGAAATTCGCTTCTGAAGCAGAGGAAAACGGCATTGAAGTTATAATATCAGCAGCAGGAAAGGCAGCGCACCTTGGCGGCGTGCTGGCTTCATATACGACAGTGCCTGTAATAGGTCTCCCTATCAAGTCTTCGACGCTGGACGGATTGGATTCACTTCTTTCGACGGTTCAGATGCCAAAAGGAATTCCTGTGGCAACAGTTGCGATAAACGGAGCCGAAAATGCTGGAATTCTCGCGGTTCAGATGCTTTCGATCAAATATCCGGAACTCAGAGAAAAGATGAAGACCTACAGACATGAGATGGCTGATTCGGTAGCTGCTGATGATGCCGCAATGCAGACAAAATAGTCCTGCGGGCTGAAACAGATACAGATATATCAGAGTATCCGGAGAGGAAAAGAAAAGTATGGAAAAAAATGAATGGGTCAGAGAGCTTCTCGACGATGACAAGTTCCATGACGAATGCGGCGTAATCGGAATCACGTCGCCAGGCCAGAAAAACGTTGCGAAGGATATTTATTTCGGACTTCACTCTCTGCAGCACAGAGGTCAGGAGAGTGCAGGCATTGCGTCCAACATGTATGGAAACATCAACTGTTACAAAGAGATGGGTCTCGTTCAGGAGGTTTTCAACGATGACGTTATGTCCAAACTGCCGGGAGACATAGGCATCGGACACGTCAGATATTCAACCGCCGGCGGCAGCAAAGTGACTAACGCTCAGCCGATAGTTGTCTATTCAAAATTCGGTTCGCTGGCTCTGGCGCATAACGGAAATCTCGTAAACGCCGTCGCGATGAGAAACCAGATGGAAGACGAGGGATATATATTCCAGACAGATATCGATACAGAGGTCATCGCAGCGCTTATTGCAAGGAACCTCAGAAACGGAACTATCGAAGAAGCTGTTCAGAAGACGTGCAGAATCGCCAAGGGCGGGTTTGCGCTCGTCATGACAATGGGAAATAAACTCATCGGCGTCAGGGATCCTCACGGCATCCGTCCGCTGTGCATAGGAAAGACTGAAAACGGATATATACTCGCTTCAGAGAGCTGCGTATTCGCACTTCAGGGAGCGAAGTTTGTACGCGACGTGAAACCTGGCGAAATGGTCGTATTCGAGGACGGCGAGATGAAGAGCTACATGTACGGCCCCGAAGAATACAGGATGTGCTCGTTCGAATACGTTTATTTCGCAAGAACAGACAGCCATATAGACGGTGTCGGAGTCTACCAGTCGAGACGCGAAGCAGGCAGAATCCTCGCACGCGAAGACAAAGAAGATACTGAGGCCGATCTCGTCATCGCTGTTCCTGACTCAGGTACTGTAGCCGCAATCGGATATGCGGAGGAGTCTGGCATACCGTTCGGCGAAGGATTCATTAAAAACAGATATGTCGGCCGGACATTCATACAGCCTACGCAGGAGATGAGAGAGCTTTCAGTCATGATGAAGCTTAACGTGCTCCGTGAAAATATCGAAGGAAAGAAAATAGTCATGATCGATGACTCCATCGTACGAGGCACAACAAGCGTAAAGATTGCCAAAATGCTGAGAGACAACGGCGTGAAGGAAATCCACATGCGCATAAGCTCTCCGCCGGTAGCTTATCCATGCTACATGGGCATAGACACTCCTGACAGAGACAAGCTCATGGCTGCTAACAAGACGATAGAGGAGATGCGGGAGCATATCGGCGTCGATTCTCTGAAATTCCTGCCTGTCAACGGACTAAAGTCATGCATCGGCCTCGGTGACAATATCTGCACAGCGTGCTTTACCGGCGACTATCCCGTAGAACTCATCGATCAGAATTACAAGACAAACAAATTGTTCAACGATGACCGCATGGTCGGCGAATATGATGACATTCATGCCGAAGACAGCAAGCCGACATTATAAAAAAATCGCGTTTATTCGCATTTAAGGAGAAAAAATTTAAAAATGGCAAATTTAACATATAAAGATGCAGGTGTTGACACAAAAGAAGGCGGACGCGCAGTAGAACTCATGAAGGAACACGTAAAACGCACGTTCACCGACAACGTTCTTACAGGACTCGGAAGCTTCGGCAGTTTGTACAGCCTCGATCTCGGAGAAATCAGACATCCTGTTCTCGTAGCAGGCACTGATGGCGTTGGTACAAAGCTGAAGCTCGCCTTTATGCTCGACAAGCATGATACAGTAGGCAGGGACTGCGTGGCGATGTGCGTCAATGATATCGTGTGCCAGGGCGCTTCTCCGATGTTCTTCCTTGACTATATAGCTACAGGAAAGGTAAAAGCAGAGAAGATAGCGGACATAGTCAAGGGAATCGCGGATGGCTGCATACTCGGTGACTGTTCGCTCGTAGGCGGCGAAACAGCTGAGATGCCTTCGTTTTACGGTGAAGACGAATACGATATGGCCGGATTTGCTGTCGGAATCGTAGATAAGGACAAGATAATAGACGGCAGCAAAGTCAGCGAGGACGATGTAATCATAGGCCTCCCTTCAAGCGGAATTCACAGCAACGGATATTCGCTTGTAAGAAAGATATTTTTCGACAAGGAGAACATGGATGTTCACGATTATGTAGACGAACTTGGCACGACGCTGGGAGAAGCTCTGATCGAGCCGACGCGCATCTATGTAAAACCTGCAAAAGCTGTTTTTGAAAAATATGATGTCCACGGAGTGGTCCATATAACGGGCGGCGGATTTTATGAGAACATTCCGAGGATCATTCCTGACGGACTTTGCGCAGAGATCGTTAGAGGCTCATGGGAGATCCTGCCTGTGTTCGATTATATTCAGAGCAAGGGCGGAATAGAGACTAAGGAGATGTTCTCTACATTTAATATGGGAATAGGAATGATGTTTGTCGTAGACAAGAATGACGTTCCGGGAGTCATGGGTGTTCTCGCAGAAAACGGAGAATTCCCGTCGGTTATCGGAAAGATCGTAAAGTCGGATGATGGACAGACTGTAAATATAGTTGAATCAATATAGGTGGAGCAGATGACTAATATATCAGTACTTGTGTCCGGCGGCGGAACAGATCTTCAGTCTGTAATCGACAGCATAGAAAACGGAAACATTCCTGATGCGAGAATCGTTCAGGTAATCTCGAGCAAAGAAGAGGCTTTTGCTCTTGAAAGGGCAGAAAAGCACGGCATCCCTGGAAAATTCATAGGAAAGAAAAATTATCCTGACTTGAATGAGCGCACAGATGCTATACTCGAAGTTCTCGACGGAGCAGAGACGGACCTCATCGTTCTGGCGGGATATCTCAGCGTGGTTCAGCCAAAGATCATAAAAAAATACAGGAACAGGATCATAAATATACATCCTTCTCTCATACCTAAATACTGCGGAAAAGGATTCTATGGAATCAAGGTTCATGAAGCTGTAATTGCAGGAGGCGAAAAGGAGTCAGGTGCTACTGTTCATTTCGTTGACGAGGGCGTCGACACAGGCAGAATCATAATCCAGAAAAAGGTCGATGTGCTTGAGGGCGACAGCGCTGAGGATCTCGCCGCAAGGGTCCTCGAAGTTGAACACCAGATACTTCCGGATGCAGTTCGTATGTTTGCATCACACGAGCTCGGCAGGAGAATCCTTGTAGTCGGCGGAGGCGGCAGAGAACATGCTATTGTCTGGAAACTTGCGCAGAGTTACAAAGTCGGAAAAATATTCTGCGCACCGGGAAATCCGGGAATAGCAGCTCAGGCTGAGTGCGTAGATGTTTCCGCAGAAGATATAGAGGGAATCAGAGATCTGTGCATCGAAAAGAAGATAGATATGGCTGTCATAGGACCTGAGGTTCCTCTTTCGATGGGCATTACAGACCTTCTCAATAAAGCAGATGTCAGAGTTTTCGGCCCTGACAAGAGCTGTTCCAGACTGGAGGGAAGCAAAGCGTTTACGAAGTCATTCCTGAGCCGCCACAGCATTCCTACAGCGAAATATAAGGAGTATACTAACGCTGAATCGCTGAGAAAAGACATCGGAATCTTCGGATATCCTATGGTGCTGAAAGCTGACGGACTCGCTGCGGGAAAAGGTGTAATCCTGGCTGAAAACGCCGAAGAGGCGGAAGCAGCAATTCACGAAATGATGGAGGAGCATAAGTTCGGAGGCGCAGCAGACAAAGTCATCGTTGAGGAATGCCTTAAGGGTGTTGAAGCTTCAATGCTCTGCTTTGTCGACGGAAAGACGATCGTTCCCATGGAATCGGCCCAGGACTACAAACGAATATATGACGGCGATAAAGGTCCGAATACAGGCGGCATGGGTTCATATTCGCCGAGCCTTCTTTTTAATGATGACCTTGAAAAACAGATCAGAGAGCAGATTCTCGATCCGACCATAAAGGGATTCATCGAGGACGGACTCGACTTCCACGGAGTTCTTTTCATAGGTCTCATGCTCAGCGATGACGGGCCAAAGGTTATCGAGTTCAACAACAGGTTCGGCGATCCCGAAACGCAGTCAGTTCTCATGAGACTCGATTCTGACCTCGAAGACATATTTGAAGCCTGCATCGACGGAACACTCGCCGATGTCGATATAAAATGGAGCAGCAGGCGGGCTGTCTGTGTCGTTCTGGCGAGCGGCGGTTATCCGGGAAGCTATGAGAAAGGCAAAGTCATAAGCGGCCTTGACGATGTGGACGATGATGTCGTTGTATTCCATGCCGGCACAGCGCTCAGGGACGGCAGTATTGTTACGGCCGGCGGCCGTGTTCTCGGAGTTACCGCGACAGGCTCGACAAATGATGAAGCGAGAGCAAAGGCGTTCGAAAATGTAAAACGCATCAGCTTTGACGGCATGTGCTACCGAAATGACATAGGAAAGATAAACAGACACTGAACGAGAAAAATATAAAAATATAATATATGAATGAAAAGAAGAACGGAGCGGGCCGCAGAAGACCTGCTCCGCACAGGGAAAGAAAAAAAGAAAGAGAATACTGGCGTCCCGGCAATATGCTGTATCCTATTCCTGCCGTTCTCGTCAGCTCCGCTGACAAAGAAGGCAGGCCGAACGTCATGACAGTTGCGTGGACAGGAACCATATGCTCCGATCCAGCAATGGTATATATATCTGTCCGTCCTGAACGTTATTCGTATCATATTATAGAAGAATCAGGAGAGTTTGTGATAAACCTCACGACAGCGAAACTCGCGAAGGCAGTGGATTACTGCGGGGTGAAGTCAGGCAGAGATTCAGACAAGTTCTCTGAATGCGGCCTGACCGCAATACCGTCTAGACACGTATCAGCTCCATCTATAGCAGAATCGCCTGCCTCCATAGAATGCAGAGTTGTGAAGAACGTCCATCTGGGATCGCACGACATGATGATTGCTGAAGTCCTGGGAGTTTCAGTTGACGAAAAATGCATTGACAGTGCAGGCAGATTTGCTCTGGAAAGGACAGATCCTCTGGTATACTGCCACGGAGGATATTTTGAGCTCGGAAGCTATATCGGTCATTTCGGATTTTCTGTCCGCAGGAAAAAACAAGGCAGAGGCCCTATAATAAGGAGAAGATAATTGAATGATATATTGCTGCTTGTGGCCGTGTCTCCGCCGCTTTTTCTGATTTTCCAAATTTACAAGATGGATTCTGTCGAACGTGAACCCGTAAGTCTGCTGATAAAGCTTCTTATAGGCGGAGGGCTGATAACGTTTGCAGCATCGCTGCTCGAAAATGCGTTCCAGTTCCTGTATGCAGGCAATATGCCGCATTATATGTCTCAGTTCATACAGTATTTCATAGTTGTCGCTATATCGGAGGAATGCTGTAAGTACTTAGTTATGAGGTTGCTGACGTGGCGGAGTCCTGAATTCAACTATACATTTGACGGCGTTGTTTATGCTGTTACGGTTTCACTGGGATTTGCTCTCGTCGAAAATGTCATGTATGCGCAGCTGTTCGGAATGAGAACAGCTCTGTTAAGAGCTTTTACGGCTATTGTTCTGCATGCTGTCTGCGGAGTCTTCATGGGATGCTACTATGGATCCGCCAGACAGAGTTCGGCAAACCGCAATGGAAATGCCGAATCGATGATGAATGCGAGGAGTATACTGATTCCTGTGCTTATTCACGGATTTTATGATTTCACTGCTTCACAGTCGAGCACAGTATTCACGGTGATTTTCTTCATATTCCTCATCTTTCTTTACTACACAGCCTATAAACGGGTTAATGCGCTTGAGCGCAGCGATACTCCTATTCAGGAATCAGGCTCATACAGATATGGAGATCAGAGAGGATATGATCAGGACGACAGAAACAGATTTATGTAATTGCAGATTCCGCCGGCAGGAGTCTGAGACAAGGAGGACTTTTTTATGAGGATTGCCATAGACGGTATGGGCGGAGACAACGCCCCGCAGGAAATCGTAAAGGGCTGTGTCGAAGCAGCCAGAATAATAGACGATGACATCTATATTGTCGGTATGGAGGATGCTGTCAGAAGGGAACTCAAAACCTACCGTTCTGTTCCCGGCAATATTAAAATCGTAAATGCCACACAGGTCATCACCGGAGAAGATGCACCTGTAAAAGCAGTACGAAGCAAAAAGGACTCTTCGCTTGTAAAAGCGATATCTCTCGTCCGAGAGGGAATGTGCGATGCCGTAATTTCAGCCGGGAATACAGGGGCACTCATGGCGGGATCACTCTTTATTCTCGGAAGAATAAAAGGGATAGAGCGTCCTGCAATAGGTACCGTATATCCTCAGGCTGACGGAACACCGACATTCCTGGTTGATGCCGGAGCAAATGCTGAGTGCAAGCCGTCGCATCTTGTTCAATTTGCGACAATGGGAAGCATTTACATGGAGAAAGTTCTCAGAGTTGAAAATCCGTCTGTCGGTCTGGTTAACATAGGGACAGAGGAACACAAGGGAACTGCAGTCCTAAAAGAGACGTATAAGCTGCTTAAGGACAGTAGCCTGAACTTCTGCGGAAACGTTGAGGCGAGAGATATACCTTATCATCCGGCTGATGTTTTTGTATGCGACGGCTTTACAGGAAACAACATCCTGAAACTCACGGAGGGACTTGCACAGCGGTATTTCGGACTTCTCTACGACATGTTCCAGCAGAATCTGATCACAAAGATGAGCGCTGTAGGCGTCATGAACCAGCTGAGAGAACTCAAGTCTCTCATGGATTATTCAGAATATGGAGCTGCACCGCTTCTCGGCATAAAAGGTGTAGTCCTCAAGATGCACGGCTCGTCGAAATCAAATGCCGTACGCAATGCCATTATCAAGGGCAGAACGTATGTAGAGGAAAATGTCGTCGATATAATCAGCAGAAATGTAGATCAATATGAAAAAAACGCTTCCGACGAAAGTAAAATCGGAGCGGATGCAGATAAAAAGGAGGAATAGCAGTTGAGCAGAAATCTCGATGATCTGAGCCAAAAGCTCGGATATACATTTAAAGACAGAGATCTGCTTGAGAATGCTCTTGTTCACAGTTCGTACGCTCACGAACACGGACTGCGCTACAATGCAAACAATGAAAGACTGGAGTTTCTCGGAGATGCCTTTTTCGATGCTGTAATAGCTGAAAAGCTGTATTTTCTCGAAAGAGAACAGGAAGAAGGCACTCTGAGCAAGCTCAGAGCATCTGTCGTCTGCGAAGAATCATTGATAATAAAAGCAGATGAGATAGGACTTGCCGGATACGTCCTGCTGGGCAACGGAGAAAAGACTAGCGCCGAGATTCTCGGACATAAAGCTTTTGAAGCCGATGCCCTGGAGGCGGTATTCGGCGCTGTTTTTCTTGATGGAGGATATGAGGCTGTCAGACTTGTAATACTGAGGCTTTTCAGCGATATAATAGACGATGCGGTAGAGGGAAGGCTTGTCAGAGATCACAAGTCAAGGCTTCAGGAACTGTTAAACGCTGGCGGGAACGCCAGTCTAGAATATGTGATTACAGGAGAATCTGGTCCTGAACATAACAAGACGTTTGAGGCAGAAGTAAGAAACGCCGGAAAAGTCCTGGGCAGAGGAACTGGAAAATCAAAGAAACATGCGGAGCAGCAGGCTGCCGGAATGGCTCTGCGCGCTTTAGCAGACGATAAATATACACAAAACGCAGCAGAGGTGTCAAATGAGTAAAAAAAGAGCAGTAAAACTGACAATGAGTGGATTCAGGTCATTCGCAGATCAGACGAGCATAGATCTCTCGGATGGATATGCTGTCATATCAAACCCTGATGACGATGTCGTTTCAGACATAGCAGCTGCGCTGTGTTTTCTTACGGACAGGCCGTCGGCAAAGATAAAGGGTATAAGAGATATCGTATTCCAGGGAACTTCGGTAAGGCACGCGGCATCATCAGCCGAGGTTTCGCTCAGTATCTCGGACAGCGGAAAGACAACGGTTCTTTCACGCCGTATGTATCCTGACGGAAGAAGTGCTTTCTACATAGACGGCGGTGAATGCAGCAGGGATGAATTGAGAGAAGCCGCAGGCGGCTCCGGAAGATACGGATATTCCGTTATAGATCACAACACTGTGACGGATATCATAACGTCCAGACCCGGCAGTCTCGCTTTTATGATCGAGCAGGCAGCAGGAGTCACTGACCTGCGTGAGAAGCTTTTATCGGCTGAAAAGGAACTCAAGGAAAAGAATACAGAGCTTGACAGAATAAATTCTTTTCTCGAGGAATACAGCGAAAAGAAAAAATATCTTCAGGACGAAGCAATAAGGGCAAAAGACTATAAGTCTCTAAATGCACAGCTCAAGACTAACGAACTTAACATAATTCTCAGAAAAATAGAGCAGTGTGAGCGCAGCAGCTATCTCGATGAAATCCAGATAAAAGAGCTTGAAAAGCGGATTGAGGAAAACGAGTCAGAGCGCGATAAAAAAGAAAATTCTATACTGGAAAAAAAGAACAGAGTAAGAGAACTGGATGCAGAGGATATTAAAAACCGTGACAGTTCCATGGGATTCATGAGTGATATAAACGATACAAAAGCCGCTATCGATGTCGCAGACGGTAATATAGATACGATCACTGAAAATATCGATGTCATAAACGCGGACTGCGTTTATTTGACAGCGCGGGCTGACGATGAACGAGAGTATCTCAAAGAATTTGAGAAAAAGAGAACGGATATTGCGCATAATATCACCAATAACAGGCACAAAAAAGAACAGGCAGAAGAATCGCTGAGAAGACAGAAATCATTGCTTTCTGATAGGAAAAACGAATATGAAGAGATCAGTACGAATCTCGCTGCAGAACAGAGAAATCTGGCATCTGTTTCAGCTGAACTTGATGGTGCCGTAAAGATAGAGCGGATTTCCGCTGAACACCGTGAGGGAGTTCTCAATATGCTTGAAACGCGTGAGGATGAACTGCCTGACGAAGCGTTATACAGATCAGATCTGCGTACGATAGATTCTCTCGTTGCAAGGCGAGAGCAGCTTATGATGCGCAGAAGCTCTGCTGCAGCTGAGCTTGAGGAGCAGAAAAAGAAAATAGACAAGCTGGCAGATAAGAGGGAATTATCGTTTAAAAACAAAAACGAAGAGGAGACGCGCTACAATATACTTCTCAGCCTGGATAAAAACTACGAGGGATACAGCGAATCAGCAAAGGCTCTGCTGCAGTCGTCTTCTATCCGTGGAATATATGGAGCTGCCGGCGAGCTGCTCACCGTTGCCAGGGGCTACGAGTTTGTGCTTGAAAGGGCCCTGGGGAAAAATGCGGAGTGCATTATCTGCGAAGACATGCAGTGCGCAATAGAAGGCGCATCTTTACTGAAGTCCAAAAACGCAGGCAGGCTTGTTTTCCTGCCGCTCAGAGAACTCGATGCTCCTCAGGAAAACATCCCTGCAGATATTCTTGAAGCAGAAGGCTGTCTCGGCCGCGCACTTGATTTTGTAAATTTTGAATCTGATTATACGAAGGCATTTCAATATATTCTGGGAAATACAGTTGTATTCAAGAGTATGGGAGACGCGGAGGCTGCAGAGTCTTCAGGCAGAATCAGGATAGTCACTCTCGACGGAGATATCCTCAGTGAGGACGGAGTCATCGAGAGCGGCTCGATGAAGGAATCTGAAGACGGAATTTTCAGACGCAAAAGCCGTCTTTATGAGTCGGAGACGTTGCTCCATTCTTTCGAAAAGGATTACAGTTCTGTGGATTCGGAATACAGAAGAGCCAATGAGGAATATTCTATTCTCAAGGAAAAGATTCTGTCTGCAGATAAAGAGATAAGAGAATGCGACAGCGATATCAGCAGTATTTCATCGAAAACGGATATGACAGGCAGCAGGATTACAGCTGTAAAAAAAGCCATTTCGTCTATGAAAGATGACATTGCGCGCACAGAAAAAGAACTTACGGAGAGAAAAGCTGCTGTAAAAAAACTTGAAGCCGAGAAGGAATCGGCAGAAACTTCGATCAGAATGCTTGAGCAGCGGCAGGCTGACAAATACAAGGAGATCGAGGACGTTTCATCTCACATAAGGGATCTCGAGCATGAGCTCGAGGAAATAAGATCTGAGGCAGCTGAGCTCGACAGTCAGACGGCAGCTAATGATTCAGCGTATGAACGGATAAGGGATAATATTGCAAGAGCCGAAAAGGATTTACAGGACAGACAAAAGGATCTCGAATCTGTCAAGGAGGAACTTGCGTCTGCACGCAGAGACCGCGAGACTCTTGTGCAGAAGTGCAGGATTCAGGAGATGAATTACACAGACAGGAGCACAGTGCTTGGAAAACTCAGAGAGGAAATAGACGGCTCGAGAGATGATATTGAGAAGCTTCAGTCAGAAAAAGAGGTTCTGGAGAAAGAACTGATAAATTTCGTCACAGAGAAGCGCGCGCTCGAGGTCAGAAAAGAATCGTCTGATGCTGAAGCGGAAGGCATGAAGAAGGATATCTGGGAGACATATGGCGTATCGTATGCAGAAGCTCTGGAAAACAAATCTCCTGTGTTCGTTCTGAGCGAAGGCGTCAGGGAATCAGGCCGCATCAGAAACTCGCTTGGCGATCTCGGCGATGTCAATATAGGTGCAGTAGAAGAGCTCGAGTATGTCAGAGAGAAGGTACTTAAGCTCGAGAGAAGACGCAGCGATGCTGAGAACACGGTCAGCAGTCTCGGACATGATATTACGAGGATGAAACTCAGAATCATGTCGCAGTTTAAAAACACATTTGAGGCTGTAGATGCTGATTTCAGGAAGCGGTTCACCGCTGAGAACGGCAATGCAAAGGCACGTCTGAGAATGACGGGTGACAGCGAGACTCTGGAGAATGATGCCGAGATTGTTTTGAGAGAGACGGCACAGAGGGCAAAACTTGTGACGAATGCGTCAGACAGCATGAGAGCAGATGCGTTCAACGCAGTATTTTATGCTGTTCTTGACAATTCTCCTGCGCCGCTTGTCATCGTAGAGAATATAGACAGGGAACTGGGAAGCGGCGGAACTGCAGAAATCAGAAAGAACATGATGTCTCTCTCCAACATAAGCTTCATATTCATTACATCAGACGAGAGTGCTGCCGCAGATTCGAAAAATATGTACGAGCTCAAAAGGAATGAAGACGATACATTCAGAATATCGAAGATGCCAGTGGGAAAGCCGGCAAATAATGCTGACTCTGTCAGCAGCAATCAGGGAGAATAATATATGGCAGAGAAAAAATCATTTTTCGCAAGACTCAAAGAAGGCCTGACGCACACGAGGAAGGGCATGATCGGCCGCATAGAAGATGCAGTCATGCAGCAGCCCGAATTTACAGAGGATATGATGGAGGATCTCGAGGAAGCGCTCATATTATCGGATATCAGCATGGAGACGACGGAAAAGATCGTAAATGAGCTGAGAGACGATATTAAAAAGCTCGGGCTTAAGAGATCCGAGGACGTGCTTCAGCAGATCAAGAACATTATTTCATATATTATAACCAATGAATACGGAAACGAGCTCACAGATGATCTGCCGCTCGTGATCCTCATGGTCGGAGTCAATGGCACTGGAAAGACGACCTCAATGGCGAAGATCGCATACAGTCTTAAGCAGGAAGGAAAATCAGTTATGTTCGCAGCTGCTGACACGTTCAGAGCTGCCGCGGCGGAGCAGCTTGAGATCTGGGGAGAGAGAGTAGGTGTGCCTGTAATCAGGCACGGTGAAGGAGCTGATCCATCAGCGGTTATATATGATGCATGCCACGCCGCAAAAGCCAGAGACATTGACGTTCTTATCTGTGATACTGCCGGCAGACTACAGACAAAGAAAAACCTCATGAATGAGCTCGAAAAGATGAGCAATGTCATAACGAGTGAATATCCGGAAGCTTCAAGAGAAACGCTACTTGTGCTTGACGCTGCGACAGGCAAAAACGCGATATCGCAGGCTGAACAGTTTAATGATGTCACAGACCTGACAGGCATTGTGCTCACAAAGCTTGACGGCACTGCAAAAGGCGGCATAGTCATCACGCTCGCCGATAAATTTGATATTCCGGTAAAATATATCGGTGTAGGTGAGGGAATGGAAGATCTGCAGCCGTTTGATCCTGATCAGTTCGCAGATGCGCTGTTTGCCGGCTCAGCTGTCGGAAACAAAGACGCTGAAAAGGAACACGATGGTGCGCTCTTCACAGGAAAAGATGATGA
Source organism: uncultured Eubacteriales bacterium (assembly GCA_902796965.1). Lineage (GTDB taxonomy): Bacteria > Bacillota > Clostridia > Peptostreptococcales > Anaerovoracaceae > RUG708. The sequence continues at coordinate 12,014 of CADBRA010000024.1, read as the reverse complement.
GCCGTCAGAGAAAACGGAGTCAGAATCCTAATAAATCTGAAATTGCTACGACGCCGTCCGTCTCATGTGCTTTAAGCTGTGCATGAGATGATTCCGGATGTATGCAGAGTTCTTTGAATTCAGATGAACTGCGGTTGCGGCAGAAACTGCGCCGTAATCGCCTGGTTTATTTTGTGTCAGCGGAGCTGACGCGGGATTCTCAGCTGGCTCAGCGTGATTTTCACGATTGAAAAAGCTGATGATGGAAAGGAAATATAATATGAACAAACCCGTAGTGGCTGTTGTAGGGAGGCCTAACGTGGGTAAATCGACTCTCTTTAACAGGCTTGTAGGCAGAAGAGTATCTATTGTGGAGGACACACCGGGCGTGACACGCGACAGGATATATGCCGACGCCGAGTGGAGAGGAATACCGTTTGTGCTAATAGACACCGGAGGAATAGACAACAGCTCCGATGAGATAATACCCGCCCAGATGAGGGCTCAGGCCGATATCGCGATAGAGACGGCTGACGTGATCGTCTTCATAGTCGACGGAAAGGCCGGAATGACTTCAGCTGACAGAGAAGTCGGAGCAATGCTCCAGAAAAGGGCAAAAAACGTTATACTTGTCGTGAATAAATCAGACAAGCCTGAGCTTCCTGATTCTTATTACGATTTTTATGAACTCGGACTCGGCGATCCTTTGCCGGTTTCGGCAGCTAATATGCTCGGACTCGGCGATCTGCTCGACAGGATAACAGAGAGCTTTCCGGAGCAGAATGATGACGATGACGATACTGACAATATAAAGATCGCGGTCATAGGCCGCCCTAATGTCGGGAAGTCCTCGCTTGTAAATGCGATCACGGGTGAAGAACGCGTAATAGTAAGCGATATAGCCGGTACTACAAGAGACTCGATAGACCTGCCGTTCGAATATGAAGGTCAGCAGTATACTCTGATAGACACAGCCGGCATAAGGCGTAAGAAAAATATCAGCGAAAGTATAGAAAAATACAGCGTGATAAGGTCGATATCAGCGATAGAGCGAAGCGACGTATGTGTGCTCATGATAGATGCTGTCGAGGGCGTAACGGAGCAGGATAAGAAGATCGGCGGCATGGCGCACGAATCGGGAAAAGGTGTGATCATTGCGGTGAACAAATGGGATCTCGTCACCAAGGATTCTCATACCATGTCAAAATTTGAGAAAAAGATCAGAAACGAGCTCGTGTACATGCCTTATGCGCCGATAGTTTTCATATCAGCAGTAAAAGGCCAGAGGCTCCTGAACATTCTCGTGATGGCCAGGTCAATAGCTGAACACAGAGCTTTCAGAGTGCCGACGGGTCAGCTGAACGCGATAATCGAGGATGCTGTTATGATGCGTCAGCCGCCTTCAGACAAGGGCAAACAGCTTAAGATCTATTATGTAACCCAGGTTGGAGTCAAACCGCCTCTTTTTTCATTTCAGGTCAACAAGCGCAGCCTGATGCACTTTTCATATTCCAGATATCTCGAGAACAAACTCCGCGAAGCGTTTGATTTCAGCGGCACTTCTCTGAAATTTGTATTCAGGGAGAAGGGAGAAAAGAACCTTGACTGATTCTGTCTCATGGCTCATGATTGCCGGAGTTATCGTAAGCTATCTTCTTGGCAACATTTCTCCGGCTACGATAATGGGGCGCATTTACGGCGTAGATATAAGAAAAGCGGGGAGCGGTAATCCGGGAACGACAAACACTCTGAGAGAGATAGGGCCGAAAGCAGCTGCAGTAACACTGCTTATCGACATACTTAAAGGAGTAGCCGGAGCAGCGATCGGATATGCTCTGTCGCCAGGCGGCCTGTGGATGTACGTATGCGGAACAGCTGTCTTTCTTGGACACATCTGGCCCGTCTTTTACAGATTTAAGGGCGGCAAGGGAATCGCGACAGGCTTCGGTGTCATGCTGTTCATAGACTGGAGGCTTGCGCTCTGCCTTCTTATAACGGCAGGTGTAGGCGCGTTCATTTCAAAGCGCATGTCGATTGGTTCGGTGGCTGCAGCCGTAGCTGTCCCTATATTGTTCGGAATTACGAGGGGTCCAGGATTTGCGGTCTGGGGCGCTGCTATAGGTCTGATCATAATATGGCGGCATCGCGGCAATATTCAGCGTATTATCCGTCATGAGGAACCAAAGATATCTTTTCTTGACAAAGATAATAAATCAAAAAAAGAAAAATCCCGCGACAGCTCCGCTGACGTAAAATCAGCGCCTGCCACTGAAGATATGAATACAATATCGTACACAGATGATCCGGATCCGTCAGATCAGGCTGCGGATGAAGGAAATGAAGTGTCGAGAAAGGACAAAAACCGTGACGATAAATAAAGCAGATACTGCGGTTCCGGTAATCGGAGCAGGGAGCTGGGGTACAGCGATCGCTGTTTCGCTCGCGTCAGGCGGAAATGATGTGGTGCTCTGGGGAAGGAATCGCGTCTCGATGAACGAAACATCAGAGACAAGAGAAAACAAAAAATATCTTCCAGGAGTCATAATCCCTGAAAGTGTCCAGATCACGAGCGATCTGAAATATGCTGTCAGCGGAAGAAAAATTGTTATATTTGTCGTACCCGCTCAGGCGTTCAGAGAGACATTTGAAAACGCGTCGGCATTTCTCGATCCCGGTACTATTGTTGTAAACTGCGCTAAAGGCATAGAGCTCGGAACTCTTAAGCGGATTTCTGAGATAGCGTCTGAAATCAGGCCCGATCTGCCGTTCGTCGTGCTTTCAGGTCCTTCGCACGCAGAGGAAGTAGGCAGATTGATGCCTACGACGCTCACAGCTGCTTCTGACGACGAAGAATGTGCGAAACTCGTTCAGGATCTTTTTATGACTGAATCAATGCGCGTTTATACGAATAATGATGTAACAGGAGTGGAAATAGGCGGAGCACTTAAGAACATAATAGCTCTTGCCGCAGGAATTTCTGACGGAATGGGATACGGAGACAACGCTAAAGCTGCGCTCATGACAAGAGGACTGACTGAAATGGCGCGCATGGGCGAGAGAATGGGCGGAAACAGGCTTACATTCATGGGCCTGGCTGGACTCGGCGATCTTATTGTAACATGCACGAGCATGCACAGTCGAAACAGGCGCTGCGGAATACTCATAGGAAAAGGCGAAGCTCCGGCAGATGCCATAAAACACGTCGGCATGGTGGTCGAAGGCATACATACGACAGAAGCCGTTTATCAGTTGGCGGGTAAGCTTGGTGTAGAGATGCCGATAACAGAGCAGCTCCATCACGTTATAGAAGGCAGTGTAACCGGACCTGAAGCTGTAAAAAATCTTATGCTGAGAAAGAGAAAAAACGAAGGTGACGACTGACAGAAACAGCTTTGTATATATACTGCTGTGCGCAGACGGAACGCTGTACACAGGATGGACGACAGACGTTGCAGCGCGCGTCAGAATGCATAACAGCGGACGCGGCGCAAAATATACCAGGACAAGGCTGCCGGTCAGACTCGTATATTACGAATCGGCAGCAGGAAAAGGTGATGCGCTGAGCCGCGAAGCTGCGATCAAAAAGCTCACGAGAACGCAGAAAGAGAGACTTGTTTTTTCCGGGAGCAATCTGCTGTCTCATGAGGAAATAGAGCAGAACCGCAGGCTTATAAACAGACGACCATTGAGGATAAAGAGCCGGAAAACATGAAATATCTGAATCGTACGGCTTATTGACTGGAGTTCGGAAATATGAGATTAAACAAATACATAGCACACAGCGGAGTCGCTTCAAGGCGTAAAGCAGATGAACTTATCGCGGCCGGCAAAGTGAATGTTAACGGCGCGGTGGCATCTTTGGGATGCGATGTAAATGAAGGCGACATTGTAGAAGTGTCCGGCAGGATAATAAACCCGGAAAAAAAGACAGTCTATTATATGCTCAATAAGCCGGTTGGATATATCACATCGGTAAGGGATGACAGAGACAGGAGGACAGTCATAGATCTGCTGCCTGACGTAAAAGAAAGGATCTATCCTGTCGGAAGACTTGATTACAATACTTCGGGACTGCTGATTCTTACGAATGACGGTGATCTCGCAAACAGACTCATGCACCCGTCAGGTAAAGTCAAAAAGACCTATATAGCCGAGGTTAAAGGCATGTTCCATATTTCAGATGCTGAAAAGCTGAGAAATGGTGTTGATATAGGAGACAGCCGAAAGACAGCGCCGGCAGATGTCGAGATAATAAAACAGAATAATTCGACATCTGAAGTTGAAATAAAAATTATAGAAGGCAGAAACCGTCAGGTACGCAGGATGTTTGAAGCAGTCGGACACGAGGTGATTTCTCTCAATCGGACAGCTTATGGAAATCTGAAACTTGGTCACCTGAAGCTGGGGCAGTTTAAAAAGCTTTCTCAGGGAGAGATAGAATATCTTAAATCACTTTGATTGTCAGCAGCAGTTATTGCATTGCACTTTTGCTTACATTAATCGATAAGAAGTATAAAAGGCTCGCGGAATCCGCGAGCTTTTTCATATCGAATTATTGACATAATATGTAAATATTGGTACAATATACATGCGAGAATATCATTAATATTTTTATGGAGCATCTATGTTAATCAGAATAATCACAGCGAGACAGTCGAAGTATTCAGAGCTTGAGAAAAAATACGGCAGAAGCTCAGAAATCATCTTCAGCCGCTCAGACAGTCCGGAACCGAATTTAAGTGACAGCGGCGATGGCATCTGTTTAGAGAGCGGCGCTGAGAGAAGAGCTGACATCGTGATAGCAGATCCGGAATTTCTGAGAGAAAACAGTTTTTCTGCAGCATCGATACGGAATCGTGCCTCAGCAGAGCATTTCAGATTTATAATAGGTGATCCTGAACGGATGAAAAGTCTTGAGCGTGAACTTGCAGCGGCGGGTGTCATGCATATGGATAATGATGAAGAGGAAGCAGATTCATGCGAAGATGAGGCTGCCGCTCTGATTAAAAGACGTTTGACAGCTGGTATTACAGGACTTGCAGACGGTTCAGGAGCCGGGTTTGTGACGATGATTCTCGCTGAGGAGCTTGCATCGGAACTCTTTGAGGCCGGAGGTCTCGTAAGTGTCTATGCTCCCGGAGACAGATACTTTTACAGGGCGCTTCAGCTGGACAGAAGATTTCCGGATGGCAGTTTCAGGGATATTTCAAAATTGATTCGGAAAGTAGAAAAAAGATCGGCAGAGGAAACGGTTTCCGGAGCGGAAGATGATGAAGAAAGGATAGCGGTCAATGAGGACGAGGGCATATGCTGGGCAGCCGCGTGTGAAGATTCTGTCGGTACGGATCCTGATATGAGAGCGTCATTCGTGAATAGGCTCGATGGAGTTTTCGTGCTGAGGAAATATACGTGCAGTGAATTCAGAGAAGAGTACAGGAGTGCGGCGCAGAATATGGATGTGCTCATAGCTGTGCTCGATCCGCTGCCATCTAAGATGAAAGATGCGGAAGAGATGCTCGCACTTGTGAAAGCGTGCGGGGTTCCTGTAATATATGTTGTGAACAGGATGACCAGAGGCACAGAAAGCTCCAGGGTTTTGAGCTTTCTCGAGACTTACGACGCAGTTTTCCTTCCATGCGCCGATTACGGCACGCTTTGCAGGTGCGAGAACATCGGGGTGAATCCCTACAGAGACGAGAATATCCGCAGGCAGCTCATGGATCCGCTTTGCGGGATCGTCGACAGGATCCGCGAAGCAGGCGGTGCTCAGCGCTGAGAGCGGCAGTTTATGATTTCATTTTCGGTGAATATGTAATCACACCTGATATCGCTTTCATCCTGAGGCACGCTGTCTGCGACCTGAACTGACCATGCGAGAGCTGCGAGCGGAGGAAGTTTTCCGGGAGCTTCAGCAAGAAAACGGTCATAGCATCCTTTACCGTATCCTATACGTGAGCCGCTCCTGTCGAAAACAGTTCCGGGCATCAGGATGATGTCGGCGTCGGATGCGTCTATGTGTTCGGTCTTTTCCGGATCAGGTTCAGGTATTCCCATTTTAGAGAGGCTGAGTCCGTCAACAGAGTCGATGAGACACGATATTATCCTGAAATCGGAACCTGTATAAGGTACTGCGAGTTTAGCCCCGTTTTCAAGAAGGCAGTTGTTTATCATATTTGTCGGGAATTCTGTTTTATATGACATATATGACATTACTGTCAGACTGCCGGGTTCCTTTCCGGTTATTTCTCTGATGAATGATAAAAGTGGTTCAAGTCGTCCGGAAGCGCATGACTCTATTTCCTGATCGGTAATGCTGCTGCGTTTGTTAAGCACTGCCCGGCGGATTTCAGATTTTTTATCTTTGAGATTCATAAAAGACGAGCTCCTTTTTGATTGAGGCGAATGTTGTTATTCATTGCAAAAATCATTATAATAAAAATATTGTAATAATAAAAGAAAATAAACATACTACAGATCAATATCTGAATTCAATTATAAATACATATATTTACAGGGGTAAAACAGACAGAGATGATTCAGTTCAATAATGTTTCGAAGAATTATCCTGAGGGAAACGGCCTTTCTGAAGTAAACATAAAGATAAATGACGGCGAATTCGTGTTTCTTGTCGGGCCGAGCGGAGCCGGCAAGACTACGTTCATAAAGCTTATACTGCGCGAAACTCTGCCTGATGAGGGAACGATTATGTTCGACGACTATGAAGTGAATATGCTTCCGAACAGACTTATCCCGTATTACAGGCGGAACATAGGCATAGTTTTTCAGGACTTTAAGCTGCTCAGGAGAATGACGGTTTATGAAAACGTCGCTTTTGCAATGGAGGCTGTTCACAGGAAAAAGAAACTCATAAAAAGACAGGTTCCGCATATTCTGAATCTGGTCGGTATCAGCGAAAAAGCAGATCACTATCCTGATGAGCTTTCCGGAGGCGAGGCGCAGAGAGTCGCGATAGCCAGAGCGATCGTAAACAATCCTAAAGTACTCATTGCAGATGAACCAACAGGAAATCTCGATCCCGAAAAATCGTGGGAGATCATGAATCTGCTGAACCAGATCAATCTCAGAGGGACGACGGTTGTGATGGTAACTCACGCAAAAGATATCGTCGACAGGATGGAGAAACGTGTGATTCAGATAGAAAAAGGAAGAGTGGTAAGAGACGACGAGGCAGGACTGTACATCAAAAAGAGACGTCAGAATGACAGCAATCTTAAGAAGGCTGTTGAAACAGACAGCTTTGAACAGCGCGTCAGAGAGCGGAGGTATCAGCAGAGGCTGAAATCGCTTAAAAATAACAGCTTTTCAGCGGCAGACGACGCTGATCAGAATAATGTTGATTCAGGATCTTTAGAAGTTCCTTCGGGAAACAGCATAAAGCATGGTGACAGAAAATGCTGAGATCCATAGCTTATACGATTAAACAGGCACTTAGGCAGACTGCGAGAAACAAGACAATGATGTTCACATCGCTTTTCTCAATTACGGCTATGATGCTCATACTCGGTTTGTTCCTGATACTTGCCGTAAATGTAAATATCATGACTGAATCTGCCGAGGAAGAATTCGACATGGTGGAGATTTATCTCGAAGATTCCGTAACAAAGACTGAGATAAACGACATGGAAAGCAGTATTAAAAGTCTTGATTATGTCAAAAGTGTCGAATATGTGAGCAAGGACAAAGCGATGAATATTATGAAAGATCGCTGGGGAAACAATGGTTATCTGCTCGACGGCCTTTCTGAAAATCCGCTTCCGGCTTCTCTTCAGGTCAGATTAAAGAACATTGAAGATGCAGACAGGCTCGTGAGATATGCAAAGACTCTCGATGGCGCAGAAGACGTAGCGTACAGGCAGGATGAAATAAACAAGATACTGAAGATAACGCATACTGTTCAGGTGGGCGCGCTTATCATCATTATATTCCTGGTCATAGTTTCCATAATAGTGGTCGCCAATACGATTCGTCTTACAGTGCTTGCCCGCGGGCGCGAGATACGCATAATGAAATATGTGGGCGCCACAAACTGGTTCATACGAGGGCCTTTCCTGACAGAGGGCATAATAATAGGAATAATTGCGGCGCTTATCTCATCAGCAGTTGTTGGCGGACTTTACGCCGCGTTTGTTAACAGTTCAGCTAAGAGAATTCTTGTAATGTTTTCGATGACTCTCGTACCTGCTTCATATCTCGCGGTAAACATAGTCGTGATATTTCTGGCACTGGGGATAAGCATCGGGGCTATAGGAAGTATCATATCCATGAGGAGATTTCTCGACACGTGATGCTATGTCAGAGCGTATGGCTTATGCAGCATGAGTGAAAACAGGGAGCTGTCAGACTTATAATATTCCGTAAATTTAGCAATATATAAATAAAATACAGGAATAACAGCCTCAGTTTCCAACACAGCTTGCCGTATAATGGGTTAAGAGATATCATTTTGATAACATACAAAGGGGTTTTGGAAATTTTGAAGAAAAAAAGAAAAGCTGCAGCTGCAGTGCTTGCGGCAGTTATGGCATTTTCAGCTGCTGCGTTGCCGGCCGTTTATGCTGAATCATCTTCATCGTCGGGCAGCGTGCAGGATAGGCTTGAACAGGCTCAAGGCCAGCTGAAAGAGGGCAAAGAAAAGCAGAACAAGCTCGTTGCTGAGATAGACAGCATCAATTTACAGATAGATCAGATAGTTAGCGAGATAAGCGCTGCAGATAAGGAGATTGCTGAAAAAGAAAAGGAGATCGAGCAGGCACAGGAAAAACTCAATTCAAAAAAAGAAGAGATATCTGATCAAAACGATGATATCGGACAGCGGCTGAGAGCTATGTATAAGAGCGGCGACACGGGAATACTTGAAGTGCTGCTCGGTTCATCTGATATTTCAGAGCTTATTTCAAATCTCGACATGATTCAGCTAATTTATACAAATGATCAGAAGGTTCTCAGTCAGATGCAGACACAGTATGACGAGATATCTGACGAAAAACAGACACTCGAAAAACTCAATGAACAGTTGAAGGCTCAGAAGGATGAGAAAAAGCAAAGCCAGCAGGAACTGGAATCTAAGAAATCAGATGTAGAAGAACTTGAAAAGCAGGTGGCAGAAGATAACGAGGCGCTCGAAGCACAGATAGATGAGCTTAACAAAGAAGCGCAGGCTCTTACAGAACAGATGCAGCAGGGGGAGATCAAGGCAAGCACATCTGCGGATTCTAAATATTCCGGAACTGCTATGACATGGCCTGTTCCATCATCGCAAAGAATCACATCAGAATACGGTAACAGATATCATCCGATTCTTCACGTGAACAAGTTCCATTCCGGCATAGACATCGGAGCATCTGAGGGATCTCAGATACTCGCTGCGAACGACGGCATGGTGATATTTTCCGGAGTAAAGGGCGGATATGGCAATTGTGTTATGATAGATCACGGAGGCGGAATCGTGACTCTTTATGGACACTGCAGCAAACTGCTGGTCAGTGAGGGTCAGAATGTCACAAAAGGCCAGAACATAGCTCTCGTAGGAAGCACCGGTCAGTCTACCGGACCACATTGCCATTTTGAGGTCAGAGTGAACGGTTCGACGACAAATCCGCTGAATTACCTGTAATAATATAATACGGAAGAAAAGACGGTCCTGCCGGGGCCGTCTTTGATATTAGAAGGAAAAAATGGACATAAGAAAACTGAACCCGGCTATAAGGAAAATACTGGCCGACAGGGGAATAGACACAGATCGGAAGGCAGAGGAATATCTTTCTCCGATACCACAGAGTACATACGATCCTTTCCTGATGAAAAACATGGATGAAGTTTGCAACAGAATAGAGAAAGCGGTAAAAGACAGAGAGCGCATTTGTATTTACGGTGATTACGATGTAGACGGTGTGACATCAACTGTACTATTGCTGGAATTCCTCGGATATGTGACTGATAACGTCACATATTACATACCATCGCGTTTCGAAGAGGGATATGGTTTGAACATGAATGCATGTGACAAGATGCATGACGATGGTGTTTCGCTTGTAATAACTGTAGACAATGGATGCGCCGCTAAGGCAGAGGTCTCGTATATAAAAGAACTCGGAATGGATGTAATAGTGACAGATCATCATAAGATCGATCCTGACAGAAAACCCGACTGTCTGATAATCGACGCAAAGCAGGAAGGCGAGACATATCCGTACAGAGATTTGTGCGGATGCGGCACGGCGTTCAAAATCGCTCAGGCGTTGAGAGACAGGTTTGGAATTCCGAAAAAAGCGCTTAATCACTGTCTTGATCTTGCAGGCATCGCTACTGTCGCTGATGTAGTACCTCTTACAGATGAAAACAGGACTCTCGTAAAGTACGGAATAGACAGGATAAAGAAACAGGAACGTCCCGGGATTAATGCGCTGCTTGGGGCGGCGTCTGTCAATCCGCTGAGAGTAAATTCGTATGAAATAGCTTTTGGCATTGGTCCGCGTATAAATTCAGCTGGCAGGCTCAGAACGGCAGACACGGGAGTTGCACTTCTTTCAGCGTCTGATCCGGAAACTGCCTCTGTTTATGCCGGGAAACTCGAAGAATTGAACAGGGAGCGCAGAGCGATACAAGATTCGATATATAAGGATGCGGTAGATTATATCGATGGCAATTGCAGAGATGATCTCTTCATCATATATGAAAATGATGATGCTCACGAAGGTGTCATGGGAATTGCAGCAGGAAAGCTCAAGGAAAAGTACAATAAACCCGTGATAATAATGGCGTCGGCAAATGAACCGGGATTCCTGAAAGGAACAGGCCGCAGCATAGAAGGAGTTGATATTTTCAATTTACTGAATGCCCATATAGAGCTCTTTGAGAGATTTGGCGGACATGCTGCGGCATGCGGATTTACAATAAGCAGAGAAAATGGACAGAATCTGCGTGAAATCCTGAACCGTGACATGAAGAGACTTGTCGACGAGGATCCAGATCTGCTGAAAAAGAAAATAAAGAGCGATGCGATGATAACAGCAGGAGATGTCACATTTGAGCTTGCCCGTGAGGTTGATCTAATGGAACCTTTCGGCAGCGGAAATGAAAGACCAGTCTTTTTCATCGAAGGACTGAGCGTTATCAGAGTCTTTACGATGGGAAATGAAAGACAGTACAGAAAATATATATGTTCAGGCAGTGAGAGCGGCAGTATTGATGCAGTGGTATTTGATACAGATATTGAGGGATACGACATTGTAACGGCCGGAGATACGCTTGATGTGATGGCAGAGGTGACAATTAACTCATGGAACGGCAGAGACAGCGTGCAGCTGGTGATCAGAGAGATCTCAGCTAGATATTGAAGACAAATGACATCAGACAGGAAATTGACTGTATTTGAATGAATATCATTTTTTGTGTTTCATGCTGAAATGTTGTATACATGATACGAATAACAGCGTGATGTTGAGTATTTTTACGCTTTAGTGTATAATAGTGTGAAGTATAAAAGTATATAGCTTCTTTCCGGACATATTATATGAGAGGAGAACTACCTTCATGGCATTTGAAACAAAACTGAAATCCGATGAAACGGATGAGCTTTTCAACTCTATGCTTACGCTCGAAAGCCTTGAGGACTGCTACAGATTTTTCGAAGATTTGTGCACCGTAAAGGAAATACACGCTATGGCACAGAGATTTGAGGTTGCTAAACTTCTGATAGAAAAAAAGACGTACAGCGAAATAGAATCTGCAACAGGAGCGAGTACAGCTACAATAAGCAGAATCAACCGAACGCTTCAGTATGGAGCAGACGGCTACAGGAGAGTCATAGGAGGTAAAAAAGAAGAATAGCAAGGCGCGAAGATCATAATGGAGATCTGAGATCCGCGTATTTAATACTGCGATTAACGGGCAGGAGAACAAGCCCGCGGAGCATGCGCAGTTCGCCGGAGCGGCGGCTTTTTATATAATTGTGAAAACAGGTATGCGCGGCGTGTCAACCCTAAGCGGTTGGTCAGGTATATCTCCCGCCATTT
>CADBRA010000023.1 GCA_902796965.1 uncultured Eubacteriales bacterium | reverse complement strand
TATGATTTAGGTAATGGCTTTTTTCTTTTGACTTTTATTGGTTAATTTCGCCTGACTCTAAGTGGTTAATTTCTCCCGACTCTAACAATGTTTTTGAAGAATATAATTGCGCGGGGTATTTATCAATATAGGGTTGATTTTTTTCGCCTTATAGATATAATTAATGTTAGCACTCATAGGCAACGAGTGCTAACATTATAGAAGACAATATTATTAGATAAAGGGGTGCGCAGCAATGGCAAAAAAACAATTCAAAGCAGAGTCGAAAAAGCTTCTCGACATGATGATAAACTCCATATATACGAATAAGGATATTTTTCTGAGAGAACTTATTTCAAATGCGAGCGATGCGATAGACAAACTGTATTATGAAGGCCCGGAGGGCATGAGCAGAGATGATTTCTATATCGCGATCGAACCTGATCTTGAAGAGAGGACTCTGTCGATAATCGATAACGGCATAGGCATGACAAAAGAGGAACTGGAACAGAATCTCGGTACAATTGCCAAGAGCGGTTCACTCGAGTTCAAGAAATCGCTTGAAGAGGGAGCGGACGATATTGACATAATAGGTCAGTTCGGCGTAGGCTTCTATTCTGCATTTATGGTAGCAGACAAAGTTACTGTAGTTTCGAGGAAATTCGGACAGGAAGAATGCTGGCAGTGGGAATCCGAAGGAGCTGATGGTTATACTGTTTTCGAGAGCGCTATGGTAGGACACGGTACGAGAATCATCCTTCATATGAAGAACAATACTGAGGACTTCAACTACGATGACTATATGATGGAATACAAGATCAGAGCACTCGTCAAGAAGTATTCCGACTACATCAGATATCCGATCCAGATGGAAGTTACAAAAACGCGTCCTAAAGAAGGCGGAGAGGATAACGAATACGAGTCATATACTGATATTGAGACTCTCAACAGCATGGTTCCTCTTTGGAAAAAGAAGAAGAGCGAGATCAAACCTGAAGAATACACATCGCTTTATCAGACAAAGTTCTATGGTCAGGGAGAGCCGCTGCGCACAATCCACTATAGTGTAGAAGGTGTTTCATCGTTCAGCGCGCTGCTGTTCATTCCTGAGAGACCTCCGTTCAACTACTTTACACCTGATTACGAAAAAGGTCTGCAGCTTTATTCGAACGGCGTACTTATCATGGACAAATGCGCTGACCTGATTCCTGATTACTTTGGATTCGTAAGAGGTATAGTAGATTCTGATGACCTGGCTCTCAATATTTCAAGAGAGACTCTTCAGAAGGACAGACAGGTAAAGAACATCGCAAAAAACATAGAAAAGAAAGTAAGAAACGAGCTCATGAACATGCTCGAGAAGGACAGAGAAACTTACGAGGAGTTTTTCACGAAGTTCGGTCTTTCGATAAAGTTCGGTCTTTACAACAGTTTCGGACAGCTTAAGGATGAGCTCGCTGATCTGATTTTGTTCTATTCATCCTCTGAAAAGAAACTTGTTACTCTTAAAGAGTACATTTCAAGAATGAAAGATGATCAGAAATATATCTATTATGCGACAGGAAAATATTACGATCAGATTGAAAATCTGCCGCAGGTCGAGATGCTTCTCGATAAGGAATATGAAATCCTTTACATGACCGATGACGTTGACGATTTCCTAATAAGAATTCTCAAGAATTACGATGATAAGGAATTCAAATCCGTTTCGACAGGCGGCGATCTCGGCATAGAGGAGTCAGAAGAAGAAAAGAAGGAAATGACTCAGAAGGAAGAGGAAAGCAGGGATATGCTCGACAAAATGCGCGGGATGCTCGGCGATCGCGTAAAGGATGTCAGAATATCGAACAGACTCAAGAGCAATCCTGTCTGCCTGACAGTCGAGGGCGATGTTTCTCTCGAGATGGAAAAAGTCATGAATTCAATGCCGGTCAAGGATAAGGTAAAGTCAGAGAGAATTCTCGAGATCAACTCCTCGCATCCTGTATTTGAATCGCTTAAAAAGACATTTGACGCAGGTGATGATGAGAAACTGAGAGTTTACACTTCTCTGCTGTACGATCAGGCACTCATCATCGAGGGACTTCCGCTCGAAGATCCTGTCGCTTTTTCAAAGCACGTCAGTGAGCTGATGAACTAGACAGCTGACAAAAGGACAGTTCCTATATTTTCCTATTAATATACATGAGGGCAGTGCGCGATATAAAGTGCACTGTCCTTTTTTAGTGTAAACATACGCAAACATATATTTGCGTAAACACATATCAATGTGTTAATATTGATATACAATATGAAGAGCGGAAGGGAGATATAGGAATGGATAAAAAAGATATTCATCCGTCAATCAGCGATATTACAAATGAAAGCGTTACTTCAGATGAGATGCTCGGTCAGGCCGGGATAGTAGCATATATTGATAAGAGAGGCATTTACCGATATGTAAATCAGGAGTGGCAGGACAAGACGGGTATTCCCTACAATGAAGCAGTCGGATCTAATGTAAATGATATTTTAAGCGGCTCAGAAGCCATAAAGGCGATGAAGACCAAGAAGGATATATCGGGCGTAATGTACTACAGGACGTATAAAGGCAGAGAGTACACGGCGTTTACTAAATACAGGCCGGTCAGAAGAGAAGACGGTGAAATCTGCGGGTGTTTAGCTGAATCTATATTTGAAAACATGGGCGAGGCAGCGTCATTCGTGCTCAAATTTTCAAAGATACATGAAAAAGAAGGAAAAACAGCTCATAATCCGGCATCGACAGGAAAATACACTATAGACAGCATACTCGGCGTCAGTGATGCGACAGAACAGCTGAGAGAACAGATAGTGCTTGCGGCCGATACAAATGCAGCATGTCTGATTGAGGGCGAGACAGGCACAGGAAAAGAGCTCGTAGCGCATGCGATACACAATCTGAGCAGCCGCAATTCGTTCCCTTTTATAAGGGTAAACTGTTCAGCAATACCAGAAAACCTAATGGAGTCTGAGTTCTTCGGTTACGAAGAAGGAAGCTTCACAGGCGGAGTAAAGGGCGGCAGAAAGGGCAAGTTCGAAGCGGCGGATCATGGAAGCATATTTCTCGATGAGATAAATGCCATGAGCATGACACTGCAGCCTAAATTTCTGAGAGTTCTTCAGGAACATGAAATAGAGAGAATAGGCGGCAGCGAGAGTATTCCTGTCGACGCGAGGATAATCGCGGCATCAAACAAACCGCTGGCTGAGCAGATAAAAAAAGGAGAATTCCGCCAGGACCTTTTTTACAGGCTTAATATAATCCATATAACCATTCCGCCGCTGAGAGACAGGACAGAGGATATCGAAGTGCTGACCTCATCGTTTATCGACAGGTACAATAAAGAGTTGGGAAGACATGTAAACGGAATTACAAACGAATCACTCAATTACCTCAAGAGCAGACCGTGGCCCGGCAACATCAGAGAATTGCAGAACAATGTGGAGCGTGCCATGGTGGTATGCACAGGTGACACATTGCGTCTTGAGGACTTTACGAAATTCGGCGAACAGGAATACGGCAGAATATCATTCAGAAATGGAACAGCAGAAAAAACTGAAGAAAAATATGTGGAAAGCGTCTCACTAAGCGATGTTAAACATGAAATAGAAAAACAGACGATCATAGAGGTGCTGAAAAAGTGCGGCAACAACAAATCTGAAGCAGCCAGAGAGCTCAAGATATCGAGGACTCTGCTATATAGAAAGCTTAAGAAATATAATATTGAACTTTAATAGGCTATTTAAATAGTATGTGTAAACAAATTGTCAACAATAATAGACAAATAGTCACAGATGTTGACATAAAATTAACATATGATAAGAATGACCAGGCGGAGTTTCCTGAGCTCCGCTTTTTTATATACCTGCGAAATATATTAACAATGCTATGAAGCTTTCTGGAACTGAAAAAAGAAAAAAATAAAAGTTAAAAAAATCTGCCAGTATTATATGCGCGAAACCATTGAAAAACAGCCATTTTTAATTGTAATCAATAATGATTTCATAAATTATTTTTTGTAATAACAATTATTTTTGTTAAATAGTTGTCGCTTAGGCATCCGAATTGCGTAATATTAATAGTGGATTGACAAGCTCACAATGAGAAAAAATCCTATAGATTTTGGTAAAGATTGAAATATCTGACCGAAATTCAAAAAAATTAATATTTAATTTAAGCAGATCTTGAAATTGATCTGGATTTAAATTAATATATTATCTGATGCTGTCAGTGATTTCACAACTGCAACTGTGGGATCACGCTGGCACAGTCATCGGATCGCTTAACAAACCAATATCAAATTTTTTAAGGAGGTGGCTTGTTTGAATATTTTAACTCCATTTGAGTATTATCGTCCTGAGACTCTGGACGAGGCTCTCGAACTGCTGGCTACTAAGGAAGACTACAAAATCCTCGCAGGTGGTACTGACCTTATGATTCAGCTGAAGGAAAAAATGATTCATCCAGCAAATATTATCGACGTTACACAGATTCCTGAACTCAACGAATTTGCGATTAAAGACGGTGAAGGCGCTGTAATCGGCGGCTGCACAACTGACGCTTTCTGCGAATTCTCAAAGGAATTAAGAGATAAGTATCCTGCATTCTCAATCGCAGCAGGAGAAATCGGCGGTCCTCAGGTTAGAGAAATGGGAACAATAGCAGGAAACCTCGCTAACTCAGGTCCTTCCGCAGAAACTCCTTCTTCACTTATCTGCTATGACGCTAAGATGACCCTCGCTAAGAAGGGCGGCGAAAGAGTCGTAGACGTAAAGGATTTCATCACTGGTAACAGAAGAAATATCCTCGAAGAAGGCGAACTGATCAAGAACATCATTCTCCCTGAACCTGCAGCAACTACACACGTTAAGTACGGATATGTTGCAATGAGACGTATGATGGAAATCGATATTGTCAACATGAGCATCAGAGTTGATCTCGACGGCGACACTATCAAGGATGCAAAATGCGTAATGGGTTCTGTAGCAATCAGACCTCTCATTTCTGAGAAGGTTCCTGAAGTATTAAAGGGAACTAAGATCGGAGACGAGGCTGTAATCGCTAAGGCTGCTGAAGCTGCTCAGAGCGAAGTACACCCGATCTCAGATATCAGAGCAACTGCAGAATACAGAGTAGACGTTGTAGGCGCTCTCGTAAGAAAGCTCTTAAGAGAGATAGCTGCAGAAGCTAAATAACTGGGAGGTGACATGATAATGAAAAATCAGCTTATCACTTTAAATATTAATGGAGAAGATATGGATCTGGTTGTAGCTCCTACAGATCTTCTCGTTGAGGTTCTCAGAAAGAAAGCACATCTGACTGGAACTAAGAAGGGCTGCGGTCAGGGCGACTGCGGTGCCTGCACAGTTATCATCGACGGCAAGGCAGTTCTTTCATGCCTGACACTCGCTATTGCATGTCAGGGCAAGAAGATCACTACCATTGAGGGAATCGCTGACAGAAAGACTGGCGAAATGAATCCTATTCAGAAGGCATTCCTTAACCACGGCGCTGTTCAGTGTGGTTACTGCACTCCTGGAATGATTCTGTCTTCATACGCTTTACTTTGCGAGAATCCTCATCCTACTAGACAGGAAATCAGAAGAGCACTTTCAGGAAACCTTTGCAGATGCACAGGCTACATCCTGATTTTAGATGCAGTTGAAGCATGTGCTGCAGAAGGTGGGGTGTTATAAATGGGAATGAACAAAACATTTGAAGTTTCAAACAGATATCATGATTATAAAGACTATACCAGAGAGTATACAGAAGTCGGCAGATCAATTCCTCGTCTCGACGGACCTCTCAAGGTAACAGGTAAACAGCAGTACACTGGAGACCTCAGTCTTCCTAGAATGTGCTATGCAAAGATCCTCAGATCACCGCACGCACATGCAAAGATCAAGAACATCGACTACAGCAAGGCTCTCGAAATGGACGGCGTTCTCGATGTCCTGACAGGTAAGGATTTCCCTATCGATTACGGTATCGTAGCTCACTCAGCAAACGAAGAAGTACTCGCAAGAGATAAGGTTCGTATGTGGGGTGAACCTGTAGCAGCAGTATGCGCACTCACTGAAGAAATCGCAGAAGCAGCTCTCGACCTCATCGATGTTGAATATGAGCTCCTCCCTGTTGTAACAGACGCAAGAAAATCAGAGCAGTTCGCTAACGAGACTGGCGTCCTCATTCATGAAGACAAGCCGGGCAACATCGCTCACCAGGGCTCACAGGAATACGGCGACGTTGATTCAATCCTCGCTGAAACTGAAGCTAACGGCGGCGTAGTTGTAGAAGGCGAATTCTATTCATGCCAGTATCATCAGTCATTCATCGAGCCGCAGGCTGCACTCGCTGATTACGATGTAAATAAGAATAAACTTCACCTCTGGGCTACTTGCCAGGTTCCTCATTATACTCACCAGCAGCTCGCTAAGGTTCTTCAGATGCCTATGAAGGACATCAGAATCACAGTTCCTCTTCTTGGCGGCGGTTTCGGCGGCAAGGGTGTTGCTACAACTGCTGACTTCATCACTTCGAAGTTCTCATCAAGAATCGGACGTCCTGTAAAGTGCGTATATGAGAGATCAGAAGTATTTGCACAGGGCCAGGGACATCACCCAGCATTCATGAAGTTCCGTCAGGGCTTCGACAAAGATGGTCACATCACTGCCGTAGACTTCAAGGAAATCATGGTTGCCGGCGCTTACATGTCATGGGGCGTTGTAGTACTGTTCTACACAGCTTCAATGACTCACCTTCCTTATGTAACTCCTGCTGCTAAATTTGCAGGCAAGCTGATCTACACCAACACTCAGACTTGCGGAGCTCACAGAGGTCTCGGTGGTGCACAGCCTAGATTCGCAATGGAGATCATGATGGACATGGCTGCTGAGAAACTCGGCATGAACCCTCTCCAGATCAGACTCCTCAACGCTGTTGAATCAGGCCACACTTGCCGTTCAATGATGTACGTTCCTCATTCAGAATACAAGAAGGCTCTTGCTACAGCTGCAAAGAACTGCGACTTCGAGAACAAAGTCGGCAAGCTTCCGTTTGGTAAGGGTATTGGTATGTCCGGTGGTTACTACATTTCCGGTACTTCATACACTCTGTACCTCTCATACAAGCCTCATACAGTAGCAATGGTCAAGATCGAGGGCGAAAACAATGTAGTTCTTTACTGCGGAGCTACTGATATCGGCCAGGGCGCTGATATGGTAATGGCTCAGATGGCTGCCGAAACTCTCGGTGTAAGATCTGAAGACGTTAAGGTAGAATCCAGAGATACTGAAACTACTACATTCGACCTTGGTACATTCGCTTCCCGTGTAACTTATGCTACAGGCTGGGCTATTAGAAGAGCATGCGAAGCTGCTAACCAGAAGCTGTTCCCTGTTGCTGCTGCTATCATGGGCTGCCGTGGTCAGGAAGTTGGAGTTAAGGACTATCAGTTCTATTCAATCTATGAGAGAAAGAGAAAGAATGTAGACTGGCACGAAGTTGTTGATCAGTACATCCAGGCTAATGGTCCGCTCGTTACTACTGGTCAGTTCACACCTCCTAGACGTAAGGGTATCCAGCAGGGTGGTAACATCGGTCACTCACCTACATTCGGATTCACTTGCCAGATCGCAGAAGTTACAGTTGACCTCTACACTGGTAATGTACATGTTGACAAGATCACTGAAGCTGGTGACCTTGGTCAGCCTATCAACCCTATGTCATGCGAAGGTCAGGTACATGGTTCTATCCAGATGGGCATGGGCCACGCTCTCCTCGAAGAGATGAGATATGCCGATGACGGCCGTCTGCTCAACCCTTCATTCCACGACTACAAGCTCGTTGGAACTATGGATATTCCTGAAATCGATACTGAAATCGTTGAGTCTTACGATCCTTCTTCACCTTATGGTGCAAAGGAATCAGGCGAGGGCCCTATTCAGCCTACACCTTCTGCAATATTCAACGCAGTATATGATGCTATCGGATTCAGATGCATGGAAGAGCCTCTTACTCAGGAAAAGGTTCTCAATTATCTGAAGTCAGTAGGTAAGAACCTCTAATATATTGGTTTGAAACAGAGTCTTGTCTCTGTTTAAGCGGAGCGCAGCGGTGTTATGCCGCTGCGCTTTTTCATATCAATAAACAGATTATAGTATGGTATTGATTTTCATTTTTCTGCCTTGTACCATCGCAGTCTAAAAGCCTTGCATAGAACAACAGCAGTTTTCATTATCGTGTGTGCGGCATCGGTATTGAATTATTATAAAAACCCTTTATGTAATTTTCTCTTATTCCATTACGCTGATAACTGAAATTTCTCTTCTTTAATAAAGGAGCGGAGAAGTTAGGTGACGGCATACGCATAAGCGGCAATCTATTTCTTTCGATGTTAATTTTTTACCAATTATCATTGTAAGGTCCATTGCTGTATCAATGGGATTATAAAGAGTCAGCTGCTGTGCCATAGGTTCGTATAATGAATTCATGGACAAGAACAAGTCTCTAAAACGCTGATATCGTAAGCTGCCTGCATTATGAATACCAGCAGTTCTTCAATAAATGATATATAGGGCTGCATATCAAAGGTTATGTGCAAAATATATACCGTCTCCTAAGACCGGGATGTATTGGTAATTATATAATCAGCCTGTGAACGAAACTGTGTCCCTCGCAGGATTGAGCTATGTGCATCCCGTCGGGCAGTGTGATCTGCAGGAGGATAGTATGAGTATCACTGCTTTTTTGACATTAAAACGTTAATTATTTATCAATTACAGCTCGGTTTTATCACTTTTTTAATTGTGTTAATTCTTTCTCAATATGCTATTGATAAAAAATTACAAATAATTGTAAATTGTTTTTTCGGGTCATAATATATTTTTTATTTCTTTCCGACATTTGACGAATCGTTGAAATTTCAATTTTTTCAATTTAAATTAGAAAAATCTTGGGATGTTTTTTCTGATGGTATTTGTTAAATATTTCTTTAGTTGCTGTAAACATTGACTTTACTTTGCAATTTGGGTATCATTTTATCTGTATGAAATTTAGTACACTATTAAATGTAATATATATTGGAGGATTTACGCAGATGAGCAATAACCCTTATAAAACTCGTGAGGGCGGTGCGACAGTAACTATATTCGTTCCTTATGACTGCAAAAATAACTGTCCTTTTTGCATAAATAAGGAAGAATACGGCGATATGACCGGTTTCAGCGAAGAAAAAATCATCGAAAGCATTCACACGATGGATGAAATCACACCGAAATGCGATTTTGTATTTACTGGAGGAGAGCCGTTCTCGAATCTCGATTCGCTTCAGCGCATGATCGATCAGATCCCCGCTACTCACAGACTTTTCATCAACACGACATTCCCTGTGTTTGCTGACAGGACGCCACAGGATATGATCGATTTCTGCGAGCATAACAAGGACAAGATCACATGCATCAATATTTCGCGGCACCTCGTCAAATATGTTGAGGAGTCTCCGGATGAGCTGATTGCACGCATTCCTGTTCCTGTAAGGATCAACTGCGTTCTTTACAAGAGCTATCCTCGCGAAAGGCTCACAGCTTATCTCGACAGATTCAATAAATATGGGATTCCGATCCAGTTCAGATTTGATTATACTGATACGACTCCTGAAAATCTGTATGACAGAGAGCACGACAAGATTTATCATGATCTTTGCGAATTCTGCGATTATACAGGCCTCGACGGGTGCCGCATGCGCTGTGGATTCCATTACAGATACAAAGATCTTGAAGTCACATATCACAAGACGTTGCCGTATTCGACGATTGTTGAAAAGGGTGATGACGGCGTAACTTATGATATTCTTTATGATATTCTCATAAAACAGACAGGTGAAATTCACGGAGACTGGGACGGAACTGTCCTCGATGTAGACAAGTACAGGAATGTTACGTTCGAACCATATGATCTCAAATGGCTCGAGATTGTTGACGAAAATGTTCATTCCATAGATGGCAGTACTCCTGCGACGGCTTCTTTATAACTGTCCGCAGGGCACGCTGAACTGGAATGCATAAATCGGACTGCTGCATGGTATTCATGCAGCAGTTTTTTTCTGCATTTATCATGCATGCGCAGAGATGTGCAGCGGTGTGCTGCCTTTATCATAATCATCATCACAGTAATCTGTCAGGGATTATTCAGATTATGCGACGGAACTCGGCTGCTTACGATTCACGCGGGAGCTCTTACTGACAGAAAGTTTGATTCTTTGTCTTTTATTTCCATTACCATTCTTAGAGCTGAGATTGAATCTGAATTATATTTGTCATTTCATTAACAAAATTATACTGGGAATATTGAAAATTATATCTGAATATCTTAAAATATATTTGTTTGCTTGAACAATGTATTGCGCATTTTGCGCTTTGTCCGCTCTGCGGACGGAGTCCGCGAAACGCGGCTTTTTTTCGTGCGTTGTTTAAAATATATCGAAAATATCAACCGGGAGGAAATCCACATGAAGACAAAGATTATCAGGACCGAAGATGCAGTAGGCCAGATTATTGCGCATGATATCGCGAGAATCGTACAAGGTGAATTCAAGGGAAATCTGTTCAAAAAAGGCCATAAAATAGATGCGGACGATGTTGATAAGCTTCTTGATGTGGGTAAATACAATATATATGTGCTTTCGCTCGATGACGATGATGTCCATGAGGACGACGCCGGCATAAGGCTTGGTGAGGCTATTCACGGCACACATACATATGTGAAGCCGCCGTCTCAGAGCAGGGTTAATATTTTTGCCGACTGCAGAGGAATGTTATGCCTTGACGAAGAAGCTGTGTACAGCATCAATGATCTGGAAAATTCTATCTGCGCGACTATTCCGAACGGCAGCGTCGTTGAAAAAGACCAGATGGTTGCTGCCACAAAGGTCGTTCCTCTCGTAGTAAAGGAAGAGGATGTTGATGCAGTTGAAAGCATATGTGAGGCATCGGGAGACGTTGTTTCAGTCAGGCCTTTTGTAAGCAAGAAGGTAGGATGTGTTATCACTGGAAGTGAAGTATTCAGCAAAAGGATAGACGATGCTTTCGGGCCCGTTCTCTCCGCAAAGATAAATGAATACGGCGGGGAGATAATCGGCATGGATTTCGCGCCTGATGATCTTGATCAGATAAGAGACAAGATAATAGAAATGCGTGACCGCGGCGCTGAGGTTATAATCGCTACAGGAGGCATGTCAGTTGATCCTGATGACAAGACGCCAGGAGCTATAAGGGCAACCGGCGCGAGAATTGTAAAGCAGGGCTCGCCGGTTCTTCCGGGAGCTATGTTCCTCGTGGCTTATCTCGAAAACGTTCCCGTACTTGGCGTTCCGGCTGCGGGAATGTATTTCAAAAATACGATGTTTGATAAAATGCTGCCTTATGTCTTTGCCGATGTAGAGATAAAACGCGAAGACATCGTAAAGATGGGAGTAGGCGGGCTTATCATGAACAACGAAAGATATGAACTTAAGAAATAGCTCATTTAATGTGGGTTAGTATAGGAAATTATTCAGAGGTGTAAAAATGGCAGACGAGTATACAAGAGAATGGAAATTCAGAGCATGGGATCCTGCAGAAAAGAAAATGTACAGTCCTGAGCAGCTTGAAGAACCTGATGCTGATGAGAATGCTCCAAAAACTATCTATGGCAAGATAGTCGACGGAGACCTTAAAATCATGGATATGAAACACAATCCTCCTGTTGAGTTTCTTCCTATGCAATGTACAAACTGGTATGATAACGAGCAGTACGAGGTTTATGAAGGCGACATTCTTGAGCTCGACGATAAATACTGTCAGGTAATCTGGGACGAAGAAACTTCGGGATTTATGCTTTTGTACAATGACGGCAGCGTGGAGCAGGGAGGTGAATACCTGTCAGATGCCATGCATATCGCGGGCAATATATTTGAAAACGGCGATGCTGATCCTGAGGACAGAAGAAGAACACTGCGTTTCCGCGCATGGGATCCTGATGCAAAAATCATGTATCAGCCTGAGGAACTCAAGGATCCTGAGGAGGACATGATGATGTCGATCTACGCTTATCTTTCATTCGGAGCGCTTTATATTTATGATATCAAGAATGATCCTCCTATGGAACTTATACCGATGCAGGACACAGGGTGGAAAGATCTCAACGGAAAAGAGATCTTCGAGGGCGATGTCATTGCCACGAATAACGGAGAGGATGTTGCGCAGGTGATCTGGAGCGCGGAAATAGGCCAGTTTATCTACATGAGCAATGATGGTACGCTGATTCCTGGAGCAGGCTCGACGGCAGCGCAGACAGAAGTTGTAGGCAATATTTATGAAAATCCTAAACTTGTTCCTCAGATATAAATGCTGGATTGGATTATAGAAATTCAGGTATAATAAATATAAGAAGAGTAAAAGGAATATTAAAAAAGAGGAGGAAAGGAAGAATAAAATGGATTCCCTGGAAGTAACGCTCGATATAAATGATCCTGAAACTGTCGCTAAATTTGACAATCTTTATGTTGATTTTTATCTTGAAGACGATATGTTCGAACTTAATGGTCAGTTCTTCACGGTTGATGGACAGCTCTATATAGAGGTACAGAATGCAGTAATGCATATGCTTGAAATGGCAGGAAAAGAACTCAGACTTGTTCAGATAGGCCATGTGTTCTCGGCGTACAGACCTGACGGACAGAAATTTATCATGGCAATCAACAGAGTTTACCATAAGATAAAGGATCCCGATCCTGCCGCATTCAAAGAGTATTATGAAAAATACGGCATAGATGAATTTTATCTTCTTGAAGATGAGGACGACGTTTCCGTAAAATACAATCAGGAGACGAAGAAGTGGAGCATTACAAAGAATAAGATAAATATGTATTATCTCGGTGATACAGATGAGTTTGATACGGTCGAGGAACTTTACGAGGAAAACAAGGAAAAGATGAAAGGTACGTGGGAAGGAGTAATATACGAGGCCTACGAAGAGGAATCGGATTTCACACAGCCTTATTGATAATAGCGGGGGAGGCGCAAGAAATGGGAAAATTAGTTAAGGAAACAGGAAACCGCGGATATGAACCTCCTGTAGGAGTCAGAAAAGGATGCGGGCTCTGTCCGTCAGGATGCCGCACCGTCTGCATCAGAGGCAAAATCGTTGATAACGACATCGTAGACGGAGAGATGAACGGATTTGCTCTTAATCCTATCAAGACGGATTACGGTTCATTCAGAAAACCTCAGCAGAAGTAATACATTCAGATAATATTCTGTTGAATTGTTATATATCAGCAGAAAAAACCGTGCCTTTTTTGATATGTACCCTCTTCACTGGACAACCAGTGAGGAGGGTATTTTGTTTGTGCCAGGATTTCAATGAAAGACAACTAATGCGCCTGCATACAATAGAATTCCCAAAATGTATTTAAGCAAAATATATTCAAGCAAATAATTGACAATATAAAGTATACGTCATATAATTAACCTGATGATTGATAGGTTGAGCCGCATTGGCTTCAGCAGCGCATGTTTACCTGCTGCTGGCGGACTCGTGAAAGTACCTTAGGAGGAACTACAGAAATGAAAAACATCGATGCATTCAGAAAAGTCTATATAACTGCAGGTGGTATGACATGGTGTTTCAAGGCAGCCGACGGATCTCTTATCGAAAAGCCTGAAGGCGCTACAGATAAAATGACCGAAGGTGCCGCTGAAATCGCAAAAAAACAAGAGCTTATGTCGGGAACAGATATGGATTCATTCAAAATAATGGATACTGATATTCCTGTTTATGTAGAAAGAGTTCTTGATCTTACAGTAGGCGAAGTACTTACAGAGACAGCAAAAGAGTATCCTGATCAGGAAGCGCTCATCACATTTGAGGGCGACAGGAGAATAACATATAAAGAATTTGAAGAAGACGCAAGAGCGTTTGCAAAATATCTGCTCAGTGTCGGATTGAAAAAAGGCGATCACGTCGGACTGTGGATGGCAAATGGCATAGAATCAATGATTGCATGCTATGGTATTTCAAAAGCGGGCGGCGTTGTTATAGCATTTACACCGTATGAAAAACAGGAAAAAATGGAAGAACTAGTGAGAAGATCTCAGATTTCTACGTTTATTCTGTACAGAGGAGCCAAGAAGACGGAGAATATCGATATGGCAGCGAACGATATGTATCCTGAAATCAAGACTCAGAAGTACGGTGAACTTCACCTCGCAAAAGCTCCGCTCATCAGGAAGGTAATTCTTGTCGGGGCTGACGGTGAATATGACTATCCGGGAGTATTTGACTTCAAAAAGGCCGTCGAGATAGGCAGGAGCCTTCCTGACGATGATCTGAATGCCGCACAGGATGCTATCGACGTTCATGATCTGGCATATGTAATCTATACATCCGGAAGCACAGGATTCCCTAAGGGTGTCATGCTGTCACATCTTAATATCGTTGAAAATTCAAATACGATGTGCGGTATGATGGGACTCACACACAAAGACAAGATGATGATGCAGATACAGCTGTTCCATACGTTCGGCTCTGTTGCATCCGGACTTACCGCTATAAACCGCGGAATTCCTATTGTGCTGGCAAGGAGATTCAAACCGGCTGATTCCCTGCTTGCTATCGAGCGCGAACAGTGCACGGTTGTTTCAGGCGTTCCTACGATGTTCATCGGCTTTGTAGAAGAGCTCAAAAAGAATCCTGAAAAATACCATGTTGAATGCATGGACAAAGGCATCACTGCAGGTGCGCCTTGTCCTGAAAAGATGGTACACGACATCGAAGACATCATGCACGTAAAGCACCTTATAGTCTGCTATGGACTTACAGAAACAGCTCCTTGCGTTTCAGGAACGAAACCTGATGATACTCCTGAAATCAAGGGAACTACAGTCGGACAGATCTGCCCGGGCGTTTCAGTAAAATTCATAGATCCTGACACTCTCGAGGATGTTCCTGAAGGAACTCCGGGAGAAATCTGTGTAAAGGGCTATGGAGTAATGCTCGGATATCTGGGAGATCCTGAGAAGACGAAATCCACATTTACTGATGATGGATGGCTCAGAACAGGCGATACAGGATATCTTGACGAAAACGGAGACCTCAGGCTCGGTGATAGACTTAAGGATATTATCATAAGAAGCGGCGAAAATATCAGTCCGGGAAATATAGAGAAATATATCCTTACAATTCCGGGTGTGGAAGAAGTATATGCTATCGGTGTAAAAGATTACAAGTACGGTGAGATAGTAGGAGCATTTGTCAGAACAACAGAGGGATCTGACATCACGGCAGAAGATATCAGAGACCAGTGTGACGGCAATATTCCTACACTGTCGATCCCTACTTACTATTGGTTTGTAGGCAAGGGCAAGGATATCGAAGAGTTCCCGCTCCTCACGAACGGCAAGGTTTCAAAACCTGAACTCAGAAAGATAGCCGAAGCCACCAAAGCTGAGAAGACTCAGCTCAGCGCTCATAAACCTAAGAAATAATAAGCGCTAATTAATAATAAAGATACGGGTGGAGAAATGTTTGATATTAACGAACAGCTTACCTATCTTGTTTATGTAATGCAGAAGAGAATGCGCAGGCAGATGTCCATGGCACTGGACAGGTATGACGTTACGCTCGAACAGTTTGTAGTATTGTACAATCTGGTTAACGATGACGGCATAAATCAGAAGACTCTTTCGAGGAGGGTCGACAAAGATCAGGCAACTCTTGCGAGAATTCTTGACATTCTTGAAAGCAGAGGTTATGTGGAGAGGCGGACTACGGAAAAAGACCGCAGAGCGTTCCTCGTATTCATAACGGATAAGGGCAAGGAAAAGGTAAAAGAAACATCAAGGCGTCTGGCGTCAGTTCACAATGATATTGTCGAAGGAATTCCGCCGGAAAATATTGATGAATTTATAAAACTTATCAAACAGATGAATGAGAATCTGGCTAAGAAGCAGAAACATTAGTTATGATCGGCGGCACATCTTTGTGATATGCCGCCGGTTTGTTTTTTTGACGTTTTTCAGCTACAATTATCTAAGGTGATTGAAATATGAATATTTTCGCTATGGCGGATCTTCATCTGTCAGGTTCGGTCGATAAACCAATGGATGTGTTCGGACCCAGATGGAATAATCATACAGAGAAGATGCGCAGCAACTGGGACAGAATCGTGAATCCGGATGACGTTGTTATAATATCCGGAGATGTATCGTGGGGACTGAAGCTTAGCGAAGCTGTTCCGGATTTTGATTGGATACATGAACGGCCTGGCAGAAAAATCATAACGAGAGGAAATCACGATCTGTGGTGGACGACGTTGAAAAAAATGAATGCCATACATGAGGATATTATCTTTTTACAGAATAACAGCGTAATGGCAGGAAATACAGCGGTGTGCGGGACAAGAGGCTGGATGCTTCATTATCCAGGTCAGGACTGGACTGAGCACGATGAAAAGATATTCAGACGTGAACTTATAAGGTTGAGACTGGCTCTTGATTCAGCTTCTGAGAGAGGAGCTTCAAAGATAATTCTTTCTCTTCATTATCCTCCTACCGACAGCAGAGGCAGCGAGACGCCTGTGACCGAGATAATAGACCAGTATGATGTTTCATGCGTATTATACGGCCATCTTCACGGTGATGAAGCTGAGAAACATGCTTTCAGAGGAAAGATAAAAGGTACAGAATACAGACTCGTGTCTTCAGATACTGTTGGATTTGTTCCTCAGCTTATATTGTCTGAAAGGAGTATTGATAATGAGATATGACAAGCGTGTCATACTTATAGTGATGGACAGTCTTGGAGCCGGAGCAATGCCTGACGCAGCTGAATACGGTGACAGAGGAGCTTCGACGATAAATCATATCATCGAACGCGTACCAGGCATAGAAATACCGAATCTGATAAAACTCGGATATGGCAATATAGAGGGCATCGATCTTACATCCGAACCGGATCCTGACGGAGCATTCGGAAGAGCGGCAGAATTATCAAAGGGCAAAGATACGATAACAGGACACTGGGAAATTGCCGGGCTTGTGACAGAGATGCCGTTTCAGACTTTTACTGATACTGGTTTTCCTGAGGATTTCATAAAAGCATTTGAAGAGAGGATCGGAACAAAAGTTATCGGCAATTATTCAGCTTCAGGCACTGAGATAATAAAAGAGCTGGGTCCTGAACAGCGCAGGACGGGATTCCCTATTGTTTATACGTCTGCCGACAGCGTCTTTCAGATAGCAGCTGACACCGATGTAATTCCTCTTGAAAAATTGTACGACATGTGCATGATCGCTCGAGAAATGCTTCAGGGAGATCTTCTCGTTGGACGGGTTATTGCCCGGCCTTATATATATAGAGACGGCGTCTATACAAGGACATCGGACAGGCGTGATTATTCAGTAGATCCTCCTTCTGACACTATTCTTGATTTAATGAAGGGAGCAGGTTACGAAGTCGACTGTGTAGGGAAAATACATGATATTTTCAATGGCAGAGGCATGGTATCTTATGTTCACACCGTCAGCAATATGGATGGTGTCGATAAAACGCTTGATTATATGAAAAAAGCCGGTAATGGCATTATTTTCACTAATCTTGTCGATTTTGACGCAAAGTACGGGCACAGAAGAGATCCGGAAGGTTATGCCAGGGCTATAGAGGAGTTCGATGCCCGCATTCCGGAAATTATTTCAGCAATGCGCAGTGACGACGTTCTGATCCTGACGGCCGATCACGGCAACGATCCAACATTCAAAGGATGGAATCATACGAGAGAATATATACCTGTTCTTGCATATGGCAAAAAGATAAAGGCGGGAGCTGAAATAGGCACGAGAAAATCTTTTGCGGATATATCGGCTTCAATCTGTGAATATTTTGGCATAGAAAATACGCTGTCGGGTACATCATTCATCGATGAAATACTTGTATAACACAAGCTGATTACTGTGCTGAGAGTGATGAGGAAAAACAGACATGCAAATGCGTGACAGAAGAAACAAGATAGATACGGAAAAAAAATATATATCGAGAGAATTAAACAATAAACTTAAAAAGATCTCTGAGTTTCCCCTTACATCGATAGAAGCGCCGATAGGTTACGGCAAGTCGGTTTCATGCATGAATTATCTGCGCAATTCTGGAAGTCTTTATGTATGGCAGGATATTCAGACATCAAATCTCGAGACAGCATTCCGCCAGTTCAGAAGGACAATATCCGGCATCAGCAGCGAGACCGCTGATAAGATTTTACAGATTTCTCACGAGTTTTATGAAGAGAATATAAACATAGAAGAAAGCATGAGCAGGTGTATAACTCTTCTAAGAGAGATGGCACATAAGAAGCCCGTTACTATCGTCATCGACAATTTCCATATGATATCCTCTGAACAGACGTGCCGTTTTTTTGAAATGGCAGCAAGAGAGCGCATCCATGATCTGCATTTTGTGCTTATCGGCAGAGGTAAGTTCAAAAAAAACCGCGAGGAACTCAGAATAAAGCACCTGCTGCACGTAATAGATGTTTTTGACTTTATGCTTGGTCCGGGCGATATCATTCAGTATTACAGGCTCTGCGGCGCTGAGCTTTCATCAGGTCTCGCCGACAGGCTCAGTAGAAAGACCGATGGATGGATAGCGGCTTTATATCTTGTGCTGGTACACTATGTCGAAACAGGAGAATATGAAATTCCTGAACAGATCATGGGTATATTCGAGCAGACAGTATGCAGAGATTATACAGAAGATCAGAACGATTTCCTTGAGAGGATATGCATATTCAGCAATTTTTCCATGGAACAGGCGAGATTCGTAAGGCGTAAGAATGATCCTGAAAAAATGTTGATAAATTTTTCAGATTCAGGTGATTTCATATGGATGAATCCGGAAAACGGTTCATATCACATCCATAAGCTTTTTGCGAGATATTTCGAGGAAAAGATGGAATTGAGAGAGCTGAAGTTCAAGAATGAGGTTTACAGACATGCTGCTGACTGGTATTTCCTGAATAACAGCTATGGACGTGCTTCATATTTCTATTTTCGCAGCGGAAACTTTGAAGATATGTTGAGGGCGTTTGAACGCGATAAAGGAAAATTCGTTTGCGCAGATGACATAGATTCTATGAAATCTATATTCAGGGAATGCCCTGAAAAGATACGCAACCGCCACTATATTTCCATCATGATATACGCGAGACAGTTGCGTATGCATAATGACGCTAAAGAACTTGATTCAGTCATGCATCTTCTCGACAGCAGTGAATACAGAAACGAAATTCCTGAGTCGGAAAAGGATAATTTTGATGGTGAATATCAGATGCTGTGCAGCTATCTGTATTACAGAGACCTGCCTTCCGTTGAGGCATATCAGCTGCGCTGCGCCAGAAAATTGAAGCATACAATTGCGCAGGCCGGAGGAATGAGTTCATTCATATTCGGCGTTCCGTCTGTTCTTTTCCTGTATTATACAAGGATCGGGAGTCTCGACACACAGCTCGAAAAATATACTTCGACAAGAGATCTGTATTATCGCCTTACGGACAACAACGGAAGAGGTTCAGAGTATCTGTTTGAAGCAGAAATAGTGTTTTATCGGGGAGACATAGACAGAGCAGATATACTGTCTCATAAAGCGGGTACCGTAGCCGAGAAATACAGTCAGAGTATAATAGGGATGAGCGCCTGGTTTCTTCAGGCGAAAATAGCTCTTCTAAGGGGAGAGACTGATAAGGGCCTGAGGTATCTCGACAATATCAAAAAACTTGTGCACGATACCGGCAGACGCTCACTCAGATATGTGGGTGATATATGCGAAGCATCAATTTTTTCTGTTTTCAACCAGACAGATCACGTGGCGGAATGGCTGCGCAACGGAGAATTCAGAAATTACGGCAACCACATGCTGTACAAACCAGCTATAGATTATGCTTCGATAATATATTCGAGAATCCTCATAGATAATCTGGAATACAGCAAATATCTGGGACTTGCTGATGAACTCGTGGAAGATTCGGAAAAAAACGAAAATATACTTGCACAGATCTATTTTGAAATATACAAGACAATATCATACAGAAGGCTTTCGATGTCTGATGCAGCTGAGGCATCACTTCACAAGGCCATTTCTCTTGCTATTAAGGACAGAATATACCTGCCTTTTGCTGAGAACGGGCGCGAGCTTGGCGAGATCTACAGAAAAGTAAAGCTAAACAGCGAGGAACATAAATTTTCGGAAAAGTGCACGATGATATTTCGCAAATATGAGAAGCACATGAATGTCCTGCTGTATGTAAACAGCGATTCAGCTATCAGCATGCTTACGAAAAGGGAACAGGAGATAGCCACGCTTGTTGCAGACGGTAAGACAAATCTCGAAATCGCGAAGGAACTCAATATAGCAGAGATAACTGTCAAAAAAAGTCTTTCCAATGTTTATGCGCGTCTCGGGGTACCGAACAGGGCTTCACTTATTAAGAAGATAATTCAATAGGCGCAGAGAAGAATTCATGATCAGTTTGAAATTAAGCGCTATTATTATCTGAGACATAGCAATGAGTGTGAACGGCATGCTGAGCATAGACTGAAATAATAGAAGAACGATATTTTTGAATGAACAAATAAATATATATGCTATTATTTAATGATGAATAAAAGTAATCTTACAGTGATATAATATTTATTTTTGTTGTGAGATTGTGAAATATAATAGTATTTATACATATTATTCACATGCCAATACTATACTTTAGTATACTATACTTTTGTCAGACTTAGTATTATAATCATCATGTAATTGTGAGGGAGGAAATTTGATTTTTCTTCCGCGTGTAACGGTATATTGGCTGAAAAAATGCCGTTTCACAGCATTTGCTTTCCGGTTATTCACATAACCCGGACGATATTATTTTCACCGGTTTTCGGTGGTGTATTCTTCAGAAAGGAGAGTATTGTTATGAGTGATAATTCTGCTCTGACAAAATCAAGATGGACGACGCTGATAGTCAGCTGTATTATCAACCTCGTCATCGGTACCGGATACGCATGGTCGGTATTCGGCGCTGCATGGGCTACAGAACTTAATACAGATCCTGGTTCGACAGCTCTTGCATTCACAATCTGCAACGGAGTTGGCCCTATCACAATGATCACAGGTGGTAAGATCAACGACGCGCTCGGACCTAAATGGGTTATCTTTATCGGAGGTCTCATGTTCGGCGGCGGCATGTTCATAACAGGCTTCGCAAGCAGCCTCTCATGGGTAATCATCTGGTACGGTCTTGTATTAGGACTCGGCATGGGACTTATTTACAGCTGCACGATCGGTAATACTGTAAAGTTCTTCCCGGACAAGCGCGGTTTTGTAGGCGGTATTACAACAATGTGCTACGGACTCGGATCAGTAATCCTGGCTCCTATAGCAGCCAAGATGGTTCAGCCTTCGAGTCTCGGAATCCACAAGACTTTCTTCGTACTCGGAATCATTTATCTTGTAGTTATCTGCGTAGGTGCTTTCCTCGTAAAGAAGTGCCCAGAGGGATTTGTTCCGGATGGCTATGTTCCTCCTGCTCCTGCGGCTAATGTCAAGGCAACAACTGACAAGACATGGTCAGAGATGCTCAGAGACCCTATTTTCTACGTAATGTTCATCATGCTCGTATGCGGCGCATTCTTCGGACTGATGATGATTTCGCAGTGCGCATCCATCGCAGCATTCAAGGGTATTGCAGCAGCATCCGTAATCGTATCTGTACTCGCTCTGTTCAACGCGCTCGGACGTGTACTCTGCGGTTCTATCTCCGATAAGATCGGAAGAATCATGACACTGATCATCTGCCTCTGCCTCGCAGCTGTAGGACTTATCCTCATGCTGGTATCCGGCGACCATGGCTCAACAGCTCTGTTCGTAGTAGGTATCTGCCTTGTAGGATTTGGATTTGGTGCATTCATGGGCGTATATCCTGGATTTACTGCTGACCAGTTCGGACCTAAGAACAATGGCGTAAACTATGGTATCATGTTCATCGCATTCGCACTTGCTGGTGTACTCGGACCAATGATCATGAAGTCAAGATTTGCAGCAACTGGAAGCTACAACAGTGCATATATAATCGCACTTGTTCTCGCAGTTGTAGGTCTCATCCTTGCATTTGTTTACAAAGCAATGAGTAAGGTTAAAGACAAATAAGATCTGAATATGCAATATGATCTTTAAATATTGACAATGATATTTGAGAGCCCCGGATATTTATATCCGGGGCTCTTTTTTCAATTAATGAGTAATTCGGGTGAGACCATATGGTACTTTATGGTCAGCAGGATCTTATATGATCATGGCTGCTGTGTCGCTGCAGCCTTATTTCAGCTTGACCTTTTGAGATGTTTAATGGCGTTGGGTACAGCGTATAATCCTTTTATTATTACGGTCACGCCATCATGAGTATCGAAGAACTTCACGAGATGATTTAGCAAATATGCACTTCGCGGCGAGGTTGTGCATTGCCGCGAGTGAAAGTCAGTGATTATACCCAATTGCCGCTTTACTGTAAATAAAGCGGAATAATAACAGAAAAACATTTATTTTATTTTGCTGATTTCTGAAAAAGTTTTCAAAAAGATCAACAAACATCTTGACAGAAATGTATTATTGACTTATTGTATTAATAGCATAATACAACAATACAATGATACAGCTAACATTGGAAAGGATGAAAGCTATGGATTGGAATTTTAAAGAAGGTTTTCCTATCTATAAGCAGATCGTTGATCAGATGAGCCAGTTTATCGCGAGTGGAGCGATAAAACCGGGAGGAAGACTTGCTTCAGTCAGAGAGCTTGCTCTCGATGCAGGAGTCAATCCTAACACTATGCAGCGCGCTCTGTCGGAACTCGAGAGACATGGACTGCTGCACAGTGAAAGGACGAGCGGACGGTTTATCACAGATGATGAGAATGTGCTTAAGAAATTGAGGAGTGATCTGAGT
Organism: uncultured Eubacteriales bacterium; assembly: GCA_902796965.1. Taxonomy (GTDB): domain Bacteria; phylum Bacillota; class Clostridia; order Peptostreptococcales; family Anaerovoracaceae; genus RUG708. The sequence goes on along the minus strand of CADBRA010000023.1, from coordinate 26,637 downwards.
ATGGGGTACATAGAGGAATTTTTTATCAATCTTGAAAAGCTCGGACTTACGAATGAGGAGATTGTCTGGGCAGTCACGGATTATGCGAAACAGATTGCAGTAAAGAAGGGAGAATGACATGGGAGTAATAGAATGCAGGGATCTTACAAGAAAATTCGGTCGTACCGATGCTCTGGACTCTGTGAATCTGAGCATAGAGTCGGGCAGGATTGTTGGTCTTCTCGGTCCAAACGGCGCAGGAAAGACGACAATGATCAAAATCGCCAATGGTCTTCTGAAACCGACATCAGGCATCCTGACGATAGCGGGAAATAAACCTGGAAAAGAAACTAAAGCCGTCACTGCTTATCTGCCGGACAGGGAGTTTCTGCCGGGATATATGAAGGTAAAAGAAATCGTGAATATGTATTCTGACTTTTTCGGTGATTTCAGACGAGACAAAGCAGAAGACATGCTTGCCGAGCTTGGCATTGATCCAGGCAAACGGTTCAAGAATCTGAGCAAAGGCAACAGAGAAAAAGTACAGCTCATTATGGTGATGAGCAGAGAAGCAGAGGTATATTTTCTCGATGAACCGATTGCCGGCGTGGATCCTGCAGCGAGAGATTACATACTGCATGTTATAATTTCCAATTATAACGAAAACGCTGCGGTGGTGATTTCGACACACCTTATCGAAGACGTGGAAAATATACTTGATGAAGTTGTATTTATACGGAATGGCCGGATAGTGCTTCATGACAATGCAGACGATCTCAGAGCGGAAAGAGGCAAGAGCATAGACAAGATATTCAGGGAGGATTTCAAATGGCAGGCAGACTTATAAAATATGATTTTATGGCGATAGGAAGGAAGCTCGGACCAATATATATAGCAGTTCTGGCGGTTTCATTTCTAACTGGAATTCTGGGCCTCAGAGTTACAAATTCGGGTCCCCTGGCTGTGGTAAGCTTCATATTAGGAGTGCTGGTGATAGTCATGGCTGTCATGACTCTTGTCGTGCTGATACAAAGATTTAGAAAAACAGTTTACGGCGATGAAGGTTATCTGATGATGACGCTGCCGGCCAGTACAGGTACTCAGTTGTGGAGCAAAGTGATATCTGCTGTGATCTGGGGAGTTCTGACTACTCTTGTAATGCTTGGATCTGCTGCGGTGATTATACTGATGATTCGAGTCGATGGAGGGATACACTACAGGGAAATGCTCGTACAGCTCAACAGCATGAATCTTCCATGGGGAAAAATATCGCTGACAGCAGTTCTGTTTATATTAAATGCAATCGCAGGTCTGGTTGAATTTGCGCTGATGATATATGCATCTATATCAGTAGGTTCTCAGGCGTCGGATCACAAGGGTCTGTTCTCGGTGCTGGCGTTCATTGCCTTTGCAGTGATTGAGAATGTAATTCTTTACTTTGCTGTAACAAAATCGGACGGCCTTGATTCCCCTTTGACTGTGAATCTGACGACATTCGAGCAGTCTCTGGAATATCTGGATATACTCCTTTTTGCATCATTAGTCGTTGCAGTGATAACATCAGCGGTATATTTTGCGGTGACATACTTATTTATGGACAGACGTCTCAATCTGGAATAATGATCATGAATTAAAGCAATAATTTTACATTATTATATGAAAAGAACGTTGAAGTTAAATATTAAAAATAAAACTATGAGATCTGCGTGCGCTACGCGCACAAAGCATACAACAGACGGGACGGTTCACTCGAAACAGGTGAATCGTCCCGTTTTTTCGGATTTTTGATCGGACAAGGACAGTAACACAGGCGCCAGCAGCTGACCGCCGCGCACGTTGTCCGCGGAGCGGACGCAAGCTGGAAATTTTGTATACAAAATGCCTGCACTGCAGCCTCGTCATACTATTGACAAAAATAAATACAAATGTAGAATAAAGATATTATCCAAAAATACCGGGAGCATGCCTGGTGCAGATGCTCCATTCGATTAAGCAGAAAAACGAGGTAAGAACATGATCACTGGTGCAAGGGCCATGGTAGACGGACTGCTGGAGCAGGATGTTGACATTTTGTTCGGCTATCCGGGCGCCACAATATGCCCGTTTTACGATGAACTGGCTATAGAGGAAAAGAAGGGAACTATTAAACATATATTGGTGAGACAGGAGCAGAACGCTGGTCATATGGCGAGCGGGTACGCGCGCAGAACAGGCAAGCCGGGTGTGTGCGTGGTCACGTCAGGTCCGGGAGCTACAAACCTCATCACAGGAATAGCGACGGCATATCTCGACAGTATTCCGCTCGTAGCGATCACGGGTCAGGTGCCGACAAATCAGCTCGGAAAAGACGTTTTTCAGGAAGTGGACACGACCGGCATGTGCGCTCCGTTTGTAAAGCACAGTTATCTTGTCAAAGATGCTGCCGATATTCCCAGGATCATGCGTGAAGCATTCTATATCGCCAGCACGGGCAGGCCGGGTCCTGTCCTTATAGACGTGCCGAGCGATATCCAGAACACTGAGTTTGAATACGTCGATCCTGGTGAGGTTAATATCAGGGGATACAAGCCGAGCATTACAGGAAATGACAAGCAGATCAGGAAGATCGCCAGAGAGATTTCAGGCGCCGAAAGACCTCTGATAATAGCAGGAGGCGGTGTAATCCTGTCAGGAGCAGAGGATCTTCTGGCTGAATTCGCAAAGAAGAACAACATCCCTGTCGTCACGACGATGATGGGTCTGGGAGTTCTTCCTACACTCGATCCTTTAAATCTCGGCATGATCGGACAGTTCGGAAATTCTCCGGCAAACTACGCATTAAACCACACTGATACGCTGATCATCGTCGGAGCGAGAGTCGCAGACAGGGCTGTCATGAATCCAGAGGGTTTGATGAGCCACTGCAAGACTATCCACATCGACATAGATTCGGCGGAGATCGGCAAAAACATGGAGGCAACTGTCCCTATCGTAGGCGATGTCAAGATAATTCTCAAGAAACTTCTGAGAGAAGACATAGACATAGATGCTGACGAGTGGACGAGGGAAGTTCAGGAAAAGGTCGCGCAGTCGCGTCTCAGACCGATGAAGCGCAGATCAAATGGCACTGTTGGCCCTAAGAAGCTCATGCTTGAAGTTGGAAAACAGCTTGATGACGACGCTTATGTCGTTGCTGACGTCGGTCAGAATCAGATCTGGGCGGCTAAATATATAAATTTAAATAAAGGAAAATTCATAACATCAGGCGGACTCGGTACGATGGGATACGCCCTTCCTGCCGGCATGGGAATAAAGTTCGCTGATCCTGATCTGCAGACGATTGTTGTCTGCGGAGACGGAAGCTTCCAGATGACAATGAACGAGCTTTCAACTCTCGCCGAGCACAATCTGAACCTCAAGATTCTGCTCGTCAACAACGGCAGACTCGGTATGGTAAATGAACTGCAGCGCAAAAATTTCTCGCAGGGACCGTACGCAGTATTCCTCCCGCATACGCCCGATTTCTGCAAGCTGGCCGACGCATACGGAATAGCTCACAGAATGCTCGACGACGAGTCGGAGCTCGAGGATGCTGTCAGGGAAATGCTGAATTACGACGGTCCGTTCCTGCTCGAGTGCAGAGTGGGCGCAGACGAAAGCACGATGGCACAGTAAGGAGGCAGGAGACCATGAAACAGGTAATATCAGTACTCGTAGAAAACCAGTACGGCGTTTTGAACAAGATCACAGGTCTGTTCTCCAGAAGAGGATTCAACATTGAGACGCTTTCAGTAGGCGAAACGGACGATAAGAGTGTTTCCAGAATAACGATGATAGTCGACAGTGGAAACAGTGTGATGGAGCAGGTTGAAAAACAGCTCAACAAGATGGTCCAGGTCATAAAAGTCAGAAGGCTTGATCAGGGCGAACTCGTCGGCAAAGAGCTGGCTCTCTTCAAGGTAGGCATCACGTCAAAGACGAGAGGAGAGATCAAAGACCTCGTAGAGATCATGGGAGCACGCATCGCCGACATTTCTGCATCGACAGTCACAGTTGAAATCAGCGCAGCACCTGAGCAGGTTGACCTCATGCTTGACATGCTCCGTCCGTACGGAATAAAGGAAATGGCGCGCACAGGAATGGCAGCTCTTCAGAAAGGAAGCAAGGCTCTTTAGAAGCCGCCATTGCGCGGACTCCGTCCGCAGTGTGTTAAAGCTTAATATGTTTTTTTAAAAGCCCGGGTATTTATATGCACAATTCCTGCCGATTGTTCGGCAAAGATGATACATATAACAGATACCGGGCTTTTTTCGCAGAAGTTCATATTTCAGGTGTGCATGGAAGGGCTGCGCGTGACTGGCACCTGATGAAAAGTGATGATGCAGTTTTGTAAATTGAAGTTGAGTTCATTTTGTCGACGGAGCTGATGCAGAATTTTGACTTTAAGATATTTTATAAATAAATCTCATTTCCCTGTGTGCAGCTCAGGCGGAGTGTTATGTCACTGATCACATTTCGTGATTCATTTTATTTCTTATTTAAATTTTCTTTTGTTGACTTTATGTGCATGTAGGGGTATATTAAATACAGGTTAGCACTCGATGAATATGAGTGCTAACAAAAACAGAAGGTGATAATATGGATCTTACAGAAAGAAAACTTAAAATTCTGCAGGCCATAGTCGGAGACTTTATTCATTCTGCAGAGCCGGTAGGCTCGCGGACACTCTCGAAGCATCACGACATCGGAGCGAGCGCTGCGACGATACGCAATGAAATGTCAGACCTCGAGGAAATGGGTTATCTGACACATCCGCATACTTCAGCAGGAAGAGTTCCATCTGATAAGGCTTACAGATTATATGTGAACTCACTGATGGATAAATACGTAATTCCGGAGCAGGAGAAAAAAGCCATTTCAGAACAGCTTGTCTCAAAGGTGACGGAACTCGATAAGACTCTGAGTCATGCGTCCGAGCTGCTCGCGCAGCTTACGAAGCTCACTTCGTTCGCTGTCACGCCGGCTCAGGATGAAAACGCACTCAAGTACATAAATATTCTACCGGTTGATGAAAACACCGCAGTACTGATGATAGTAGCTGAAAATGACCGTGTTATGAATACCGCGATAAGGATGCGCTCGTCGTATGACGCGAAATCGCTTGAGCTGCTCTCTAAGGTTCTTACAAAGAATTACAAGGGCAGAGCGATAAACAGCATGCTGGCAGTAGACATCATAAGCGATATACACCGTGAGGCGGCGCCGCTGAGCCAGCTGGCGAAGGAGATAGAACCGTCGTTCAGAAATACTATCGAAAACATGCTCGATGTAGATCTGTATATCAACGGACTTGAGAATATATTCTCGATACCGGAATATACGGATCTCAACAGAGCAAAGAATTTCATGGACATGGTCGGACATAAGCAGGCGCTCACAAAGCTGATCATGGACAGAGACAGCGGAGTAATAGTCACGATAGGCGGCGAAAACGGACCTGAGTCTCTGAAGGAATCCAGCCTGATCACCGCGACATACACTGTCAACGGTAAGATGGTCGGCAAGCTCGGAGTCATAGGGCCTACAAGAATGAGATACAGCGAGATAACTTCAGTAATTGAATATCTGACAGAAAATCTGGACAGAGCTTTCAGACTGCCGGAAGGAGACGAAGATGACGAAGGAAGAGATGAATAAAAAAAGCAGCGAAAACGCTGAGCTTGATAAGGAAGAAGCTGCAGAAAAAGCTGCCGGCGCAGAAGATAAGAATATCGGGGATGTTCCTGAAGAACAGGATTCTGTCGATGACAGCAGTGCGGATAATGCCGCTAAAACAGCTGATGATGAGCCGGAGGAATCATCGGACGACGATGAAAGATACGGTGAGCTCAATAAGAAGTACATGAGGCTTGCAGCGGAATTTCAGAATTTCAGACGACGCACCGAAAAAGAAAAATCCGACATATATCAGTACGCTAACGAAAAAATCGCACTCGACATAATCGAGGTTATGGATAATTTTGAGAGAGCGCTTAATCAGGGAGCTGACTGCGAGGACAAGAAGTTCGTTGAAGGCGTAGAAAAGATATATAAGCAGCTGAAGACTGTTCTCGACAAGAATAAAATCGAGGAAATAGAGGCTAAGGACAAGGAATTCGATCCGAATTTCCACAATGCCGTCATGGCCGAGGAAAACCCGGATTATGAGAGCGGTATCGTGATTGATGATATGCAGAAAGGGTATACACTTAACGGCAAAGTCATAAGGCCGTCGATGGTAAAGGTTGCGAAGTAGCCGGAGGCTTCGTGAGGTTGCTGATTTTCATGCATATGACGTGCGAAAGCGCGTTTTCATATATATTTTGTAAATGTAATTTATGGCATTGCGCCAGGAGGTAAATATAATGGGAAAAGTTATAGGAATTGACCTTGGAACAACAAATTCATGTGTAGCTGTGCTCGAAGGCGGCGAGCCTACAGTAATCGCTAACGCTGAAGGAAACAGAACGACTCCGTCAGTAGTCGGATTCACGAAGAACGGCGAGAGACTTGTCGGAGAAACTGCTAAGCGTCAGGCTATCACAAATCCTGACAGAACTATTTCTTCGATTAAGAGATACATGGGTACAGATCACAAAGTTGAAATCGACGGAAAATCATATACGCCGCAGGATATTTCAGCGATGATCCTTACAAAACTCAAGAACGATGCTGAGTCTTATCTTGGCAGCAAGGTAACAGAAGCTGTAATTACGGTTCCTGCATACTTCACAGACAGCCAGAAGCAGGCAACAAAGGATGCCGGCAAAATCGCAGGTCTCGAGGTAAAGCGTATCATAAACGAGCCTACTGCGGCAGCTCTCGCTTACGGTCTTGACAAAGAAGACGGAAGCCAGCATAAAGTCCTCGTATACGACCTGGGCGGCGGCACATTCGATGTATCGATCCTCGAACTCGGCGATGGTGTATTCGAAGTACTCGCTACTAACGGCGACACTCACCTTGGCGGTGACGACTTCGACCAGGCTGTCATGAACTTCATAGCTGACAGTTTCCAGGACGAGCACGGCATTGATCTCAGACAGGACAAGATGGCTCTCCAGAGACTGAAGGAAGCAGCAGAAAAGGCGAAGAAGGAACTGTCTTCATCACAGACTGCTAACATAAACCTGCCGTTCATTACAGTAAACGCAGATGGTCCTCTCCATCTCGATATGGACATCACAAGAGCAAAATTTGATCAGCTGACTGCGGACCTCGTTCAGCGCACAATTGAACCTATGAAAAAAGCGATGGCTGATGCGAATGTCACTATGAATGACATTGAGAAAGTCATCCTCGTCGGCGGTTCTACAAGAATCCCGGCTGTGCAGGCTGCAGTTAAGAATGTTACAGGCAAGGATCCGTTCAAGGGCATCAATCCTGATGAATGCGTAGCTATAGGCGCATCTATTCAGGCGGGCGTACTCACAGGTGAAGTAAACGATGTACTGCTCCTTGATGTAACTCCGCTTTCACTTTCGATTGAGACATTAGGCGGTGTTGCTACAAAACTGATTGAGAGAAATACCACAATTCCTACCAAGAAGAGCCAGATATTCTCTACAGCCGCAGACAATCAGACAGCTGTAGATATTCACGTAATGCAGGGCGAGAGCGAAATGGCGGATCACAACGTAACGCTCGGAAGGTTCCAGCTTTCTGGTATTCCTCCTGCAAGAAGAGGTGTTCCTCAGATCGAAGTTACATTTGATATCGATGCAAACGGTATTGTAAATGTAAGTGCAAAGGATCTTGGAACCGGCAAGGAACAGAAGATCACAATCAGCTCATCGAATAAGCTTTCTGAAGAAGAGATAAATCAGAAGATCAAGGAAGCTGAGATGTACGCTGAAGAAGACAAGAAGAGAAAGGAAGGCGTTGAGGTAAGGAATAACGCCGAAGCTCTCGTTTATGAGACTGACAAGACTATCGATGAAATCGGCGACAAAGCAGACTCTGCTGCTCTCGCAAAGGTTAAGTCGGCCAAAGAGGCACTTGCTGAAGCTCTCAAGGGCGACAACATCGATGATATCAAGTCGAAGACCGAGACACTTCAGAATGAGTTCCAGCAGCTCTCACAGATTCTCTATCAAAACGCTCAGACAGCAGGCGCGGATCAGGGCGCAGGCGCCGGTGCAGCTGGATTTGATCCGACAGGCGGACAGGCAAATGCGAATGCCGGACAGCAGACATCAGGAAACGGCAGAAACGATAATGTCGTTGATGCTGATTATGAAGTTGTCGATGACGACGACAATAAATAATCCTGTTCTGCGGCAGACATGTAGTATATAATTGTTAATATTGGGACACTCCGTCGATATGTCGGAGTGTCCTGTTTGAATAAAACTTGTTTGTCCGGAGGTTTAATATGGCAGATAAAAGAGATTATTATGAGGTGCTCGGGCTTCAGAAAGGCGCTTCGGATTCAGAGATAAAAAGTGCTTTCAGAAAACAGGCGATGAAGTACCATCCGGACAGAAATCCGGGTGATAAGGAAGCTGAGGAGAAGTTCAAGGAAGTAAATGAAGCTTATAGTGTTCTTTCCGATCCTGAGAAAAAAGACAGATATGACAGATTCGGCTTTGCAGGAGTAGATCCTAACGCCGGCTTCGGCGGAGGCGGAAGCGGATTCAACACATCGAGTTTCGACGACATGTTTGGAGATATATTCAATATGTTCGGCGGCGGAGGCGGTTTCGGCGGATTCGGGCGTCAGTCTGCTAATCCTAACGCTCCAAAAAAAGGCCAGGACATGCAGGCACGAGTTACGATCAGTTTTGACGAAGCCTTCTTCGGCACAAAGAAGAAGATCAAGCTTAAAAAGCAGGTTAAGTGCCCTGACTGCGGAGGCACAGGCGTAGGACAGGGCGGGGCCAAAAAAGTCTGCCCGGTCTGTCAGGGTTCAGGCCAGACTCGCACTCAGAGGCAGACTCCGTTCGGCATGATGGCAAACGTTACGACATGCTCGAGGTGCGGAGGCACAGGACAGGTTATAGACAGACCTTGCCCTAAATGCTCGGGGACAGGAACTGTAAGGAAAGAAGTCATAATCGAGGTTTCCATCCCGGCGGGCATAGACGATCAGGCGGTTGTAAGCGTCAGAGGCCAGGGAGGCCCTGGAAAGAACGGCGGACCTGACGGCGATCTGTTCGTAATCGTAACTGTTCGTCCTCACAAGCTTTTCAAGAGATACGGACTTGATCTCGAACTCGAGTATCCTATAACGTTTACCCAGGCTGCTCTCGGCGCAGAAGTCACTATTCCTACCATGGACGGTAGGGTAAGATACAAAGTACCTGCAGGAACTCAGCCTGGCACGACATTCAGGCTCAGAGGAAAAGGTGTGAGATCTCCGAATTCAGGCAGCATAGGCGATTTATTTGTACGTGTACAGCTTGAAGTTCCTTCAAATCTAACCCAGCGTCAGATAGAGCTTCTTCAGGAGTTTGACAGCAATTCGACTGATGAAATGTATAAAAAGAAAAAATCGTTCTTTGAATCGGTGAAGGAAATTTTCACAGGAGATGACAAGGCAGAGGCTCCGTCGGAGAAGGGTAAAAAAAGAAAAAAGAGAAAATAGCTGATTATCATTCAGCTTGTGTTGTATAATCAAAAGACCGGCGTATTTCCGCCGGCCTTTTTTCGGTACATTGGAGAAAAACATGAAATATTATGAATATAAAATTTTCTGCTCTTCTGACGGAGCAGAAAAAGTCTCGGAGGTTCTCACCGAGGCGGGATATCTGACATTTGAAGTCGACGACACTCAGACTGCAAAGGATATGCTGTCTGCAAAAAAAACATACGAGTGGGATTATTTCGATGAATCTCTTCTTGATGAACATGAAGCGAGCGTAACGCTGTATTTCCCGTATGAAGAGAGTTCTGAAAAGGAAATGAAAAAGATCTCAGAGCTGATCAGGCAGCTCCGTGAATATGATGCTGAAGGCAAATACGGCAGACTTGCAGCTGTGTCGAGGACGGCTGACGATGCTGAATGGAAGGACGAATGGAAGAAATATTTCAAGCCTTCAAAGGTTACAGATGACATAGTTATAAAGCCTTCCTGGGAGGATTATGAAGCAGCTCCGGGAGAGAAGATAATTGAGATCGATCCCGGAATGGCATTCGGAACAGGAACTCACGCAACCACGAGAATGTGTATCAAATTGATAGAAAAATATCTTCACAACGATGATGCATTTCTGGATATAGGGTGCGGATCGGGAATACTTTCAATTGCTGCAGGTCTGACAGGCTGCCGCAATATCAATGGGTTTGACATCGATCCAGATGCTGTTGAGGCTGCGCGTGAAAATGCTGCCAAAAATCACATGGAAAGCTTCATAAAGGTATTTCAGGGTGATGTGACAAAAGGTACAGATATCAAAGCGGATGTGGCAGCTGGAAATCTGATGGCCGAGATTATTATGTCGATCACGGACAGTATCCCGGATATTTTAAATGAAAACGGAATATTCATCGCGTCAGGAATCATCGTCGAAAAACGCGGTGTTGTGCTTGACAGCCTTAAAAATGCTGGGCTCGAAATTCTTGAGATACTTGAGGAAGAAGGCTGGTGTGCAGTTGCAGTGGAGAAAAAAGCATGATGAGAGTTTCGTTCTGCACGCTCGGCTGCAAAGTTAATATGTACGAAACGGAGAGCATGCGGGAGCATTTCCTAAAAGCAGGATATGCTGCTGCAGCGGATGGAGAGCCGGCTGATGTATGTATCATAAACACATGCTCCGTGACAAATGTGGCAGACAGAAAATCGCGTCAGTACATCAGGCGCATGAAGCACATGAATCCGGATGCAGTGATCGCTGTCACGGGCTGTTATGTTCAGACTGATCCAGATGCAGTAGCTCAGATCGATGGTGTTGACATCATAGCCGGGACAAATGAAAAGGGCCGCATCGTTGAATTCGTAAATGAATATATAAAGAGGAAGAAAAATGGAGGCGAGCATTCTGAATCCGGAAACAGAGCAGAGGAGCACGTGCTCCCATATGAAAACATCACCGGCTACGAAGACATGGGACCGATAACAGCGATGGATTCCCGCTCGAGAGCTCTGATAAAGATTGAAGAAGGATGCGACCGCTTCTGTTCGTACTGCATTATTCCATATGCCCGCGGCAGGGTGAGAAGCAGGAGCATGAGGAGCATCCTCGATGAGGCCGGAGGCCTCGTAAGCGCCGGATACAGAGAAATAGTGCTGACAGGTATAAACACCGCACTTTACGGGTCGGATTTCAGCGGATCTGATGCAGCTGACATCGTTTCACTTGTAGAGGCTATAAGTTCTATAGAAGGAGACTTCAGGATAAGACTGAGCTCGCTCGAGCCTAATGTAATAGATGTAGAGACGGCAGAACGCCTGGCTGCATGTAAAAAGCTGTGCCACCATATGCATCTTTCACTTCAGAGCGGCAGCAATGATGTTCTTAAGCGCATGCACAGAAGATATACAGTGAAGCAGTATATTGATATCGTTGATGCTCTGAAATCGGCAGATCCTGAGTACGGAATAACGACTGATATAATAGTCGGTTTTCCCGGCGAAACAGAACGGGAATTTATTGAAACGATGGAAACAGCGAAGCTGTCCGGATTTTCCAGAATCCATGTTTTCAGATACTCTCCAAGGAAAAATACGCCGGCTGCCAACATGCCGGCTCAGGTTCCTCCTAAGGTAAAAGCAGAGCGGTCATCGAGGCTTTCGAACTTGTCGGATGAACTTGCAGCTGATTTCTTCAGACGGAACTCAGACAAAAAAAGGCGGGTACTTTTTGAAGGTATGATGCCTGACGGCAGTTGTATTTATGGATATACGGATAATTATATCAAAGTATATGTTCCGATTGACAATGAATATACTAAGAGTATACTTCATGGATTTGCATATGTTACACTTGATGGTTCGTTCAGAGACGGAATGACTGGTACGTTACAGTTGTAACAATATGTGTTTTTATGATAAAATGAAAATTACGGAAATATCATTTTCCTGATGTTTCAGATTAATTAAATTAAAGAAGGAGGTGAATGAACATGAGCGACTGCATATTCTGTAAAATCGCCGAAGGCGAAATTCCTTCTGAAATAGTTTATCAGGATGATAAAATAGTTGTTTTTAAAGACGCTTCTCCACAGGCTCCAGTACACGTTCTCATGGTGCCGCGCAAACACATAGCCTCTCTTGACGATCTTTCGGAGGAGGACAGCGAGCTTATAGCATACATGATGCAGAGCATAAAGAAAATAGCTGCGTCACAGGGACTTGGCAACGGATACAGAGTCATAATCAATACTGGTGAGGAAGGGCAGCAGACCGTGAAACATCTGCATATCCATATTCTCGGCGGAAGAAAATTTACATGGCCACCGGGCTAAACAAAAATCTGTTCTTGATTATGACAAACAGATAATGTATAATTTTAATGTTGTGAGCATCTATCAGAATTAATCGAAACGGCACAATAATTTCAAAATACGAGGGGAGGGATAATGTTATGGCACAGGTTATAGTAAGAGAAAACGAAAGTCTGGAAAGCGCGCTTAAGAGATTCAAGCGTTCATGCGCAAGAGACGGCGTGATGTCTGAACTCAGAAAAAGAGAGCATTACGAGAAGCCTAGCGTGAAACGCAAGAAAAAGTCTGAAGCAGCGAGAAAAAAGGCCAGAAAATACTAAAAGAGGTGTTGTCATTTGTCTTTAAAGGACAGATTATCTGCCGACTTTAAGGAAGCACTCAAGGCTCACGACAAAGTGAGACGTGATACGATCAGCTTTGCACGCGCAGCTGTCAAACAGTACGAAATCGATAACAGTACAGAATTGGATGATGAAGGTATCATCGATATCCTGACTAAACAGGTCAAGATACGCAAAGATGCCCTCTCTGATTTTGAAAAGGCCGGACGAAACGATCTGATAGAAAGTTATACAAACGAAATCAAAGTACTTCAGGAGTACCTTCCGAAGCAGCTTTCGGAAGACGAGATCCGCGACATAGTTCTTGAAACAAAGAAAGAACTTGGCATTAGCGAGGGCAAAGCCGGAATGGGAAAGCTCATGGGAGCGGTTATGCCGAAAGTAAAAGGCCGCGCTGATGGTGGAGAAGTAAAAAAAATCGTAATGAGCGTACTTTGATCTTTGTAAATGCTCTTCTATGCTTTGGCATATAATAGCGGCAGCTTTGCTGCCGCTTTTTTTTATCCAGATTGTTCCGATTTATTAATATAATTAGTTTTACTTGTTATTTATTATACAAAATCGTTATTTAGTAAACAAAAGTATATGGCTGATCCGATTTTTATTAGTATACGTAGCGAAATGTATCATAATTATTGACGTACACATATATTTTTATTATCATATTGATAGTTCAAATATACTATACGCACAGAACATATATTGAAAAATCTTAAAAGGATGTTATGTGCGGCTATTTTTATGGTTTTATCGGTTTGCAGCTTATGAGGCGTAAGTTTCATTCAATGCAGATTGATATGTCTATTTATGTTAAAGCTGGTGCGGTCATGACTGGACTGCGCAGAAAAGAGGAATAATATGGCAAAATTTATTTCGATGGAAGAAGCGGCTAATCTTCTTTTCGACGGATGCTGCGTATGCGGAGTATCATTCGGAGTAGAAGGATGGCCTGAAGAATTCGGTCTCGCTGTTGAGAAGAGATTTCTTGAGACGGGACATCCTGCAAACATCACAAACATCCATGCTGCAGGATTTATTCCAGGCGGATGCTGGGGTCACGAGGGACTCATCAAATACGACATTTCAGCTCATGAATCAACAACTCCTGCAGTAGCAAAGCTGATAGAAGCAAATAAGATCGCCGGCTGGTATATGCCTGAAGGAACAATGCTCCAGATGTACACAGAGATCGGAAGAGGTATGCCGGGTGCTCTCTCAAAGGTAGGTCTCGGAACATTCATGGACGCTCGTGTTGACGGCGGCCGTCTCAATCAGATGGCAGAGGAATACGACGCTGAGAGAGTAAAGAACGGTGAGAGACGTTTCATCGAATATATACCTGATTTCCTTGGTGAAGAATATCTGTTCTACAGTGTACCTAAGATCGACTTCGGTATCATGAGAGGAACAACTGCAGATACTCACGGAAATATCACATGCGAAAACGAATGCCTCAATCTCGAGCTCGGCGCTGTAGCACGTGCAGCTAAAGCATGCGGCGGCAAGGTTATCGTTGAAGTTGAGCAGGTTGCACAGGCTGGTTCGCTCAACCCTAAACTCGTAAAGATCGGTCAGAACCTCGTTGACTACATTGTAGTTGATGAGCATCCTGAACTCATCACTCACGGACTCCGTTACAAGATGTATGATCACTTCAACTACAAGGGCCTGACTGGTCAAATGAAGGTTCCTACAGATGCGATCGAGGTTATGCCTTTCGATCCTAAGAAGGTAATCATCAGAAGAACTGTAATGGAAATCAACAGAGGCGTTATGGCTAACTTCGGTATCGGTCTCCCGACATTCTGCGGCGGAGTACTTGCAGAAGAGGGCGAAGCTGATTCCATTACAAACATTTCAGAGTCCGGCTCGGTAGGCGGAGTTCCTGGCGGCGGCCCACTCTTCGGATGCCACTACAACAACGAATGGTCAGCTGACCAGAAGGATCACTTCGACTGGTTCGATGGCTCAGGACTTGACTTCGGTGTATATGGACTTTCCGAAGCTCAGGAAGACGGTTCAATCAACGTATCCAGACTTAACGGCGTAACTCTCGGTGTAGGCGGATTCGCTAATATCACTCTTGCGGCCAGAAGAAATATATTCATCGGAACATTCACTGCAAAGGGTCTTAAAGAACACATCGAGGACGGTAAGCTCGTAATAGATCAGGAAGGAAAGCTCGAGAAATTCGTTAAGAAATCAGAGCAGATCGCTTATGATGCTCCTCGTGGAGTAAAGCACGGCAGACCAGCGATGTACATCACTGACAGATGCGTATTCAGGGCTGTTGAAGGCGGTTTAATGCTTACTGAAGTAGCTCCTGGAGTAGACATCGAGAAGGATATTCTTGCTCACATGGGATTCAAGCCTATCATTCCTGAAGGCGGTCCTAAGAGCATGCCTCCTGAAATCTTCCAGGAAGAGTGGGGCGGACTTACTGCTTACCTCGACAAGAAGGAAGCAGAAGAAGCTGCAAAATAAATCAAGAAAAATTTAGCGATAAAGATTCTTCTTTATACAGTTAACTCTGAGAAAGCGGCCGGTTTAAAATCCGGTCGCTTTTGACTTGTTTCTTCTTACTTATCATTTTTCAGACAGATCAGTCGTTTTCTTATTAATTTATATTTCGAAAAGCAAAGCATGAAAAAAACGATGCTGTATGGTTCCGAAATCATAAGATAAATACTTTCATTAATTCATGTCCAATAAAAGTAATATTTTTTTAAAGAATCGCTGAAGACGAAATTATACGTTGCGGATATGAATTCTTTTTAAAGAAGGATCAGACTTAGAATATCGAATTTGTAAAAGGATCAGTTATTTTTACGGTATTGTTTAATTTTATTCCAAAAAATAAATATATTTCCTAATAATGCAGTTAAAAGAGAATTAATACAATAAATTGTAAATAAAATAAAAAGTATTTGGTCATTTGCTGATTATCGTTATAAAAATTCAGAAATTGATGTTGAAAATTTTACAGACAGGAAAACAGCGGCAATATGACAGAATTTCATCGATAATTTAACATGAAACAAAATTTTTTTGAAAAAACATACCATATTAGTGCCTATAAAAAATATATGTATACCTAATATTTTTTTACAAATGTATTGTACACGCATTAAAAAGATGTTATTATAAATGCGATCAATTGATAGGCATACATATTATATGTTGACTTTAATTATTGTGTGATTGTTAACAATAATATGTAATTTCATCATTTTGATATTTATGCAGATCTATATCAGCCGGAATGACCACTGCTTGTTTTCGGGCACATGGAAAAGACACCGGAAAAGTTCAGAAAAC
Source organism: uncultured Eubacteriales bacterium (assembly GCA_902796965.1). Lineage (GTDB taxonomy): Bacteria > Bacillota > Clostridia > Peptostreptococcales > Anaerovoracaceae > RUG708. The sequence goes on along the minus strand of CADBRA010000023.1, from coordinate 10,597 downwards.
CGGCTGTTATTCAGCATTTTCAAGTTCTTACAGAATAGGAGGACCGTACTTATGAAGGTAATTACAGCTAAAGAAGCAGCTTCAATGGTAAAGGACGGCGATAATATCGGAATCGCTACATTCGGTGCGTCTGGTACACCTGAAGAAATCATCATGGAAACCGAAAAGAGATTTCTTGAAACAGGACATCCGTGTGATCTGGGATATACACATGCAGCCGGAGGCGGTTCTTTTTCTAAGAACGGTACCGATGTAGACGGTGTTCATTACTGCAGAGCAGAGGATCATCTCGCTCATCCAGGATGTATCACGAGATGGATAGCTTCTCACGTTGCGTGCTCCGATGTAACTGAAAGAATGATCAGCGCAAACAAAATCGCTGCGTGGAATCTGCCTCTTGGAACAATCCTTCAGATTTATAAAGCTCAGGCAAGAGGAGAAAGAGGATGTATCACGAGCACAGGTCTCGGAACATTTGAGGATCCTAGGATTGACGGCGGCGCACTGAACCAGATGGCAAAAGATGTTGATGCCAAGAAGAAGGAAAACGGAGAACTCTGCTTCGTAAATTATATTCCTGATTTTTATGGCGAAGAAAAGCTGTATTATACGGGTTTCCCTCTTAACATAGGCTGGATGAGAGGAACTACTGCTGATAAAGCAGGTAACATTTCAATAGAAAAAGAGCCTTACAATCTTGAAATGCTGACAATAGCACAGGCTGTAAGAGCAAACGGAGGAAAGGTATTTGTCGAAGTTGAGAGAATCGTAGAAGTAGGCGAAATCAATCCTCATATGGTAAAGGTTCCTGGAATGTATGTTGACTATGTCGTTGTTTCAGAGCATCCTGAAAACAGAATGTACTCGACAGGCGGATATTATAATCCTTACACTTCAGGCGAAAAGAGAATGGTTATTGAAGCTTCAGATGATGAACCTGCAATTCCGTTTGATTATAAGAAAGTTCTTCTCAGAAGAGCTGCCATGGAAATCAGACCTGATATATACGCAAACTTCGGTCTCGGAATGCCTCAGAGTGTAGGTGGAATCATAGCTGAAGAGGGCTGCTCGGATTACCTCACAATGGTATCGGAGTCAGGCTGCATAGGCGGAGTTCCTCTCTCAGGCGTAGATTTCGGAACTCACATCAACGTTGAATCCATGACTGACCAGGGAGATCACTTCAATTTCTTCGAAGGTCAGGGTCTGGATCTCGCTATGTTCGGTCTTTCCGAAGTTAACCCTGAAGGTGATATGAATACCAATATCCTCAACGGTGTAATCAAGGGCGTAGGCGGATTCATGAATATCGCTGCAGGCGCAAAGAAGATTGTAATACTTGGTACTTTCACTGCCAAGGGCATGAAGATTGAAGTCGGTGACGGCAAACTCAACATCGTTCAGGACGGCAAATTCGAGAAGTTTGTAGATAAACTCGTACAGAGCTCATTCTACTGCAAGGGCTTCGTAAAGAAAAACGTTCCTGTTACATTTATAACGGAAAGAGCGGTATTCCAGGCTTCAGAAGATGGTCTTGTTCTCACAGAAATTGCTCCTGGAGTAGACCTTGAAAAGGATGTACTCGGACGCATGGGCTTCAAGCCTATAATCCCTGAAGGCGGCCCTAAGCTTATGCCAGAAGAGATTTTCTATGAAAAATGGGGCGGATTAAAAGATTATATTGCCAAGAAATACAACATGTAGTATAATCCTTTTGTAAGATTGTTAGTGTAAATATAATATTGTAATCAACAATAAGTTTACACTTTTCTTACTGAAAATATTAAGTTTATATACTGAAATTCGTGAGACAAATAACGTTTATGAAATAACGTTAAATTCATAACGGATAACAGTTTATATAATAAATCCACTGCATAAAGCAGTTAATTAAGATAAGTTGTCAGATTTCATCAACGAATTGATATAGTGATGATCCCGGTCGGCTGATTCGGCCGGGATCACAGAGTGAAGCCTCCACATTGCAGGTAAAAAATTAGTGATGATGAAGCGACAATATCAGAGTTACAACTATCTTGAAAGGAGGAAATGAGTTTATGGCATTGATCGATGAACTCAAAAAGCTGGTTGGTAAAGCAAGTGACGCCGCAGCTGATCTCAAAGCTTATGAAACAGATATGAGCTTATGTCCTGCAGGTTACGCTGACGCAGTCGTTTGGCCTGAGTCAACTGAAGAAGTTTCCGCAGTAGTTAAGTATGCTTATGAAAACAACATTCCTGTTGTTCCAGTAAGTTCTCACACTCACAGATATGGTTCAACCATTCCTAAGCAGGGTGGTATTGTCATTGATATGACAAACATGAACAAGATCCTCGAAATCGACAGAAAACACAAGACTGCACGTTTCCAGCCAGGTGTTACTTGGAAGCAGCTTTATGACGCACTCGATGCACAGGGTCTGAGAGTTATGATGCCTCTTACAGCAGAAGCTGACAGATCAGTTCTTTCAGATACTCTTGACAGAGCTCTCATCACTAATACAGTTTACGATTACGGTGAACCTACTCAGTCACTCGAAATCGTTTATGGAGATGGATCCGTATTCAGAGCAGGTTCCGCTTCAGCACATGCATTTGACGCTTCAAAGGTTCTCGGAGATCCGGGCGCTACATTCACAAGAGGCGTTGACCCTTCAGGCCCGGGACTTGACTTCTATCGTCTCGTACAGGGTGCTCAGGGCACAATGGGCATCGTAACATGGATGCAGGCTAAGATCGAGATCAAGAGCAGAATAGATAAGGTTTACTTCGCTCCGTCAGATGATCTTGATTCACTCAATGCATTCTTATATAAGGTTATGCCGAGAAGAATCGGTCAGGAAATCGTTATTCTGAACAAGGTTGATCTCGCTTCGATAATTGCGGACAGCCCTGATGAAATTCCTGAACTCTGCAAAAAGCTTCCTGAATACACTCTCGTAATGGTACTTTCAGGTCTGCTCAGACTCCCTGAGATGAAGATCGCTTATGAAGAGAAGTACCTGAAGGAAGTTCTCGATACTACATTCAAAGACATCACATTCAAGCCTGCACTTCCTGGATTCCCTGGTCTCGGCAGAAAGATCCTGAAGGCTCTCAAGACTCCTTGGGAAGGACCTACATGGAAGCAGACTCCGAATGGTGCATATGAAGACCTCTTCTTCATCTGCCGTCCTGAAAAGGCTCAGCAGTATGTAGACGAAATGAATGAAGTCCTCGCTGCACATAATTATCCTCATACAGCAGTTGGTGTATACCAGCAGCCAATTGAGCACAACAGAGCTTCCCAGCTCATGTTCACATTCTTCTATGATCCTGAAGATGAAGATGCAAAAGCAGACATCTCCGACATAGTTTACGAGGCTGGCTCAAGATTCCTCGCAGAAGGAGCTCAGTTCACAAGACCTTACGGAGATCGTCTCGTACCTCTTATCTACGACAGAGCTGGTAACTACACTGCAGTTCTTAAGAGAGTTAAAAATATCTTCGACGAGAAGAACATTTTCAATCCTGGAACTCTGTGCTTCTAATTGAGAAAGGAGGAATAAAGATATGGCAATAGATTCTAACAGCCGTTTCGACATGTCCTCGTCCAAGGCCAACATGGAACTGGCGAAGGATATTGCAAAAGATAAATCATTAACCGGTGCGCGTTATAAATTATCCGAACTGGACCCTGAATATGGTCCTATGGGATCTTCACACGCTAGGTTCAAGACTCCGAGAACTCCGTTAGAGTTCAATATCGAAGACGCTTCAAACTTCAAGTATGACATGGACCACTGCATCAAATGTAAAGGATGCTACTGGGTTGAGCATACTTACAATCCTGGCGTAAAATTCAACGTAAGATGTCCGTCCAATCTGTTCAATGATTTCGACGCTTACGGTGCTATGGGTAAAATGAGAATCGGTGTTGGTCTCCTCGAGGGAGACATCGAATGGACTCCGAGTCTCGTTAATATCCTCTATTCATGCCCTCTCTGCGGAGCTTGCGATGTAGCATGCAAGAGAAACCTCGACCTTGAAATCGAGCTTTCTCTCGAATCACTCAGAGTTAAGGCTGTTCAGGACGGAGTTGCTCCGCTTCCTGCTCACAAATCTGCAGTTGACAAGATCCTCGAGACTGGCAACATCTATGGTTCAAAAGAAGACCGCAAGGCATGGGCTAAAGATGTAAAGGTTGCTGACAAGGCTGACGTTCTCTACTATGTAGGCGACAACACTTCGTTCAAGAACCCTCAGATCGCTCAGGCAACTGCTACTATCCTCAACAAGCTCGGCATCGACTTCATGCTCTTAGACAATGAGAAAAACGAAGGTAACGTCGTAATCTCAATTGGTATGATGGATGAAGCAAAGAAGATCGCAAAAGAGACTGTTGATGCAATCAAGGCTTCAGGAGCAACTACTGTAGTATGCTCAGACGCTGAAGTTTACAGAACACTCAAAGCTGATATTCCAAAGGTACTCAACATCGCGACTGCTGACCTCGGTTTCAAGGTTGTTCACATCATGGAACTCGCTGCAAAGGCAATCGAAGATGGTACTCTTACTCTTACAACTCCTATTGACAGCAGAATCGCTTATCACGATGCTTCTTCAGTTTCCAGACTCTGCGACGACTGGACTCCTTATAAGGGCGAAAGAGGCTGGATGGGTATGATCTATCCAGGTCAGAGAAGAAGAAGAGGCCGTCAGGGTCTGTACAAAGAAGCAAGAACTATCATGGCTGCTGTACCTGGCGCTGACAATACTGAATTCATCAGAATCAGAGAGAATGCATTAGATATCTGCGCTGGACGCGGAACTGACATCGCATTCCCGGCTTTAACTAAGTTCGCTACTGAAAAACGCCTCGAAGAAGCTAAGTATCTCGGTATTGAAACTATCGTTTCAGCTGATCCTCAGTGCAGAGATGCTTTCAATACTTATGCTGATCCTAAGGACGGCGTCAAGGCTATCGATATCACCGAACTTATTGTTGCAGCGCTTTAATTGGGAGGTGAAATAATGAGTATATCAGTTCAGGCTATAAAAGCTATGGAGGCTGTAGTAGGCTCCAAATTTATCTCAGAAGATCCTGTTATCATGCAGGCGTATAAGTCCGGCCCGGGCGGATACGAAGCAGGTCTCGGATATGAGAGAGTAATGACAGTTCTCCCATGTGCAGTAGTACTTCCTGCTGACACAGAGGAACTCGTTAAGATCGTAAAGATCTGCAATAGATACAATGTTCCATATGTTCCATATGCAACTGGATTCTATGGTCCTAAAACTCACTGCCACGCAGATGATGAACTCATCATTGACATGAAGCGTATGCAGCACTTTGAATGGGACGAAAAGCACATCTACGCTGATATCGGCCCTGGAATCATCTATGCATCACTTCAGCAGGAAGCATTCAACAAGGGTGCTTACGGCGTAATCGGCGGCGGTGGCGCTCAGTGCTCCGCAATCGCAAACCTCCTCGGCGACGGATGGTCACCTCTGTCACTGAAGATCGGCCTTCCGCACAGAAGAATCCTCGGTACTGAGCTCGTTCTCCCTGAGGGCGAAATCGTAAGAATGGGTTCGCTCGCTACTTCAGACGACCCGTTCTGGGGCGAAGGTCCTGGTCCTGACCTGAGAGCACTTCTCAGAGGATTTACAGGTCTCCGTGGATGCCTCGGTATCGTAACAAGAATGGCTGTTAAGTATCTGCCGTTCGTTCAGCAGTCCCTCGTTCCAGAAGGTATTGCTCCTAATACTCACCTCGTACTCATTCCTGACCGCGTTGAGTGGACTAACTATCAGGTTAACAGCAAGGCTGAGCAGGTTCAGGCTATGTATGACATCGGCGAAGCTGAAGTATGCGCTGCCTGCACAAAGGTACCTGTATTCTGGAGAGCTATAGCAAAAGCAGAGGACAAAGAAGAGTTCTGGGCTATATGGCTGAAGGAAAACGAAGAGACTCTGAGAAACTTCTTCCTCGTAAGAGTACTTGTTGTCGGTTATGCTTCACCTGATCAGTTTGCTTATGAGCAGGCTGTTCTCGATGAAATCTTCGCACAGTTCGAAGGTTCACATAAGAGAAGAACTAAACCTTCCGACGAGTCATGGCTCAAGAACGCCGACTCTTCAGGAATGTGGCTGATGACTGGTTCCTACGTATCAGTAGAGTTCGTAATCGAATCGATGAACCAGGCTGTAGCACACGGCGAACACTTCGCAGAACTCAAGAAGAACAACATGCAGAATGTTACGGATTGTCCGGGAGGCGGAGATCCTAGAATCGTTCTCAGTGGACAGAATGTTGACGGATTCACTCCTCCTCTGTTCCCTGACTTCGAGGACCCAGGCTGGTTCCAGGCATTCGAAAACGGCCATCAGGGCTATTCAGAATTCCTGATTTACTGGGATCAGGACGAAGATACTTCAGGTGTCGACAGATTCTTCCTTGCTTCTTCAAAGATGAACATCAAGTACGGATTCTATTCATCACACCTCGGCCCTCATCAGCCGCTGTATCTGACTGGTCCTCAGTATGGTCCTAACTACCATATCTGGCTGCTCAAGATAAAGAATGAATTCGACCCTAAATGGTTATCACATCCTCCTGTACCTCTCGCACACGATATCTTCGTTCAGAGAGCAGAGTGGATGCACGACATGATCGACTGGGAAGTTCCAGACAAGTATCCTATGCCTTCATGGACTTGCAGCAAGACTGTTGTTAAATAATCACAAGGTCTCAGATGTAAATATTGCAGCATTAAAATGCTGCTGATCGGACCGCGCCGGTTTCCGGCGCGGTCTTTTTCATCGTTATAAAAGATTAAAGCGAAATTCCATATGTTTGTCTATGGAACGAAACTGAAATAAATTGGTAAAGTCTCACCAATACATTGAATAATTAGAGAATAAATATAGAATGACTATCCTTCCTTGCCTCAGTGCAGAAATTTACCGCTAATTTTGCTGCCGCGCTGCATGATAATGAAAGTTCTCACTCAAATGGCAATTAAATTAATATACGAACGGTCTGAGAATAATGTGAGGTACGAGCTGCAGTTGGCGATGAGAATTCTATTGAGCCTGCTTATGGGAATAGTCAGTTTGCCGCACTTGGAAAATACTGCTCAGCCTTCTTATTATGAAAAGACTCTGAACGAGCTTCTTGACAAGATCAGAGCCCTGACAATGACATACCTTATATAAACTCGAGGATTTTGAAATACTTCTCGCTATTTGCAAAATAAACGGGCTGTATGATTTTTGTCGGCTTACTGCAGTATGTTTCTTTGTCAGCGGAGCTGACGCCGAATCATCATTATTTTAAAGATAATTTGTTTTGTATATCAATAATTTTCAGTATAGCGGGTAAATAATATATGTTATAATTATGCGGTAAAAAACCGCGGGCTTGCCTGCGGGATGAAAGCCGCTTGACAGTCAAATAATAGGGAGATTGACTGTACTTCCTTGCTTAAAAGCAGAAATCTACCGATAATGTGGTTGTAGGACTGCCTGGTAGTAAAAGTCCTGATTTAGACAGATTTACATTTGCAATTCCAAAGTCTTAAAATGATATGCGATTGCAAGCTGCGCTTTGTAATCAGGACCTCACGGGCTTGCCCTTGAGCGCAGTCAGGCGCTTTAATTCATGCCGGATGCTTTTCACGCGAATGCATCTTTTCGGCGTTATGGTTTTATGGATATTTTTTACTGAAAGGAAAGGTGCGTACGTATGGAAAATGCTGCTCAGCCTTCTTATTATGAAAAGACTCTGAACGAGCTTCTTGACAAGATCAGAGCCTTGGACAATGACATACCTTATACTAAACTCGAGGATTTTGAAATACTTCTCGCTGCTCCGTATTCTCTCATGGACGGAAGTGACTTCACGAATATGCAGATGGTCGATCCGGCGGGTAACGCTGCCAGCAGGTCGAAGATAGATGAAGATCTGAAGAGCTTCGGTATCGTAGATGAAGAAACGGCTATGCAGGTCATTTCAAGAGGATGCCTGCGCGGAACACACTGGCAGTATGCGCAGTTTATGATGTACGATCAGGGCAACTTCAATATCGAGGTCGAAAAGATGACAGAAAAGGGCAGAGAGTCTTTTCTGAAGTGCCGCGATTTTACACAGAATTTCAAGAATGTTGTCGGAAAACACGGATATTTTGGCTGGGATATGGCTCTCAGTGCGAAGCTCATCAGAGAGTGCGTCTATGACGATTTCTTCAATGAGCCGTCTGCCAGAGAGATGTTCGGCGATCTGACAAAACCGCTTCTCAAGAACTTTGACAACTGGGCAGACTATGCAGTGAGCTTCATAGCAGGCGGTGCTTATTCTGCATATAAAAATTCAGGATTCGATGAACTCGAGGCCAGAAAGAGCTTCGATTATCTCGTTAAGAAGTGCGACCAGCTCTTTACAGACGAGAGAGTAAATGTCTGGAAGGTATATCACTGGTATACAAAAAAAGAATACTTCCCGATGCTCGACAAGGATAATCTTGAACCTCTCGTCAAGGGTGAGCTCGGCAGCAAGGGTAGCTTTGTTTCAGACAGAGTCAGCGTAGATGGCGTGCTCCCGTGCATGATATATCGTGAAAAGCCGTTCAAGAATTTCCCTGATTCAGGATGGAGATTTTTTGCCGGAGATGAAAGCAAGGAATATTCTTCCGACAGAGATAATTCAAATATCTTCACACTGAATGTAGTAGCAAACTTCGATCCTACCATCGTTCCTCTTCTCGATGCTGAGGTGGGAACCGTGTATATCAGAAAAGAAGGCGGAGAATTCATAAAATCAAGGCTCGACATGAAAGATATGCAGGAAGACAAGTAATACATACGAAATCAGAATCTGAAAAGAGACCAATAAATCAAAAGGTACCTTTACGAATCCCGCCTCGGGAAATAAAATGTAAAGGTACCTTTTTAGTTGCCTTGACTTAACTGACGACGAGCTGTACTTGAGATCAGGAACGTATCACAATTCAGTGAATAGCTTGCTTAAATCCGCTCGGACATCGGACGGATTGATCCGGAGCGGGAGCGTTTATGACCGCATCTTATACAAAAGATATGCTGAACCATTTGAGGCCCGGGGAAAAGGCTTGAGGCAGCTTCGGGCCGTTTGATGCCCGATCAAATAATGCAGTTTCAAAACTGATTGATGCTGATGTAGGAGAATAATATGCCGTCAACATACGCACATGAACGATTCGGAAGCCTCGTCCTGGAACATCTGGATGAAACGCTGAAAAAAGAAATAAAAAATGAAGAAGAAGTGTTCCACATAGGACTGCAGGGGCCGGATCTGCTGTTCTACTGTGATCCGCTCAGGAAAAATGGCGTGTCAGATGCCGGACATGATATGCATAAGATGAGCGGAACAGAGTTCTTCGGGCGTGAAACTGAAATACTTGAAAAACTGAGCAGAAGCGCACGTGAAGCCGGACGCATTTATCTGCTCGGAGTTCTGTGCCACTTCGTACTGGATGCTATGTGCCACGTATATATAAACAGGTATGAGCGGGAGCACGGTGTGCGCCATGCGGTTATAGAGGGAGCATTCGACAGAAGTCTTATAGCGGCAGAGGGGCGCATTCCAGTCAAAGAAGACATAGTTAAGAACTTTCATCCGTCCAGACGTGCAGGAAAGATAATCGGCTTATTATACGAGGAACAGGGCGAAAAAATAATGTATAAATCCATGAGGCGGTTTAAATTTTTCCACGGCGTGCTGAGATGTCCCGGTGATTTGAAAAGGAATTTAATATATGCAGGCCTAAAAGTACTGGGTCAGTACGATACGCTCCGCGGACATATAACCACGAAATATGAGGATCCGGAATGCGCTGAAAGTAGTCTTTATCTGCAGAAAAGACTAATAGAGGCCGTACCGGCGGCATGCCGCCTGCTCGAGGCATTTCCGTGCGGACTTGATGATGAACTCTACAGGTTTGATTTTGGCGGAAAAGAGAAAAAGTCGTCTGTCAGAAAACCGATCCACGCTGATCTTATATCGGCCGGCGATCCGGTTTGATTATAAGCTTTTGATCAATATTTCTGGAATGCGCAGTTTCAAAAAAGAAGGACGCCGCGATCCTGCAACAGACCGCGGCGGAGGAAAAAAGGAAAATATCAAACCAATATTTAGTTAAGGAGAGTATATTTTATATAAATTGATTTGACGGTATTAATTTAATACCAATTAAAACTAACTAAATTATAGCATAATATAGAAAATCGTCAATAATCAAATTAAAAAATATATTCAATGTTATTTTCTATCAGCTTGAACTTTTACTATGCGAAGTCGCGCCTGACATGATCCATAGAGTCTTTTGTCGGCGGTTCTGCTTTACTCGCAGATCTACAGGAGCGTTATATTAAGGTGACATGACCGCGTTATTCAGGTTTCAGAGTGCTTCTTATCCTTGGTGCTACCTATCGCGCTAAATCGCCTGAAAATGCTGCATGGGTGTTTTGCCAGACAGCAATGCTGATGTTTTATAAAGTTCCCGACAGAAAACCCACGTGCCTTTAGGCCGTGGGATGAATGTCGGCTAGAATGTATATTTTACTAGAATAATTA
>CADBRA010000022.1 GCA_902796965.1 uncultured Eubacteriales bacterium | reverse complement strand
TATGATTTAGGTAATGGCTTTTTTCTTTTGACTTTTATTGGTTAATTTCGCCTGACTCTAAGTGGTTAATTTCTCCCGACTCTAACAGAACACGTCGCACGAAATCAGATTTCCCTTTTTTGTGATCTTTTTCATCGGCGCATGACCGACGACCTGGAGCAGCTTTTGAGGTCTGTACATTTTTGCTCTGTCAATCTGAGGCCGTACCCATATCGGCGAATCTTCATACCACATCTCTTCTTGGCCAAGACTGTTAATCCTTTCGACGACTCCATCGACATTATTCAGCGAATATCCTGCAGCATATTTCTCTGCAAAATTCTTCTAAACGCCCGCGTGAGAGAAGAGCACACTGTCGATCTTCTGAACATACTTTATCGGGTTGTTAGCCGGAAGAGCTTTCATCAGAGCATTAATCTGCCGCTGCACATTCTGACACATAGCTGCTGTAATCTGTCTCAATCTCATGCCACATATAGCTCATGTCGTGGTTGCCCCAGCACCAGCGCGTGTCTGGATGCTCCCGCGCGAACGTGATCGCCTCCTGATATGTCTCAAGATAGCGCTCGAGTTGGAACTCCATATCCCAGTCGTCCGGGATGTCCATAAGACATACGGCAGTGTCAGCAGCGCCGTGCTTAAGCAGATTGTCCGCCTGCCTGAAAAGCCAGTATTTGAGATGAACGTCAGGAATAACGATTACCAGCATATTTTTCTCCTTCGATAAGCATACATTTTGAATAAATTATATCACACGTGCTGAAAAATACGCAGGATACGGAGCGTCCGCGTGCGCTCCGCGCACACAGCCTCCGGCTGAAAGAGTATGATGCCACACTGCCCTTAGCGAAATCAATAAATACCACTGCCTCTTGATCATTGGCAGTGCGTGCCATAAACGCGGTCAACCTTAACATGGAGGCATAAACATGTGAGAAATTAACACAGATACAAACCTTACTGGCGGAAATGGCCAGGACAAAAACGGAGACAGCTCCGGGCGCACTTTTACACAGGAAGAACTCGACGTGGCAATCGTAAAGAGACTCACGCGCGAAAAGGCAAAATACGCGGATAACGAAGATCTGAAAAGCAAAGCTGCAAAGCTTGACGAACTTGAGAAGATTACCGAGAAAGCAACTAAGCTTCTCCGATCTCTGCTGGGAAAAGTCGTGGCAAGTTGTCGACAAGGTACTCCGGAACGCCTATCGGAATATAAGGCATGAATTACCCGATCTTGGATACAATACATTCCCAAGCCATCCGATCATGTATTGAAATGATAAAAATATTCTGATAGACAGTATTTAATAGCTGGCCAGAAAAAACGGCCTGTCGAACATTTCTCAAAAAAGATCTTTATTTACAGGAAAATTTCCATACTCCCATAACTTAATAAACAGGTGTGTCCTCATCTCTATTTGTAATAAATATTAATGCCAGATTGCATACTTTAACACGCGCTATCGTCAACAGCAAGAATTATCGAAAAAATCACAGAAAAACGACTTCGAGGACTTGACTTAAAAAATCTGGCTGCTCAATATTCAAATGGAAGGATAATCATGTAAAATGGAAAGGAATGAAAAATAGTATAATATATATGTATTTTTGAATATAAGAGCAACTGGTGATATTTAAACGCTCTTATGTTCAGTTCAATAACATGTTCAGTTCAATAAATAGGAGGTAATATCAGGCATGTCGTTGAAGGAGTCCTGTATCATTATTGATTTATCAATAGCAGCTATTTTCTTTTTGATTGGATTGCTTTTTTACCGGTCAAACGGAAAAGCAGCGGGTTGGTTATCGGGGTATGTCATGAAACCCGTCGAAGAACGTAAAAAGTACGATGAAAAGAAGATGTCCCGTGATTACGGAAAGCGGATTATGTTATGGCCGGTTCCGTTTGTAATTGGAGCTGTCATTGACTTTGGCTTTCCTTTTAAGGGAACGCTGATCGCATGGATAATATGGACAGTGATGTTAATTCGTTTGTTGACAGAAAGACATAAGAGGGAAAGATAAATCAGAATTTTTTGAGCTGCATTGTTTTTAGCAGTAAGCACAGATATGTTTTATGAAGAGCTGAAGCAAATCATAAGATCAATAATGGAACAGGGCTTAAGCGGTCCTGCACTGACGGCAGCTTAATAGTGAATGCCAATCAAATGGAATTATATGCATCGGATGACATGCTTGTTACGGATTCCTATTTTTCTCTTTTATATTATGCCGCCGGGGAAGAAATGATATCTGATGCTGAATGGAAATACTTTCTGGATTGTCTGGATGGTGACAGAAACTACAGTCCTTATGAGAAACTGCAGGTACAGCTGACAGATCAAAACAGCCTCGGTGGATCAATATTACAAAGCCAAGTTTAATGGAGCAAAAAAATGGTAATCAACGAGAACTGCCCATGTAAAAAGAAAAAATGCGGACGACACGGAAACTGTGAAGAATGCAGAAAATATCATGCAGAGTCAAAGTGCCGAAGACCTGTTTACTGTGAAAAAGATAAAACGGGCTTGAAGACCTTGTCTGATAAATAAAATTCTTATTATATAAGATATAAGCGAAAAGTGTTTGAAAATGGATGGTTTTAACACATAAAATGCCAATAAGACAGCACAGACACATCTCAATACAAAATTTATTATAAAACGGAAGGAAATCTCATCATGAACATACAGATTTTCGGAACAAAGAAGTGCAAAGATACCAGAAAAGCCGAGCGTTTTTTCAAAGAACGCGGCATAAAATTCCAGTTTGTCGACATAAATGAAAAAGGCATGAGCCGCGGAGAGTTCAATTCGGTTGCTCAGGCGAACGGCGGAATTGATGCGATGATAAACTGGGACTCGAAGGACAAGGATACCCTCGCACTGCTGAAGTACAGCAGAGAAGAAGATAAGCAGGACATCATTCTGGACAACCCGCGGTTGATCAGGACTCCGGCAGTCAGAAACGGAAAACAGTCGACACTCGGATATCAGCCCGATATATGGAAAAACTGGGAGTAATTATTATAGCCGGATGTACAGCCGCGGAGTATGAGACAGATGTTGCGAGGATAAATCTGATCAAAACTTTTTTCATTAATGAAGTATGTCCGCGGAGCGGTCGCGTAATGTGATTTTTATCAGGATATGTTCCGTAACATGCTGCTGTGACCGCCGGTTTGGTTCTGTTTTGCAGGCATTTTATGCGTTACATCCTGGTCGATTTTATGAAATTGCGATATTGATGATCGTGCGGGCCAATACTCGCGACTCCGGTTATAAGAGGCTTACGTGAAATGATATTCCGGTTCATTAGCTGATGCCCGCAGGTATAATGAGTATCTATACTATGAATATAATAAAAATGCGGGAGCAAAAGGAAGCATTAATAATGAATCACTCTTCATTAGAATGAATGTTTTTCATGTTGCATTACCGTTTAACTTATTCAGAACATTTATTATTGGAGGACTTAATCATGTTGGAAATCGGAGCACAGGCACCGGATTTTACACTTCCGGACCAGAACGGAGAAATGCATTCCTTGTCGGATTATAGAGGCCAGAAAGTTGTTCTTTACTTTTACCCGAAAGATATGACAGCCGGGTGCACCAGGCAGGCCTGTGCCTTTGGAGAATTATATCCGCAGTTTCGAGAGAAAGGAGCAGTTATTCTCGGCGTCAGTAAAGATTCCGTTGCTTCGCACAAAAAATTTGAAGAAAAATACGGACTGCCGTTTACCCTTCTTTCTGATCAGGAAAAGGAAGTGATACGGGCTTATGATGTCTGGAAAGAGAAAAAGAATTACGGAAAGGTTTCCATGGGCGTTGTGAGGACGACATATCTGATCGATGAAAACGGTATGATCATAAAGGCGTTCGATAAGGTGAAGGCGGCCGACAATGCGGCGCAGATGCTGGATTTGCTGAATCAGGAATGAACAATCATCATACAGTATTTCAGAAATCAATGATTCCAAGGACACAGGAGGAACGAAGAAAACAAAGTCAACCACCCCGCCCCTAAAGGGACGAGGCTTGTGACCGACTCCGGTCGATCACGCGATAGCCTGGTTGATTAGCCTAATGCCTTGCGTTACGAGAAAGCGTAGGGCTACGTTACATCCGGCTACGTCTGGATCTGTTCCACGTCCAGACCTCTTGGAAACCACTATTAAACATCTCTATGGGACAGGAGAAGTGTAGTGGCTGCAACATACCGGATCCGGGAGCTGTGAAGCCCCGGTGGTAACAGTAACATTGGCGATGGAAACCCCTTCCGCAAGGAAGAGAAGCCGTATACACGGCCTGCTTCGGCAGGCACGGTGTACGGGAGTGCGTAAGCACAGAAAGGGACACAATGATCTACGCATTTGTTCTGGCGGAAGACGGGACACGGCTGATGCCGACAGACATCAGGCATGCTCGTCGGCTACTCAAAAAGAAAGAGGCTGTGATCGCCGGGCACAATCCATTCACGATCCAGCTTACAAGGCCGTCGGAACGACATGTACAGCCCGTGGAATGCTGTTTTGATACCGGTTCGGTACATATCGGCGTCAGTATCAAGTCAGAGAAACATGAGTTTGTACACAACCAGTACGACAACCTCAAAGATGAGAAGAAGCGCCATGCGAACCGGCTTAAAATGCGGAGAGCGAGACGTAATCGAAAACGCTATCGTAAGGCGCGTTTCGACAACCGCAAGAAAAACAAGGGATGGATCGCTCCTTCCCTGAAAAACAAAGAACAGAACCATCTCCGTATTGCGGAAAAATATAACAAGGTATGTCCGATTATACAGGCAACCATAGAAGTCGGATCTTTCGACACAGCGGCGATGAAAGAATATGAGGAAACCGGCAACGTTCTGGAAGGCAAAGACTATCAGCACGGCCCGAGATACGGCTACGCAACGCTACGAGAAGCTGTGTTCTATCGTGACGGTTATAAATGCCGTTGCTGTAAGAAGGGTATCCGGAAAGGCGTGATCCTCAGAATCCACCATCTCGGCTTCCGTAAGGGAGACCGCAGCAACCGGATGAGCAACCTGATTACCGTATGCACGGAATGCCATACTGCTGCCAACCATAAACCAGGTGGAAAGCTGTACGACTGGCATCCAAAGGTAAAACCGCTAAAGGATGCTGCATTCATGAATGTTGTACGATGGAAACTGTATAACGATATGAAAGCAATGTTTCCTGAGTGGAAGATGTCAATCACCTACGGAGCGGAGACAAAAATGCGCCGCAACGAACGGAACATTGAAAAGACACATGCCAATGATGCTTATGTGATGGGGGAATTCCAGCCAAAACATCGTCAGAAAGAACAGTTCTTTATCAAGCAGAGACGGCATAACCGTGTCCTGCAGAAGTTCCATGACGCGAAATACCGTGATGTGCGCAGTGGGAAAAAGAAATCCGGATCTACGCTATCGTGCGGAAGAACCAGCCGTTCGGAATCCCGCCGGTCTGACAAAAACCAGAGGATCTACCGTGCCAACAAGGTAAAGAAAGGATCTGTCAGCATCCGTACACAGCAGTACGAGATCCGTCCAAACGATCAGGTATTGATTAACGGAAAATGGCGGACAACATCCGGCGTACACAACAACGGAACACGCTGCATCGTCAACAAAAAATCCATCGGCATTGACAAAATTCAGGGAATACGTCATTGCGGCGGATGGGCTCGAATTGCATGAAGGGAGAAGGCCAAAACCGCCCCATAAAGGGGCGTGGTTTCAGACCGAATGGAGAATATGAAGAAAAATTTCGTATAGCATTTCCAAAATTGATAAAAACTCAAAATCAAGATCCCTATATGACTCGAAACGAATCTGCAATACTGCTGATAATTCGACAATTCCGTCAGGCAGGTTATGATTATATCCGAAAGAGGGGATTACGGAAAACCGCCGGCAATAGGGCAGGCCTCCGAAATCCCCTTGATTTTATCCTTATACTGTTGATTATTTATCTATGAGACAGATATCCTCTGTAAAAACATCGCCATGAAAACATACTATACCGGCGCAGCAGCATTCGCCGCTTTATGCCACCCGAAGTTCCGTCAGACCGTTTGCCTCCAGCACATCAGACACATTTTTGACGCCGATAATCTGAAGCTGTTCTTTTACCTCATCAGGAACATCCTTCAGATCTCTGATGTTATCCTCCGGAATATATATGGTCTTGAGTCCGGCGCGAACAGCGGCCATGAGTTTTTCAGGAAGACCTCCGATCGCAGTTACAGATCCGCGCAGCGCGACTTCTCCAGTCATGCCGACAGTCGGATCGACGACGTGGCCGGTGACGAGCGATGCGAGGGCGGTCGTGAGCGTTATGCCTGCGGACGGACCGTCCTTTGGAACAGCGCCCTCGGGAACGTGGATATGAAGATCGTTTTCCTCGAAGAGGTGTTCCTTGTCAGGATACATCGACTTAACGATGCTTATCGCAATCTGCGCTGATTCCTTCATGACGTCGCCAAGCTGACCTGTAATGACAGTCTTTCCGCTGCCTTTTGTAAACAGTGTTTCAATGAATAGAATCTCGCCTCCGGCGCTCGTCCATGCGAGGCCCGTCACGATGCCGGGCTTTGCCGTTTCGAGAACATGTCCGTGACGCACAGGCTGAAGATCGAGAAGCTCCGGAAGATCTTCAGGCCTGACTGCGATTTTCTCGTCAGGATGGCGTTCGGCATTCACTGCCGCCGAACGGCAGAGTGTCTCAAGCCTGTTCTTGAGCCCTCTGACGCCGCCTTCCATCGTATACCCCGAAATGATCTCCTTCAATGTATCATCAGAAACCTCGAGCATTCTTTCAGTTATCCCCATCTTTTCCATAGCCTTAGGAAGCAGATGCTTCTTAGCTATCTGCAGTTTGTCTGAAGCAGTGTATCCCGAGAACCTTATGACTTCCATACGATTGAGCAGAGGCTCAGGGATTGTGTCGAGCGTATTGGCAGTACATACGAACAGCACGTCGGACAGATCGTACGGTACGTTCATATAATGATCTGTAAACGTTGAATTCTGCTCAGGATCGAGCACCTCAAGCAGTGCGCTCGCCGGATCTCCATTGTATGAAGACGAAAGCTTGTCGACTTCATCGAGCACCATTACAGGGTTTGAAACGCCGCTCTTTTTTATGCCGTCCATGATTCTGCCGGGCATAGCTCCGATATATGTTCTTCTGTGCCCTCTGATATCGGCTTCATCGCGCACACCGC
>CADBRA010000021.1 GCA_902796965.1 uncultured Eubacteriales bacterium | reverse complement strand
TGCGCGGAGCACACCGATATCAGCCCGATACCACTGGTATCGTAAGACTAAGGCCGGACGTCATTCCTCTATAAGGCGCCTGAACTCGTCTTCGTCTATGATTTCCGTCCCGAGCTTCTGCGCCTTCGTCAGCTTGCTGCCCGCATCGGCACCCGCCAGCAGATAATCTGTTTTCTTTGAGACACTGCCGGTCACTCTGCCGCCGTTCGCCTCGATAAGCTGTTTTGCTTCATTTCTTGTCATCGTCGGAAGCGTGCCTGTTATAACGACAGTTCTGCCTGTGAAAACGCCTTCCGCAGGCTGTGAATCCTGTTCATCCATCTCCATACGGAGACCCTGTTCTCTGAGTCTGCTTATCAGGTTCAGATTTTCATCGTTGCTGAAGAACGCCATCACGGCTTCGGCCGTAATGCTGCCGATGTCAGGAACAGATGTCAGTTCTTCAGCCCCTGCTTTTTTAAGCCGATCTATGCTGGTGAAGTGAATCATCAGCGTTCTGGAAGCTGTCTTGCCGACCCCCGGTATTCCGAGGCCGGTGAGCAGACGGTCAGGATCGTTATTTTTGCTGTCCTCTATCGCGGCGAGAAGGTTGTCTGTGCCTTTTTCTCGTCCTACTGTGCCGTGCTCGATCAGTTCACTGCGGCGTCTGTGAAGATCGTATATATCCGATATGCTGTGAATATATCCTCCGCCAAGCAGCGCTGCAGCTGCTTTTTCTCCGAAGCCCTTTATGTCCATCGCATCTCTGCCTGCGAAGTTTATGATCCTGCGCTCAAGCTGAGCCGGACACGCGCTGCCTGTGCATTTCATGTCGGCTGTGCCGCTTTCTCTGACGACAGGTGCGCCGCAGACAGGGCATCTGTCAGGGATCCGGAATTTCACTCTGCCGGCCGGTCTCTTTTCCTTTACGACAGAACGTATCTTCGGTATTATTTCACCGGACTTGTAAACTCTTACCGTATCACCGATTCCTACATCGAGATCATCTATGTAGTCCTGGTTATGAAGTGTCGCACGCGAAACATTTGTGCCGCACAGTCTTATTGTGTCAAAAACAGCCGTAGGCGTTACGCGTCCGGTGCGGCCGACAGAGAGCTCGATATCACGGATTACAGTCTCTTTTTCCTCCGGAGGATATTTATATGCTATCAGAAATCCTCCGTTCTTAGCGCTGTCCGGACACTTTTTTCTGTCCTCGAGATTGTTTATCTTGACAACAGCTCCGTCTATGTCATATGCGAGGCTGTCGCGCATGTCGCCTATCTTCTGAATTGCCTCCCATACCTCATCTGCTGTCCTGCAGACGAAATATTTTTCGATCGTCTTTACGCCGCGCGCCTGCAGAAAATCGTAGACATCTGTATGATTCACAAAACTCGCACCGCGCACATCCTGGAGATTGAATATGAACATAGAGAGACCGCGTTTCTTTGTGACTGATGGGTCAAGCTGTCTGAGCGTCCCTGCCGCGCAGTTTCTCGGATTGGCAAAAATCGGCCTGCCCTCGAGCTCCTGCTTCGCATTCACGCGTTCAAACGCTGCGCGTTCCATATAAACTTCGCCTCTCAGCTCAAGATACTCAGGCGCATCTTCTATATGCTGCACTACATCTCCGATGACGCGGGCATTTGCCGTTACGTCCTCGCCCTGTATTCTGCCGTCTCCTCTCGTGACAGCAGTGGTAAGATCGCCGCCGTCGTACCACAGTGACATAGAGAGTCCGTCTATTTTTGTTTCTACTACAAATTCCGTGTCAGTGCCCAGCTTTTCCCTCATGCTGTTTACAAAATCATCAACTTCACCGCGGGAGAACACATCCTGTATCGAGAGCATCGGCTTTCTGTGCTTTATGATCACTCCGGCCTGCCTCTTTGCGCTGCCGCCTACATGTTTTGTGGGCGAATCAGGCGATGAGAGCGACGGGAATTCATTTTCGAGCGCTCTCATCTCGAGCGAAAGCTCATCGTATTCTCTGTCACTGATCTCTGGAGCGTCGTCCTCGAAATACTTTTTATTATGATATCTCAGAAGCCTGTCGAGCTCCTTCATTCTCTTTTCTGCCTGTTCTCTGTCCATTTCCGTATTCCCGGCTTTCTATGTCACTTTAACGGCCACGAGCCTCCGGTCTGCTGCCGTCTGTTTCTGCGTGATGCGCATCAGCCGACATCTCCGGTCTGATTTGACCGGCTCCGGCTACAATGCGTTACATATTGTGCCTCTGCATGTCAGGCGGTACGCCGGCCTTACTGTTATCCTATTATTTCCAGTGGCGCTATCCCTGCAGCCAGCTTTTTGATGCCGGCATTGTCGAACGCCACCTTTACTACAGAATTCGAAACGTCGAGTACAATCCCTTCTCCGAATTTCTTATGGCGGACTTTCATGCCCTCTTTGTAAAGCCCGGCCGCCGATGCCGCTTTCTTCTGGATATCATTGTTTTTCTTCTTTATCTTGTCAGCCTGTGCTCTTATAGGATCAAACGGTCTGTTCGACGGCGTATAGTGCACGTCCGTCCTGTAGCCGTCTGTTCTGACCGCAAACGAGCCAGCTCCAATCTCGTCCGATCTGCCGTCGAGCAGATTCGGATCGAGTTCAGAAAGAAACTGAGATTCCTTTGTATAATCAGTCTTTCCGTATAGTGTTCTTGTCTTCGCACTGGTCATATAAAGCTTTTTCTCAGCTCTTGTTATTCCAACATAGCAGAGGCGGCGCTCCTCTGAAATTCCCTCTTCTGTATCCATGGCTCTGTATCCCGGAAAAAGGCCGTCCTCGAGTCCAGGCATAAAGACAACAGGGAATTCAAGTCCCTTGGCGCTGTGAAGCGTCATTAGCACGACTTTGTCGCCGGAGGCGTCGTCGTCTGTCTTTTCCACTTCAGCATCGAGCGTAATGTTTTCAAGAAAATCAGAGAGTGTCATCTCAGGATCAGCGCTCTCTCTTTCGCCGATGGCCGACTTGAACTCCATGAGATTTTCGAGCCTGCTCTGAGCTTCGTCGTTATCAGCGTTTTCGAGAGCTCTGAGATATCCGCTTCCTGCGAGAAGACGGTCGTAGATGTCCTCTACTCCGAGATCGTCCATCGCTGCTCTGCATTCTGCGATCAAGCTTACGAAACCGCGGATCGCCGACGCTGCTTTTCCTGAGAGCCCGCCAGTTACAGATTCGTCCGTCATGAGCCTGAGTATGCTCGTTCCACGCTGCTGTGCAAGGACACCGAGTTTCTCCACAGTCTTCGGGCCGACTCCGCGCTTAGGCTCGTTTATAACTCGCATGAGCGCGATATCGTCATCAGGATTCACTACAAGACGCATATATGCGATCAGATCCTTTATCTCTTTGCGGTCGTAGAATCTCAGACTGCCTCTGAGCAGATACGGAATTCCCCTTGATACGAATGTTTCCTCGAATGTCCTCGACTGGGCGTTCGTCCTGTAGAGGACGGCAAAATCGCTGTAGCGGCGCCCTTCGCTGAATGTGAGCTCTGAAATCTCGTCCGCGATATATGATGCCTCTTCCCTCTCGTTATCAAGCCTCTTGTATGTGATTTGACTTCCGTCGTCAGCAGCCGTCCACAGCTTCTTGTCTTTACGCTGTGTGTTGTGCGAAATTACGCTGTGTGCGGCTTTAAGTATGTTTCCATCAGAACGGTAGTTCTGCTCGAGCTTGATAACACGCGCTCCGGGAAAGTCCTTTTCAAATGAAAGAATATTGCTGATATCTGCTCCGCGCCATTCGTAAATGCACTGATCGTCGTCTCCGACGACACAGATGTTCCTGCGCGTTCCAGCCAGCATCTTCACGAGCCTGTACTGCATCGCATTAGTGTCCTGGTACTCGTCAACCATTATGTATTGGAAACGCTCTCTGTATTTTTCGAGGACCTCAGGGTGTCCGTCAAACATTTTAACGGTGCGCCAGATCATATCGTCGAAGTCCACGGCGTTGTTTTTCATTAGCTGAGTCTCATATCTGGCATAGAGATTTGCAATAGTCCGTTCCTTGGCAGATCCCGCTTCAGCTGCATAAGCTGCACTGTCCAGGCCACGCTCTTTTGCCTTGCTGATGCGCCCCAGCACGATCTTCGGCGTATAAACTTTGTCATCTGCTCCCGCCGCCTTTATGCAGTTTTTTATGACTGTCTTCTGATCAACAGGATCGTATACCGTCAGATTTGGCATGTATCCCGCTTTTTCAGCGTTCATGCGCAGTATTCTGAGGCATGCTGAGTGAAATGTCATGATCCACATGCGTATGTCTCCGCCGACGAGCGCTTCGACTCTTTCGCGCATCTCAGCTGCGGCTTTGTTTGTGAATGTAACAGCCAGCATGTTGTATGGCTGGATATTCTTTTCCCGTATCATGTACGCGATCCGCCTCGTCATAGTACTTGTCTTGCCGCTTCCGGCGCCGGCAAGTATAAGCATAGGTCCTTCTGTATTTACAGCTGCCTCATATTGTCTGTCATTGAGGTCTGCAAGATAACTTATTTCGTTGTTTCTCTGCATATTCCGATCCGTAATTTCTCCTGTATCATTTCTGTTTTTGTATTAAATTAAACGCCTGCAGGAACCCGGTGCGGCTGTTTGAGGCGCGCCCGGCGCAGGCTTTTGGTTTTCGTAAAATAACCGCGATATCGATCAGCGCATCAAACGTTTATGTTGACGCAGCACCCAAGGCATGCAATTCACGCTTGTTTCCTGTCTGAGTATAAACTATCTGGCAGGCGCAGCTCCAATCGCTTCTCTGATCATTCTGATCTCGTCTCCGTACTCAGAGATGTCATCGTGAGGTGTCTCGAGATTGAACGGTCGGCCGGCGAGTCTTTCATTTGAAACTACCGCAGCTATCGCGCCGAGCCCGATCGTACCTTTTCCTATGGCCTGATGTCTGTCTTTATGAGAACCGAGCTCGTTCATATCATCGTTGACGTGAACACCCATAACTCTGTCAAGGCCTATCTTTTCATCGATTTCGTCAAGCACACCTTCGAGGTTATTTACTATATCGTATCCGGCTGCATGCATATGGCACGTATCTATGATAATGCCGAGTCTTCTGCTGTGATCAGCTCCCTGTATTATCTGCCTGAGCTCGTCGAAATTTCTCCCGACTTCGGAACCCTTGCCAGACATGCCTTCGAGCAAAACTGCAGGTCCTTCATCATCCGTGACGGCTTCGTTTATTGCGTCAACTATCATCTGTATTCCCTTTTCTGCTCCCTGGCCGGTGTGGCTTCCCGGATGAAACAAAAATCTCGCGCGCGGCAGGTCATTCATCCGCTCTATATCTTCTTTGAATATTTTCCGGGCAAATTCTCTTACATCTTCTTTTGCAGAGCAGAGATTCATGGTGTACGGAGCGTGAGCCAGCAGAGGTCCGAAATCGTACTCTTCCATTATCTCAGCGAGCTTTGCTATATCCTTTTCATCCTTTTTTCTGACCCTGCCACCTCTCGGATTTCTCGTAAAAAACTGAAATGTGTTCGCTCCTATCGAAACAGCCTGTTTCGCAGCCGCTGCATAACCCTTCGCAACCGAAAGATGACAGCCTAAATATATTTTTTCCATGATCGCTAATTCCCTGATATCTTCCTGATAACTTATTCTGAACAGCTGAAGCAGCACGTCCGTGAAGCCACAATGCAATATTTCCGATTTTCGCCTCTAAGACGCATCTGCGCTGAATTTTTCTTATCTTACCCAGATTCCTCCGCCGATGAACTCGCGCATAATCGAATTTGTACTGATTATGCTGTAGTCGGTTATAGGGCGCACGCATCTGAGAATTCTGAGGAGTCTCTGCGCCTCGAGATACTTCTCGTCTCCGGGCTCCACTGAATTAAGTCCGTCCTCAACAAGAGGGCGCAGAACGGCCAGCTCATAAACTGCAGTAGAATTGAAGAGCACATCAGCTTCACCATTGAACGGGAATATATTCTTTTCCTCGCCCTTTCTGACGTCATTCCACTGTTCAAGCGTATCTTCCGCCGTCCTGCCTCTCGATCTCATATCTCTTGCCATACGCCTGAGGAGCCTCAGATCCGTGACAGGTATTCTGTTGTTCGGATCTATATTGAGTGCGGTCAGAGGACTGATATATATTTTGAATTTCTGGTCAGCATCTATGTGCCCTGTAAGACCGGGATTCAGTGCGTGAATACCCTCTATTACTATCGGCTGGTCACTTTCGGCTCTTGTAATCCTCGTGCCGTATCTCTTTGAGCCGGTTATGAAGTCAAAAACAGGCATGTCTACTTCTTCGCCGCGCAGAAGTGCGTTCATCTGATCATTGAAAAGATCGATGTCGACAGCAGAAAGATCCTCGAAGTTCAGCTTGCCGTTTTTGTCAGGAATCAGTTCGCTTCTCTCGCGGAAATAATCATCTGTGCCCATATAAAGAGGCTTGAGACCGTTTACTCGCAGCTGTATGCAGAGCCTCTGCGCAAATGTCGTCTTTCCTGACGCAGATGGACCAGCTATGAGCACGATCCTTCTGCCACTTTGCTTTATCTGATCGGCTATCTTCGCTATCTTCTTTTCGTGCTGAGCCTCGCTGATCAGGATCAGATCACGCCACTCACCGTTAAGAACCTTTCTGTTGAGGTCTCCCACATACTTTACACCGATGTAATTCCTCCATCTTACGAGGTCATTGAACGATTTATACAACTTTTTATCGTCTCTGTATTCGCGGAGTCCGTTCGGGCAGGCGAAATGCGGAACTCTGATTATTATATTGCCGTCGTACGGAATGATCTCAAAAATATCTATATACTCCGCACATCGCATGATCGGATCGAAGAACACAGCTGTGTAATCGCCATAAGAAAACTGATATACTTCCTGAACGTCGCTCGTCTGTACAAGATAAGCCATTTTGGACGTTATGCAGTCAGGACTGTCTGCCGACAGAATCTCCTCACGCTTTATTATCCGTCTGTCGAAAACAGCCTTCGATGCGATGATTTCCTTCATCCTGTTTTCTATCCTGTATGCAACCTCTTTCGCGTTGCTCACCGGATGATCAAAATCGACGAGCAGACCGTCATTCAGAGGATATCTGAGGACGGAATCATTGTCAGGCATTATATCGTGAAGCGCGATTTTATATATGAAATAAACGGTGCGCTGATATGCGAGACGTGCTATCCGCGATCTCATATCGATAAATTGAAGCGTACATGAATGTCTCAGCTCATGCATAAGATCGCGCGGAATTCCATTTGTCATAGCGAAGACAGGATTCATTCTGCCTGAACACGTATAAAATCTGTCGGCAATCTCTTTTATTGAAGTGCCGCGCGGCACAGGCAGATTTTCAGATCCTCTTTCCGTCTTAAGTTCTATCAGGATACCGTCTTTCATATGAATCCTCCGGTTCTGCCGCTTCAGCACGGCACAGACTTAAAACAGCCGTGTGACGCAGCTGTCCGTGTGATATAATTAATTATATTTACGGTAAAAAGCCGTATTTTTATTTTATCTGATCATCATACAGAACATAAAATTCCTCGTGATTTATTCAGAGGTTTATTATACCACACAGCAGATTGGTTAAGGAAAAATCCAATGAAAGATTTAACCCTTGGAATACTGGCCCACGTCGACGCCGGCAAGACGACACTGTCTGAAGCCCTTCTTTTCACAGCCGGCGCGATAAAACATGCCGGCCGCGTCGACCATGGAGACGCATTTCTCGATACTGACCAAATAGAAAAAGACCGCGGCATTACCATTTACTCGAAAGAAGCGAGGTTCACTCTCGGCAGTCTCAAC
This sequence comes from uncultured Eubacteriales bacterium, assembly GCA_902796965.1. Taxonomy (GTDB): domain Bacteria; phylum Bacillota; class Clostridia; order Peptostreptococcales; family Anaerovoracaceae; genus RUG708. The sequence goes on along the minus strand of CADBRA010000021.1, from coordinate 45,808 downwards.
ATACAGCTTATCGACACGCCCGGCCACGCGGACTTCACTGCCGAAACAGAACGCGTTCTCGGCATACTCGACTGCGCCATACTCGTGATAAGCGCTTCAGACGGAATCCAGACACATACTCGCAGCCTTTGGAAGCTGCTGGAAAAATACAGCGTGCCTGTCTTCATATTTATAAACAAGACAGATCAGCCGGGATACGACAGCTCCGCTGTCATGGAGGAGCTCCGCTCCGAATTTGGTACGTCATGCGTCAGCTTCACTGACAGGAACTCCTCGGATTGGGAGGAAAACATAGCCGTGTGCGACGACGGAATGCTTGCGCGATATCTTGACACAGGCGACATCAGTGACGACGATGTGCGCGCCGCCATAAGAATCAGAAAAATATTTCCGGTATCTGCCGGCTCGGCGCTCAGGATGACGGGAATCAGCGAATTCGCAGAGACACTCTCGCTTTACGCCGAGCCTCCGCATTATCCGGATGAGTTCGGTGCGCGCGTGTTCAAGATATCGCGCGGCGGGCGCGGAGCGCGCCTGACCCATCTCAAGGTAACCGGAGGCATCCTGAATGTAAAGGACGAACTGTCAGGCGGCAGCGGAGACGGAGCCTGGAAGGAAAAAGTAAACTCGATCAGGCTTTACAACGGTGCATCATACCGCGAGGTGCAGAGTGCTCCGGCAGGGACAGTCTGCGCTGTCACCGGCATTTCTTCTGCAAAGCAGGGAGACGGATTAGGATTCGAGCCTGACGCTCACGAGCCGATCACCACTCCTGTCCTTCTCTACAGGCTCGTGCCGCCTGACGGCACAGATCCCCGCATGCTGTTCCTCCAGCTGCACGAACTCGAGGACGAGATTCCTGAACTGCATCCTGTCTGGAACGAACAGCTCGGCGAAATTCAGGTCAGAATAATGGGAGCTGTTCAGACTGAGGTTCTTACAACTGTTATAAAGGAACGGCTCGGTACAGATATCTCGTTTGCGGACGGCACTGTTATGTATAAAGAAACAGTCGCCGCTCCCGCAGAAGGAATAGGACACTATGAACCGCTCAGACACTACGCTGAGGTACACATAATAATATCACCTGGCACGCCCGGCAGCGGAATTACAGTTGACAGCGCTGTAAGCTCTGATGTCCTGGCAACAAACTGGCAGCGCCTGATAAAAACACATCTCGAGGAACGCGAATTTCCGGGCGTGTTAACTGGATCTCCGCTGACAGACGTTCGATTCACAATCGCAGCCGGGCGCGCGAACCCGAAACACACTGAAGGCGGAGATTTCCGGCAGGCGACATACAGAGCTGTCCGGCAGGGACTCATGAATGCGGAGAACGTTCTACTCGAACCATACTACTCATATGTGCTCGAGCTTCCGTCCGAATACGCCGGCCGCGCCATGACAGATCTGGACGGCATGTCTGCTGAAGATACAAGCATAGAGCAGAACACTGATACATCCATTCTTACAGGACTCGCACCTGTATCAAAGATACAGAATTATCATAGCACAGTCACTTATTACTCAAGGGGACTCGGCCGTCTCTCACTCTCATTCGGCGGATACAGGCCATGTCTCGACTCCGAGCAGATCATAAGGAAGTTCGGCTACGATCCCGACGCAGACACGGAAAATCCTTCATATTCTATATTCTGCGCGCACGGAGCAGGTTTCGCTGTCCCATGGTATGAGGTTCCGAATTACATGCACATACCGGCTGTTCTCGGGCGCAGAGACGAACAGGACAGCGGAAAGCAGTCTGCCGAAAAAACCGGCAGAGCAGAAGATTTATGGATAAGCCCTGATGAAGTCGAAGCGATAATAAACAAAACGTACTATGCTAACAGCAGCCGTGGCGGCCTCCGGAAGAAGTTCGGGAAAACAATTACTCAAAGGAATATATCCTCTGAATCCCGCGTAAACAGTGCGCCGGCAGCGCCGAATAAAAAATTCATGCTCGTAGACGGATACAATGTCATATTCGCCTGGAACGAGCTGTCATCACTGGCTGCTGTTAACATAGATTCGGCGAGAATCCACATGCTCGACATACTTTCCAATTACGGAAGTATGACTGACTATGAGATCATAGCTGTATTCGATGCATACAAAATAAAGCAGCATCCCGAAGAGACATTGGATTATGGAAACATCCATGTCATATTCACTAAAACGGCACAGACCGCCGACACATATATTGAAAAATTCACACACGACAATAAAAACCTGTTCGACATAACAGTCGTGACGTCTGACGGGCTTGAACAAACGATCATACTCGGCGAAGGAGCTCATCTGATCTCATCACATGAATTCGAAAAGGAAGTCAGATCTGTGAACGAACGCATACGCGCCATACTGCACGAAAACGAAAACAGCATTGCAGAAAACAGGCTCGATCTGTCTTATTTAAAACAGAAAATCGAGGAGCAAGAAGGAAAGGATGATGAAAATTGAGCGGAAAACGCAAAGAAAAGATAAAGCCGGTAAAATTCATCTATTTTACGCTGGCCGGAATCATAAGTTCACTCGGAATAACCGTGTTTCTGCAGCCCGTAGGATTATATGACAGCGGAGTTGCCGGCACATCTATGCTTCTCGCGAGCGTTACGCCTTCATTCCTTTCACTGCCCGTTTTCCTGCTGGTTCTCAATATACCGCTTATCCTGTACGGCTTGCGCGAAGAAGGTCTCGTATTTACAGTCTATGCTATCTATGCGGTAGCTGTTTTCGCTATTGCAACACATTTTCTGGGTGAGTATTTCCACTCGGAGACTATAGGGTATTCTCCTGTCGTCGGTCATGAAACATTTCTGTGCTGCATATTCGGAGGTCTGATATGCGGGATAGGAAGCGGATTTGCGATTCGCTCAGGAGGCGCTATCGACGGCATTGAGGTTCTTTCCGTAGTCATATCGAATAAAACAGGCATAGCTGTCAGCTCGCTTCTCATGATCTACAACGTGATTCTGTTCATCGTATGCGGCTTCGTCATCCAAGACTGGATTCTTCCGTTATACTCAATGGTCGCATATGAAGTCTCGCTGAAAACGATCGACTTCATCACAGAGGGTCTCGACAGGAGCAAGCAGGTATTCATCGTCACAAGCAAGGGCGACGAAATATGCTCAGCTCTTTCAGAGGAATTCAAGCACGGCATAACGACAATGGACGCTCATGGATGGTACTCAGGCGACGACAAGACTGTCGTATATGTCATACTCAACAGATTCCAGATGATAAAACTTAAAGACATCGTCGTTGAAATAGACCCGAAGGCGTTTATTACTGTAAGCGAAATCTCGGACGTGATAAAAGCTGTTTAATACGGGCATGCGCAGTGCAGGCGGTATTAACGAAAACAGGAAAGCGGCCGCGGAACCAGATTGTCCGCGGCCGCTTTTAATCAATTTTTATTTTTATAATTCGTTTTTAAAAGAGATGGCTGACAGCACGTATTCTATTCAAACAGCCACGAGGGAAGCGTATCGTTAATAAGCGATGAAACCGTCAAACCGCCATTTACGGGACCTTCCGTGTCTACCGGCATTTTCTTTTCTTCAGCATCCTGAGCTGCAAATTTATCGGCAAATGCATAAGCTTCATCTGCAGCACCGTGCTTGTCTGCGTCAGATCTCTTCCACAGGGACGTCAGCAGCAGTTCTCCGCTGTTTTCCCAGCCCAGAGCTTTGACAACATGCTCATATGTAAATTTTATGCCATTGAACACTGATATCTTTTTCTGCGCGCAGCACGAAATTAGCGCGCATCTTTTACGGCCAGAAATCTCGCCGGACTTTACCGCCGAAGCGATTTTATCGAGCATAGCGAGCACCTGAGCCGGCATTCCATATACGTAGACAGGAACGGCCAGTACGACTCCGTGCGCTTCACCGATATCTTTTTTCAGCAGTTCGAGATACGCCTCACTGTCGTCAGAGCGGTCCGCATCATTGAAATATGCGCCGCTTCCTGACCAGTCGCAGGCTGAAAAACTGCATGCATTATATACAGCTGTTTCGCATCCGAGCTCATTCAGCCTCTTTTCAAATGAAGCCGCCAGGCGCGAGCAGTTGCCTCTGCGTCTTGGGCTTCCTGTAATTATCACAATTTTATTATTCATATTGATACCAGCTCATAAACACGAAAGAATGTCTCTTATCTGATCAGTATAACATGAAAGACAGCTTTCTGTCATCGCGATATTAAACACATGCACTCTTCCGGACTATTACGCTGTGAGACGGTTCATGATCACAGCACACCGCTACTCGAGAACGTCTTTCTGAGCACTGTGAAGTTCCACTTTATCTTCATCCGTCTCTTTTATGAGATACTGAGGTCTGTTCCTGTCCTCAGCAAGAGCCTGAGTAATGTACGCACCTGTAATGCCCTGAAAATCAAATACAAGCGATGCCAGAAATACCAATAGACATACGATCCACAGCAGCGGATTCACCGAAACGGACGTACCAAATTTGAGTATAAGCAGTATGACGGCCATCACAATTGAAAACGCGCCGGTCACTGCTCCGGCGTAAGCGGGAAACACAGCCGGAAACGAAGAAAACGATATTATCCCCTGAAGCGCGTATTTAGTCAGATTTTTAAACGACCATGACGATGTTCCCGCGGATCTCTCCACATTTTTATACTCGAACCATTTTGTATTATATCCGACCCACGCAAATATTCCTTTGCTGAATCTGTTATGCTCACACAGTCTCAGCACATCGTCGAGATACCTGCGAGTCATTATTCTGAAATCACGTTCGCCCTGCGCCAGATGTACATCTGATATACGGTCCATTATTCCGTAAAATCTTCTGGCAAAGAAGCTCCTTACAGCTGATTCGCCTTCTCTCGTGACGCGCCTGGCTGCAGCGCAGTCAAACCCTTCGTTTACAACAGCAGAAAGCATCTCCGGTATCATATCAGGAGGATCCTGAAGGTCGGCGTCCATTGTGAGGATGTATTCGCCGGCAGACGCCCGGAATCCGGCCAGCATAGCTGATTCCTTGCCGAAATTTCTCGAAAATGAAATGTATCTGACGCGTTCATCGCTGCTGCCGAGCGCTCTCAGCTTCGCAAGCGTAGCATCGTTTGAACCGTCATCGACAAATATGAATTCAAACTCATATTGCTGGAGCAGCTTTGCCTGCCTGACTATGGCCTTGTAGAAAAGATCTATTGTATCTGCTTCGTTATAGCATGGAACGATAACTGAAATTTTCTTCATCTATTTGTCAGACTCCCTTCCGAAGGCCGCATGCCTCATATTATGCATTATGCCTGATCCGCTTTTCTGTCTGACCGAAGTGAATACAAAGAGCTTGCTGAAAACGTAGTTCAGTATCATGACCGCAATCTGTGATGTTACCTTTGTAGGCCATTCGCCGACGCCGAGCGCGCTGATCATCAGCCACGTTATGCCAAGGTCCATGATCAAAGTCGTGGCCCTCGCGCCGAAGAACTTTATCATCTCACTCAGGAAATGCTCGTTTTTCATGCTTCTGAACACTAAATACTTGTTTGTTATGAAAGCAAACATTACCGCAGCAGCCCACGACACACACGAATTTGCCATGAAGTGCATGCCAAGATGCTTGAACAGCGCATAAACTGCAAAATATACGACTGTAGTCAGGGCTCCCATCACACAGTACATTATCAGCTCACGATATTTAACCATGAAGTATTTTACAAAACCTATCGGACCAAGCGAAACAGCCCTCGCCAGATCCTTTTTCAATTCACTGATCACTTTTATTCACCCCGTTATCTGTTTTTTCCCCGTTATTTTTTCTTCTTACGCGCAGAGCGTGAATCGCTGCCCATAATATTATTATCGCAGTGCCTGCTGCTGAAACAGCTGCTCCAGTGTATGCTGCACCGTTGCGATATACAGCTCTTATCGTGTGCTCGCCGCTGCTCAGTGGAAAGCCCATGAACGCTCCGTCTGTAAGATAATATTTTGTTTCCTTTCCGTCGACATAGAATGTGAAATTCTCATCATACGGTATCGTCGTCATGAAATATCCGTCTCCGTCGGCGGTTACTTTTCCGTTAAGAATGACACCCTTGCTCAGATCTGCCGGATAAACAACATTGCCGCTGCTGTCCGAAACCTGTTCAAACCCGTCAAAACTTTCTTCAGCCGCAATTATATCATCAATATCGAGCGAGTAAACCTCAAAATCAGATACTTTATATCTGCCCTTACCGAAAGTCACGCTCAACGTCTTTATAGGACTGTCTGACGTGACGACGTACTCGAACCGCTGATTTCCGTTGTAATATTTCCATGTTGGATTACTCAGTTTGTTTTTTATACCGTTTACGATGATCTCGGTGTCGCCGGATGCGCTCCCGCTCATGTCTGCCTCGGACCCCGTCTTCGGATCTCCGTTATCAACATTCATGCTGACGAGCAGCACCTTGTTTTTCTGAGGTTTCCTGAACGTCACAGTCTCTTTCTGAGCAGCTGAAACATTGAGATCATACTCAGTATCTGATATCTTCTTTGCCTCTATGTCTCTGTCTGACGTGTCTATGAAATCGTAGAAACCGTCTGTTTTCACATTCTTCACTGAAGGAGCATCAGATGTTGTCTTAACGGCATCTGACACAGCGTGAGTCATGAGCGCGGCCGCCTGCTCAGCTCTGTTCAGACTGGCGTAGTCTGATGTGTTCATTGTGTTGTGTGTCACGAAAGCCATCGGCCACGCGTATCTGTTAACCCACAGCGATACGCCGCCCTTCTCTGCTACCTGAAGATACCCGGTGCCAGGCGAGCCGGACGATATCATATATTTATTACCCATGACCATATTCATCAGCAGACTTTTCTGCTGATATTTTATCATGCTGTTGCGCGATGCCTGGTCAGCGTAAAGAGCATCTGAACTGAAATCAAGGTAATGCGAATTGCTGACAGAAAGATAATTTGTCGAGCTCAGGCAGCCGCTATAAAAAATCCTGTCTACCGTATATGCTGAATTGTAAAGATTTCCTGTCCTGTAAAGTGACCCGTCTATCGTCCTCGCGTATTCCGCAAGGCTCGTCTCTATTTTCAGGTCGTCATCCAGACCGTCATATTTTGAGACAAAGCTGTCGTCTGAACTCGCCGAAAATGAAACGAGAGCAGCAATCAGCACCATCACCGTGAGCGCACCGTTTCTGCCTCCGCTATACTGCGACAGTGCGACCATTACAAGCGTAAATGACGTATCTATAGCGAGCATCTTCGGCATCCACGATTCCTCGCTCTGAACGAACACGAGCACGCACAGAGCTGCAGAAAGCACAGCAACAGCCGGAAAATTCAGATCATGCCTCCTGAGTTTTTCCGAAAAAGCAGCAAAAGCGTATGCCGCCAGAGGCAGGAACGGAATCATGACCTTTCCATCAAGATACATGTTTCCGTTGAGCGCATATACAAATATGTTCTCACATGAAATCACAGCCAGAAGTATTCCGAGAAATCTCTGCCAGTGTTTCCGCGATATCATGCAGACTATGACAGCAACCGCAAAAGCAGCCGTCATTCCCATAGTTGAACTGCCGTAAAACGGCCCGCCCTCTGCCGGATTCGGAATCAGCAGATCATAAAGCGAATATGACGCATTGTTTGCACACCTGTTTCCTCTGATCGCAGCAAGCTCCGGGATCAGCAGCACTCCGGCCGTCATAATCGACACTGTGACAGCACATGCCGCTCTCAGCGCCTTCTTAAGCATTTCGGACGTTCCTATCTTCAGCCCGCTCTCCTCTCTTATCTTCACATATTCGATAAGAAGATAGAACGCCAGTGCGATTATCCCTCCGACACTGAAATAAAAGCTCGTGAATATAACGAAAACGATGCTTATCATCATCAGCAGAGGCGATTTTCCTCTCAGATAGCGGTCCGCGCCGATAAACGCCAGCACAAGAAACGGCATGTATATCACGAACATTATCTGCCTGTGACTGTGGAATATCAGCGGAACAGCAAATTCAAACATCAGTGCCGCAAACATAGCTGACGTGAAGCTGCACTTCTGTCTGAGCCATCTGTAAACGAGACATACCGATGCTATGACCGAAATGACAGCCGCACATTCTATATATGTCCTCATGCTGACCCATGGCAGCAGATATGAGAACAGTATGACCGGACTCATATACCCGTAATAAGCCAGAAAATACATGTTCTGACCGCCGCCGATATCAGGATCGAACTGCGGAAACAGTACACCGGTATTGTAGAATATCTGTCTCAGATGATCCGGAACGACGATATGCTGCACGTTCCAGTCGAGACTCGATCCATAAAAAAATTCGTCCTTTGTCAGAACCATAACGACAGTCAGCACACTGACTGCAAAAAAAGTATAAGGCCACAAGCCTCTCAGCCTTGTTTTGATATTTTCTCCGGATTTACCAGAATGCATAATACAGTCTCCCGTAAGAACCGTCCGCCCCAAGCTTTCTCCGCGAAGATAAGCCATGATATCATATAAGGCTGTTGCAGCGCGGCACTATTTTTCCTGTTTTATCTGCTCGATAGAGTATAACACATGTCATAAAAATTGATGCAAATTCAGAATTTAATTTATAAAAACTTAATATGTTCTAAAAGATAACGGGCCCTTCCGCCTGAAAAAAGGCAAAAGGGCCTCACGACCGCTCCGCGGTCAGATAATACAAAAGATGCTATCTGCCGTCCGGACCCTTAGGTCTCGTAAAGATCACGACCGCGAGCAGCACGGCGGCAGCCGCAAACCAAAGCAGCGCTCCGGATGACATTTTATTTTACCTGAAAATCCTTTCCCGTAAGGAGCTTGAACGCTTCCTTATATTTGTCTATAGTCTTGTCTATGACATCCTGAGGGAGATTGTAATCGCTGTCAGGATTTGATTTGAGCCAGTCTCTCACGAACTGCTTGTCGTATGAAGGCTGTGATTTTCCAGCTTCATATCCCTCGAGCGGCCAGAATCTCGAGCTGTCAGGAGTGAGCATTTCATCCCCGAGAACCACTTCGCCGTCCTCATTGACACCAAACTCGAACTTAGTGTCCGCAATGATAATTCCCCTGCCGAGAGCGTATTCTGCACATTTGTTATATAAAGCAAGAGTATAATCTCTCACCTTTTCAGCATATTCGCGTCCTTTTCCCGGGAATTCCTTTTCAATTACGTCTATTGTCTTCTCAAACGACACGTTTTCGTCATGATCACCGATTTCAGCTTTTGTGCTCGGAGTGTACAGCGGAGTCTCCAGCTTCTGCGATTCCTGAAGTCCCTCCGGGAGCTTTATACCGCACACCATGCCGTTTTCACGGTATCCGGCCCAGCCGCTGCCTGTGATATATCCCCTGACTATGCACTCTACCGGAATCATGTGCAGCTTTTTACAGAGCATGCTGTTTCCGTCAAACTCAGGTTTCCTGAAAAACTCAGGCATATCGGCCGTGTCGATCGATATCATGTGGTTCGGAACGATATCCTTCGTAAAGTCAAACCAGAACTTCGACATCTGAGTGAGAACCGCACCCTTGTTCCTGACATCGTTTTTAAGTATATGATCAAATGCAGATATCCTGTCTGTAGCGACCATAATCAGGCTGTCTCCGATATCGTAGATTTCACGGACTTTGCCGGATTTGACAGGTTTATATTCGGTCATGTTTTTCCTCCTTAAAGGCAATATACTGCATTAACTAAAAATCACTTTTATTGTATCACTGTTTATCACCTTTCGGGATCCTCATCTTTTGATCTGTCAATAGATACAATATCTCCGATGTCGCAGTCGAGACAGCGGCATATTTTTTCAAGGCTTTCAAGAGAAACATATTCATCTTTTCCCAATTTTGCCAGAATATTTCCGCTGATTCCCGCCGCACGTGCCATCTCTGTGCGTTTTAGGCGTTTATCTATCAGCATTTTCCATAATTTAGTGTACTCTACAGCCATATTTCCAGTCCTCATATTTCTGTCTGCAGTGGGAAAACCAGCAGACAGCCCAAAACAAAAGCGATTATATATTTTTCACTGTGCCTTTCTTCCCTGTGAAAAATACATTGATTCCTGCTTCCTTTCGTAAAACTTATATCCATCGGCGCGGAAGACTGCAGTTTCTGCAGTGTGAACAACAAATTATGATCCGATATAATACCGGCCACCATAAAAATCATGACCTGCTATGCATATTTTCCGCTGCATATGTATAATTTTAACTGTACATCATGATAAAATATGTATCGTATATATATAATATATTGCAATTAATATAAAATTTCCATTGATTATTGTTACTTTTGTTAATTTTTTCAGAAAGATATATATAATATGCAAATATTAAAGCAGACAGCGTAACATTACCTTACAAATATGCATAAACTTTCAGGAAAATCTGTATCCGGAAATAATATTTAAAAAATATCTGCGTCTTTTTAAGATAATTGTTCTAAAATAGTATTATTGTGCTGAAGATTATAATAATTTTTCTGAAAGGATATGAGTAAATACTTATGGAACTGCTATTAGTCGGAGCAGGAGGCGCCGCGGGCGCTGTGCTCCGTTATCTCATAAGTCTGATGCCATACAGAGGGACATTTCCTGTTCTGACGCTTGTGACGAATTTTATCGGAGCGCTGCTTATAGGTTTTATTGCAGGAACATCTGAACGCGGCGGGCTCGGCGGCGGCGCTGTCCTTTTTCTCAAGACGGGCCTGTGCGGCGGATTCACGACGTTTTCGACGTTTTCGCTCGAATCATATAACCTCATGAAACAAGGCCGCCATGAAGCCGCGCTTATATATATGATTCTCAGTGCGGGACTCTGTCTTGCAGGAGTCGCAATAGGCATGCTCGCGTCGCGCCGTACAGCGTGATCAAATCACTTATCAAATATATCCTTTATGCTGCTGTAATGCATAAAGATTCCCTGCCTGCCAAGATCTCTGATCTCATCGGCATCAGCAAGCCTGTAGCCGGCGACCTCTGATTCCTGAACTCTGACATCTGATTCATCGAAATCTTTAACGAATTTGTATACATCTACGAAATAGTTGTTCTGTTCCTCGGGGTTAGTACGCTTATATGTAAAAACAAAACCGCCCGCGGCATCCGAGACATCGATTCCTGTTTCTTCGCGTATCTCACGTACGACTGCATCAGCTGATTCCTCGCCGGCCGTCACTCCGCCGCCTGGAATTTCCCAGCTTCCGGGCGCCCATTCCTTATCATCGCGCCGTTTCGTGATCAGATATTTTCCGTCCGGTCTCATTACTGCGCCGAGTACCGTGAGATGATATTCACCCGGAACCATGTGCCAGTCGTTTCTGGCCATTTTCCTGCCTGTTCTTTGTTTTTCGCTGTCGTAAATATCCCAATATTCCATTTTTATTTCCGTTACTTCCTCTGATGATCTGGCTGCGACGACACATCCACAGCTTAAATCAGCGGACATGCATCGGTAGAATTATATCATTGCATGCATACAATAGAAACATAAAATATATCATTTACCGCCTCATATAAATAGAAACGCCAGCCTGAAATCTCGCGGCTGGCGTTTCCATATGTCGGTCTGACGACTTTAATGTTTATTTTTGTATATAAATTCTCGTATTATTCGATTATTCGATGCCGATCATGACCGAAGTAGCTTTAATTACAGCTACAGCATCCTTGCCTGCTTCGAGGCCGAGTTCCTGGACAGCGCCGTCAGAAATTGTTGCAGTCACTGTTCCGATTACTGTGTCGAGCTTTACAATATCATTTACAGCTCCTTTTTCAACTGAAACAACCTTGCCTGCAAACTGGTTTCTCGCTGAAAGAGTGAGGCTGCCCTCGCCTATCATAACTTCAGTAGCTTTGACTACTGCGACAGCGTCCCTGCCTGCTTCAAGGCCGAGCTCCTTGATAGAAGCCATGCTGATCGTAGCTGTAACAGGAGTTCCATTTACATCGATAGTAACGATGCCGTTTACTGCGCCTTCCTTAACAGCTGTAACTTTTCCTGCGAACTGGTTTCTTGCTGAAATTTTCATTTTATTTCCTCCTGTAATTCAATGAATTATCTTTTTATTTTATATAATTCTTTTATTTTTCATACGTTTCCTATTGTTTTCCCTCCCTGCGACATTATATTAGCGCAGAAACTCTGATCAGTAAAATACATGAATCCAATAGTCCGTATAGGTCAGATGTTATGTTAATCCGATTTGCGGAAGAGAAATATATAATCCTGCAGAAAACCAATGTTCATGCCGGAATGATCCTGAGACATCATCAATGCAGCATTCCTCATAACATGAAATCCGGAACTTCAAATCAGAAATTGCTGAAAACGTAAAAAGCATTCTCAGATATCGCGTGCGGCGCCATTGTGCCGCAGCATAAAAGCCAGTCATCCGAACACGCCAGCATTAATAACAGCAGAGGAAACAATGGTTCTGAAAAGACGGCATACGAAAAGCGGCCGGACCTCAGAATTTCTGTGTCCGGCCGCCATGCGCAGCGCCTGCGTCCGCAGAGCGGACGTTATGCGCCGATTTTCGTTTATTAATTCATGTGTGCCTTGTAGTAGTTGATAAGGCATCCGTCGAGGATTATCTCGCGTTCATCGTCTGTGAGATTTCCAAGAGAAAGTTCGAACGGCGAAAGTGTCTGGGCTTCAGGATCGACTTTGTATGCCGTGATCTTATCGCTCTTGCTTTCTACTGCCTTTCTGATCTCAGGGATGAATATGAAATCTCCGTTTTTAAACGGGAGCTCCTTTTCGCTGCAGTCTGTCACAAACGGGAGCATGCCCCAGTTAATGAGGTTAGAGCGGTATCTCTTTGTGGCATATTCGTTCGCGATGTTTGCCCAGCCGCCGAGCACCTTCTGACACGAAGCCGCCTGCTCGCGCGCAGAGCCGTCACCTGGCTTTACAGCGAATATCGTCGAACCGACGCCGAGATTCTCGTGGCTGACATCAGGGTATTTTGTGTGAACGGCTGCCATGACAGGCTTCAGCTCAGGAACTGCGTCGCCGCCGCATCTGCCGGACTCGATCGCTTTCTGCGCCTTCTGGATCTCCTTTGCGCGGCCCACATATTCAGGATCTTTTCTCGAGAGAGCAAATTCAGCCAGCCTCAGCGGATTTGAGCGGTAGCTCGATGTCTCGCCCGAAGGAATCAGCTCATCTGTCGTCGTTACAGGGTCGTGAATCTCAGAAACGACCTTGATTATCAGGTTCTCAGGGAGCGCTGACATCTCCGGCCAGTCCTTGATGTTCGGTCCGAAGCGTACAGGAACTGAAGGATCTGCTTTTCCATGGCTGTCGAACACGCGGTTTTCATAAATAGTTCCGTCGAAATGATATACCGGATGGCGGTATTCGCCGGCGAACTCGGTGGCAGGCGTCAGATATCCTTTGTTCGCTGCTGTAGCGGCGATCGATCTCGCGTCCATGAGTGCAACTGACGCGATCTGGCCTTCCTGTATCTTTGAACCTTCTCTGTTCGGGAAGTTCCTCGTGGAGTGGCGGATTGAGAGATCTCCGTTGGCAGGAGTATCTCCCGCTCCAAAGCATGGTCCGCAGAACGCCGTCTTGACTACAGCGCCTGTCTCTATGAGATCTGCGAGAACTCCGTTTTTAGCAAGTTCGAGGTAAATCGGCGAGCTCGCCGGATATATGCTGAGTGTGAAGTCGTCACTGCCGATAAACTGTCCCTTGAGGATGTCAGCCGCATCACAGATGTTCTCGAATCCGCCGCCGGCACAGCCTGCTATTATGCCCTGATCTACAAGCAGACGCCCATTGTGAATTTTATCCGTAAGCTTGAAGTTCACATCACCTGTAAGTACAGTCTCTGCCTTTTTTTCTACATCGTGGAGCACGTCCTCGAGATTCGCATTCACATCGTCGATCGTATATACGTTGCTCGGGTGGAACGGCATCGCGATCATAGGACGGATCTTGTCGAGCTCGACATATACGCATCCATCGTAATATGCTACCGGAGCAGGATTCAGTTCTTTGTAGTCGTCCGGACGTCCGTGCTTTTCATAGAAATCCTTTATCTTTGCATCAGTTCTCCAGATAGATGAAAGACATGTAGTCTCTGTCGTCATGACGTCGACGCCTATTCTGAAATCCGCTGAAAGGTTTGAAACACCAGGTCCCACGAACTCCATGACCTTGTTTTTGACGTATCCTCCGTCGAATACAGCCCCGATTATCGCAAGCGCCACATCCTGAGGTCCGACACCGGGAACAGGTGCGCCTGTCATGTATACAGCCGTGACACCCGGCATCGGAATGTCATAAGTTTTTCCGAGAAGCTGTTTGACGAGCTCAGGACCGCCCTCGCCCATTGCCATAGTTCCGAGAGCTCCGTAGCGTGTGTGAGAGTCAGAGCCAAGTATCATCTTTCCGCCGCCCGCGAGCATCTCTCTCGCATACTGGTGGATTACAGCCTGATGGGGCGGCACATAGATGCCGCCGTATCTCTTTGCACATGACAGACCGAACATGTGGTCATCCTCATTTATAGTGCCGCCGACTGCGCACAGAGAATTGTGACAGTTTGTGAGCACATATGGAACAGGGAATTTCTCAAGTCCTGACGCTCTCGCAGTCTGTATGATTCCGACATATGTGATGTCATGAGATGTGAGTTTGTCGAACTTTATCTGAAGATCATTCATATTTCCGGATGTGTTGTGCTGTTCCAGAATGCTGTAAGCCATCGTGCCCTTCCTGGCCTCTTCCGATGAAACCGTTTTGCCTGCAGCCGATGCAGCCGCGGCTCCCGCATCCGGGCCGTCAGGAATGACTTCTGTGCCGTTTATTAGGAAAACGCCGCCGTCCTGTAATTTTATCATCTGATTCCTCCCGTAATAATCGCTGTTATATTATTTCATGTGTTTAGAATTAAAATCAATCATGCTTTATATTATCCCACGTGCCAGGCAGGCATGCAAGATGTATACAATCAAATAATGTTCTGACACCAGTACTGCATTGAACGGTTAAGCCCTGCCTTACTCAAACCTGCTGCATTCTTTATAAGAACTCCAGCGCATTACGGACAGCAGTTCAAGTCCGGTACCTTGAAAGCATAACGCGCCAACACCTCCGTCAGCCTATATTTCCGCTGCGCTTAAGGAATTCGCGCACATTTGCTGAATCTGTATGCTGCCTCCACCTGAATCAATCACGTCAAACGAGGCAGGAAACCGCCGGCCTGCGTCCGCTCCGCGGACAAAAGCGATTTTTATCCTGTCCGTTTTCACAGCCCGAAATTATAATCTGTTTTCAAAAAGCAACTGTTTATCAAATGAAAAACCTCAAATTTCATATGATTTATATAGTATACTGTTTCTGTCAGATAATATCTGAAGAGCTTCTGCACTTCTATACATTTATCAATATTCGAAAGGACGATTTTATTGAGCAGACTTACGATAAAAACCGTTTCTCAGGCTCAGACCACGGTCGAGGGCCTGTATAAAGACGTAGAGCGGCGCATAATAGCCAGCCCGCCGGGACTGTGTCCTGTAGACCTGGCAGCATCGTTCCTCAAACTGTGCCACGCGCAGACATGCGGCAAATGCGTACCGTGCCGCGTAGGCCTCGGGCAGCTTGAACAGCTGATGGACGACGTGCTTGACGGCAGCGCCGACGAATCGACAGTAGATCTCATAGAACAGACGGCGCGTGTAATAAAAAACACAGCAGACTGCGCAATTGGATTCGAAGCCGCATCCATGGTGCTTAAAGGCGTTGAGGGATTCAGAGATGATTACCTTGAGCATGTACGGCACAACAGGTGCATTGCGTCAATGAATCAGCCGATTCCATGCACGGCGCTCTGCCCGGCCGGAGTAGACATCCCGGGATATGTGGCGCTGATTCATGAAGGAAGATATTCTGATGCCGTCAGGCTCATAAGAAAAGATAACCCGTTTCCTGTCGTCTGCGGCATGATATGTGAGCATCCGTGCGAAAACAGATGCCGCCGCGGCCTGATAGACGCCTCTATCAATATCAGAGGGCTCAAGCGCTACGCATGCGACAATGCAGGCAGAGTGCCGGTGCCTGAATGCGCCGAACCGACCGGCAGGAAAGTCGCTGTCATAGGCGGCGGTCCCGGCGGACTTTCATGCGCATATTACCTCTCGCTCATGGGACACAGCGTGACAGTATACGACGCACACAAATATCTCGGCGGTATGTTGAGATACGGAATTCCAAGCTACAGACTGCCGAGAGAAGAACTTCAGCGAGACATAGATGCTATACTTTCAACGGGCATCAGAGTTGAGAAAAACACAACGATTGGAAAAGACCTGACGATTGATCAGCTCGGCGAAGAATTCGACGCTGTCTTCATCGCGATAGGCGCGCAGCAGGACAAGAAGCTCAATCTGCCCGGCGAAAACGGTCGCGGAGTCTTCTCCGCTGTCGAACTGCTCGGCAGAATCGGCGACGGCGACATACCTGATTTCACCGGAAAGAATGTCTGCATAATCGGCGGAGGAAATACCGCTATGGACTGCACGAGAAGCTCAAAGAGAATGGGCGCCTCCCGCGTAACATGCGTCTACCGCCGCAGAACAGAAGATATGACGACTCTGCCTGATGAGATCGAAGGCGCTGTCGAGGAAGGCTGCGAAATCATGACGATGTCGGCACCGGTCCGCATAGAACTCGATGACGGAGATAACGTAACAGGACTTGTCGTTCAGCCTCAGATTCCGGGCGCAATTGACAAATCCGGACGGCCGCGTCCTGTAAAGGCAGATCTCCCTGAAGTGATTATTCCTTGCGACATCGTCATCGTTGCGATAGGACAGGGCGTCGATTCAAAAGAGTTTGAAGAAGCAGGCATCCCTGTCGTAAGAGGAAGCATCAGCGCATTCGATACAGGAAATATTGCAGATCACGAAGGCATATTTGCCGGCGGCGACTGCGTTTCCGGACCCGCCACTGCGATAAGAGCCATCGGAGCGGGAAAAGTCGCAGCTGCAAACATCGACCAGTATCTCGGCTTCAATCACGAGATAACATCAGGCGTCGAGATACCTCACCCTGTAATGCACGACTGCGGCGCTTACGGCAGAATACAGCCTGACATGAGGCCTGCCGGCGAGCGTTCGCGCGATTTTGAACAGATCGAGTTATGTATGACAGACGAGGAGGCCTGCCAGGAATCCGGCAGATGTCTCAGATGCGATCATTTCGGCTGTGGAGTATTAAAAGGAGGCAGAGAGGAACGGTGGTAAATCTCACTATTGACAATACGCCTGTAAGCTGTATGGAAGGCACAACTATAATGGACGCGGCAGCGGCAGCAGGCATATCAATTCCACACCTCTGCTTTCTCAGAGGCATAAATGAAATCGCCGCATGCCGCATGTGCACAGTTGAGATAGAAGGCACAGAACGCCTCGTCCCCGCGTGCGACAACGTCGTTCAGGAAGGCATGGATGTGCATACAAACAGTCCGAGAGTCAGAGAGGCGCGACGCATAAATGCCGAGCTGATAATGTCGCAGCACAACGGAAACTGCATCAGCTGTGTGCGCTCAGGAAACTGCTCGCTTCAGACACTCTGCAACGACCTGAATATTCATGACGGAAATCCGTTTACACCTGATATTTCAGCCAGACGCTGGAATATGAAAGCGCCCCTGATCCACGATGCTTCCAAATGCATCAAATGCATGAGATGTGTAAACGTCTGCAGCAAGATTCAGGACATGCACATCTGGGATCTCGAAGGTTCAGGAGGACATGCACACATTAATGTAACACTCGGCAGAACAATCACGGATGCCGACTGCACATACTGCGGACAATGCATAATAAACTGTTCAACGGGAGCGCTCCGCGAACGTGACGACACGGAAGATGTATATTCTGCTCTCGCTGATCCATCAAAAATCGTCGTGGCGCAGGTGGCTCCTGCTGTCAGAGCAGGCTGGGGCGAGGACTTTGGTCTTAACAACAGCGAAGCATCAGAGGGACGTCTCGTCACCGCTCTGAAAAAGCTTGGCTTCGATTACGTATTCGACACCAATATGGGGGCCGACATGACGATCATGGAGGAGGCCGCTGAATTTCTGCAGCGGATGCAGAATCCGGACCATTATGAAAAGCCGATGTTTACATCATGCTGCCCGGGCTGGATACGTTTCATCAAATCGCAGTATCCTGACATGGTTCCGCAGCTCTCGACCGCGAAATCACCGCATCAGATGATGGCGGCAACCGTAAAAGCATGGTTCCGTGATGAAAAAGGCATCGATCCTCACAGCATTTATATGGTGTCAATCATGCCTTGTCTCGCGAAAAAAGCAGAAAGCGCTGAGCCCAATCAGAACGACGCATGCGGTGATCCCGATGTAAATACTGTCCTCACAGTCCGTGAGATGAACCGAATGTTCCGCTCCGACCATATAAGGCCTGTTCTTCTTTCAGAATCTGAGTTCGACGATCCGTTCGGATTCGCGTCCGGCGCCGGCAAGATATTCGGTGTTACCGGAGGCGTCATGGAAGCAGCACTCAGAACAGCCTATCACAGCGTAACAGGCAAGAATCCTGATCCCGATGCTTTTCAGAACGTCAGAGGAATGGACGGCTGGAAAGAAGCTGTCATCGACATCAGCGGAGCAAAAATCAAAACAGCTGTCGTATCGGGGCTCGCAAATACGCGCCGTCTCATCGAGGCTCTGCGCTTAGGCAGAGTCAGATATGATTTTGTTGAAGTCATGGCATGTCCCGGCGGCTGCTCGGGAGGGGGCGGAATGCCTATCCACGACGGATGGAGCATGACAGACACGAGAGGATCCCAGCTGTATAAGCTTGACAAAAACAGCGATATAAGGTTTTCACATGAAAATCCGGCCGTCATTAAACTCTACAGCGAGTACTTCGGTGCTCCTCTTTCCGAAAAGGCGGAAGAGCTCCTGCACACGGACCATGACGGCTGGGAAATGCCTCTCAATCCGCGCCTCTGCGAGCGCTGAGGAGTAAAACAACATGAGTCTTTATGCGATAGGCGATCTTCATCTCTGCCGTCAGGTACCTTCAAAATCGATGGAGGCGTTCGGCCGCGAATGGAAAAACCACGAAAAAAAGCTCATGAAAAACTGCAGAAAAATGATTGCTGACGACGACACACTCGTGCTCCTCGGAGATCACACGTGGGGCAAAAAGATGGAGCAGTGCGAAATGGACTTCAAGTACATAGAATCGCTGCCAGGAAGAAAAATACTTCTGCGCGGCAATCATGACATGTTCTGGGACGCTAAAAAAACAGAAAAGCTGAATGCCAGATTCGCCGGCCGCCTTAATTTTCTGCAGAACAATTACTACACATACGAAGATTATGCTCTCGTCGGCACAAAAGGATATACGTTCGAGGGTCCGTTCTATCTTGAAGACGGACATATCGCCGGCTGGGACAGAGACGAGGCCGAGCACGCCGAGAAACTCGTCGGGCGCGAATATATCCGGCTCAGGGAATCATTTGAGAAAGCATCTGCTGACGGATACAGCAGATTTATTATGTTTCTTCACTATCCGCCGACTAATATACTTCAGACGAAAAGCTGCTTCACAGATATAGCAGAACAGTACGGAGTCGAACAGGTGATCTATGCTCACTGTCACGGTGCGGCCAGATGGCATGACAGCATAACAGGAGTGAAGGCAGGAATAAAGTACAAGCTCGCCTCCGGCGATTTCCTGAAATGGAAACCGGAAAAAATACTTTAGACAGGAGAAGTGATCATGATAAGAGAAATCTGCAGAGACAGTTTTTTCCTGCAGCAGAAATGCGAACCTGCCTCTCGCGAGGACATCTCAGTCGGGCGCGACCTGCTCGATACGCTCAAAGCAAACAGTGACAGATGCATCGGCATGGCAGCCAATATGATCGGCATCAGGAAACGCATAATAGTCGTAAATATGGGCATATTTGATATGGTTATGTTCAATCCGGTCATAACTGAGAAAGATTCGCCGTTTGAAACAGAAGAAGGCTGTCTGTCTCTTGACGGACAGCGAAAAACAACGAGATACGAAAACATCGAAGTCGAATTCTATGACATGAGCTGGAAAAAACAGCGCAGGAACTTTTCTGGGCTTGCAGCACAGATCATACAGCACGAGTGCGATCACAACGACGGCATACTCATCTGACCGCTGATATAAAGCACTTCACAGCAAACGAACAGCGCCGTATCCGCACACAATTATGTGTGCGGATACGGCGCCGTCTTTATCAGTCTGTCCTGAGCGCTGCCACGGGATCCTTTTTCGCTGCCGATTTTGCAGGCATAAGACCACCGAACACAGTGATCAAGATGCTCAGCAGTATCAACACTGCAGCGTATTGCACCGGAAGATATGCGTGAACATCCGCATTCCCGAGTACGCCGCGGAGAATCGAATTCATAGGTATGGTGAGCAGAGCGGCTGCCCCCACTCCTATAATTCCTGAAAGGCATCCGATTATGAACGTCTCGGCGTTGAATACCTCGGAAACGTTTCTCTTCGAAGCGCCGAGTGCTCTCAGTATGCCGATCTCTCTCGTCCGTTCCATTACGGATATGTGAGTGATTATTCCTATCATTATGCACGAAACGACGAGCGAGACAGCCATGAGCGCGATCAAAACATAGGATATCATATCTGTCATCTGATTGAGCGACGATGTCATGAGTTTAACATAGTCTGTATACGTGATTTTGTCAGCTTTGCCGACCTTTTCATTATACTTGTCTATGCAATCCGAAACGGCTTCCTTGTCGCTGAAGCTGTCCGTATAGATGCTGATCGACGAAGGGTCCGCGTAATCGACGTATCCGAACGACTTCATATTATCGTTATATGTATACCCCTCCAGAAATTCTGAATATATAGTCAGGAGCGCATTTTTGTCAGGCGAATATGCGAGCCAGGCGTCCATCGCAGCCGCTATCGAGCTTTCGTCTGTGGCTGCCGCCGTGTTTTCTGGAGCATCTGTGCTGTTTCCGGCTGCGGCCGCCATGGCTGCAAGCGCCGAAGGATCACCTCCAGATGCATCTGCTGCGGATGCACCTGCGTCAGCCGTCTGATCTGCAGCCGCATTCGCTCCGTTCTTCGCCATATACATCATTATGCGCTGATACATTGACGCCTTGTCTGACACGCCGAGCGACGAGATATATTTCTTCGCCTCGCTTATCTTTTCCTCATCGGTAGAAGCCTTGAAATCTATTCCGTTGAGCACGTTTTTATTCGGACTGCTCATCTGCGCCTTTACTACTGCACTGTCGTTCGTGCGGCTGATCAGGTAGTCTGTCAGAGCACGTGTATATCCGACTGCTGTAGAAATTGAAGCCGTGCTCTCGCCTTTCCTCGGCCTCACGATGCCTGAGATTTTAACCTGCAACCCTTTTGAAACGAGATCATTTATGTCAGCGGAGCTGTCGTCAAGCCTCGTAAATGTGCCATTTTCATTTTCTGAATATCTGTCGCATGCCGGAACGATGTAGAATGTTCGTCCGCAGAGTGCGGCATAATCCAGAGAAATCTTCTGCGCTTCTCCGTTATCCGAGATTTCACGGTTCATCTCGCTGTATTTTTCCTCTGTGATCAGGCCGAACTGATATAACACTTCTGTAGAAAGCGCATTGTTTTCATCGAGAACTAAAATGACCTGATCTTTTTCTTCCGGCCATTCGCCGTAAAGCACATCGTAATTATCCTTCAGGACCTGGCTTACAGAGCTGCCGTCGGAGCCCGCCATGAGTTCGGAAAAATTGGCTGCTGTTCCGTTTGTAGTGCTGTTTGAAAAGAGCGAAACGCCGCCTGAATCCGAACCAGACGATGACGAGAGCGGGTTTGTGCTGTTCGGATCCGCTCCGCTGTTGACGAATGCGCCCGAAGGGTCGTATGAAAATGCGTCGAAGTTCACATCATAGCTGTAAATTATGCCATTCTGTCCGATGTAATTCCTTATACTGCTCTCCGGATTATCGAGATATTTCTTGAATTTCTGCAGATTATTTGTGACCATTCCCGAAGCGAGCGATCCGCTGTTATCGGCATATACTCCGTCCTTATGTTCTGTACTGCTCTTATTCTGATTCCCGCTGTCCGTACCGATTCCCGACAGATCGACAGCGTGTGATTCAACTGTAAGAGGATAAGCAGTCAGCGTGTCCTTCTGGAGATCTGATATATAAGTTCTGACGCCTGTCGTGAGAGCAAGCACAAGCGCGATTCCGATTATTCCTATTGATCCTGCAAAAGAAGTAAGAATGGTCCGCCCCTTTTTTGTCCTGAGATTGTTAAAGCTGAGCGAAAGCGATGTCAGAAAAGACATATTAGAACGTTTCCTACTGCGTGAGCTCCGCTCACTGCCGCCGGCTCCGCCGGCCGAAACACCTCCTGATATTCCGGCAGTGTAATTCCCGGTACGTCTGCTGTCTATTGCATTTTCAGCAGCTCCGGTCAGACCGGAATCCGACGAAGCGCCTGATGCCGCATCATCACCTGCCTCAGGATCATATGGCATAGAATCCCCGGTGATCTCCCCGTCGCGCAGATTTATGATGCGCGATGAATACTGCCTGGCGAGCTCCGGATTATGTGTAACCATAACAACAAGTCTGTCCTTAGCCACTTCCTTGAGTATATCCATAATCTGAATGCTCGTCTCTGTGTCGAGAGCACCCGTGGGTTCATCAGCAAGCAGTATGTCCGGATTGTTGACGAGCGCACGCGCTATCGCCACACGCTGCATCTGTCCGCCTGACATCTGTCCCGGCCGCTTGTGCATCTGATTTCCGAGGCCGACGCGGCGAAGCGCCTTTTCAGCCCGTTTTCGTCTCATTTCCCTGGATACACCCGAAATCGTCATCGCGAGTTCGACGTTGGACAGCACTGTCTGGTGCGGTATGAGATTATAACTCTGGAAAACAAAGCCGATTGTACGGTTTCTGTATGTGTCCCAGTCTCTGTCGCTGTAATTTTTTGTCGACACTCCATTAATGATCAGGTCGCCCGAGTCGTAGCGGTCGAGCCCGCCTATCACGTTCAGCAGTGTAGTCTTTCCTGAGCCGCTCGGCCCTAAAACAGACACAAACTCGCTGTCACGCAGACTCAGATTGACGTCCTGAAGCGCATTTTGAACGAGATTCCCTGTCCTGTACTGTTTATATATGTTTTTCAGCTGCAGCAATATTTTCTCCTTTTATAATTTATGTGTTTATGCGTTCTGCGGCTCGATATCCGCCAGGCAGACGCCGCTGTGACATTCATTTTACCATAATCATTCATAATGCCGTGATATTATCAGCGGACGATCATAATATTTGCCTACGGCGATATTAAATATACTTTCTGCCATACGGCAGCTTATCCTTCTCTCATATCATATTTGCCGAACATCGCAGTCTTAAGCTTCTGATCAAAAAGCAGATCTGCGCTTTTACATATCTCAAAGCTGGGTATATATACATAGATTTACATTTTTATTATTTGTGGAT
This sequence comes from uncultured Eubacteriales bacterium, assembly GCA_902796965.1. Taxonomy (GTDB): domain Bacteria; phylum Bacillota; class Clostridia; order Peptostreptococcales; family Anaerovoracaceae; genus RUG708. The sequence continues at coordinate 22,280 of CADBRA010000021.1, read as the reverse complement.
ATATATAAGTCATTATATGAGGTATTTAATCATGAATGAAAGAAAAATGCCGGTAGTTTTTTCCGGCCACGGAAGCCCTATGCTGGCGCTTGAACAAAGCAATGCCACAAAAGAGCTCAAGCGCATAGGCGATACGATAACAGCGCAGTATGAAAAACCAAAAGCGATTCTTTCAATTTCAGCCCACTGGTATACAGAGGGTCTGTTTGTGCAGAGCTCCGCAGAGCCCGAACAAGTATATGACATGTACGGTTTTCCGCAGGAGCTTTATGATTTCAAATATCCGGCTAAAGGCAGCGCAGAGCTTACAGAATCTGTGCTTAACGCGCTCGGAAGCCGTGTAAGTGTAAACGACGAATGGGGCATAGACCACGGCACATGGACGGTCCTGTGCCACATGTTTCCCGAAGCTGACATTCCCGTTGTACAGCTCTCTGTAAGCAGCAGGCTCACATCCGATCAGTGTCTCGAAATCGGCCGGCTGCTCGCTCCTCTGCGCAGCGAAGGCTTTCTGATATTCGCCAGCGGCAATGTCGTCCACAATCTCGGCCGCGTCGACTGGAGCAATGCAGGCGGTTCTCCGATGGCAGAGGAATTCAATGCCGACATAACAAATGCTGTCATAAACCACAGATACGATGAAATTCTCCGCTACGACAAGCACGCTTATGCGTACTACGCAGTTCCTACGCCCGAGCATTTCCTGCCGCTGCTATACATTCTCGGTGCAGCCGGAGACGATAAGCCTCTTATCTTCAACAACTTCTGCAATCTCGGCGCTATCGCGATGACTGGTTTCGCGTTCGGACTGAAAGACGAATGATGTCACAAAAATCTGCTTCCGGCTCAGACGGCGGCAGATTTTTCTTTTTTCTGAAAAAGAACCGGCCTGTCATAATCAGGCGCTCTCAAAAGCCGGACTTTTGAGTTCCACCTCACTACCGGCAGTCCGGTCCATAAACTCTTATTTTCACTGTTTGAATTAGCTTTTATTCTTTTGAATCGTAAATTTCGAACCTGTATTTTTGCTTTATATCAGGGTATTTTTCCTGATCCACCTCACTCATAAACATGTGATATGGACGCGCGAATGTCTCGAAACCTCCGTACAGACATTCATATATCATGAGTTTTTCACCGGTCTCGCTGTGCTCTGCTGTCCCGATGATTCTGTAGAGATATCTGTTCTGATTTTTCTCTTCTTCCGGAAGCGTCTCACGTTTGAAATGCTGAACTATATCGCCCGGATGAAAATTTCTTTCCATAATTTGCTTCCCTTTCCTTTCAGTTTTATGCTCACCAGCCGAGTTTTCTGATCACACGTATCTGAATCGAAAATTTCTATGACTTACGACCGCTCGCGCGGACATTCCCATAACTCTGCGCGAAATAATATCAGCGGTTATATTCATCATATTTGATAAGATTATATTATAATTATCTGTGAAATAAATATTATATTAATTATTATTGTTGATATTGTTCTATTTCAGGAGGGATTTATGAACTCACCCGCAAAGGTTGCAGAAAATTACATCGGAATCGGCTGCGGAAAGATGCAGCTTTCCATACCTAAAATGCTGGTTCTCGGTTTCATGGCCGGTATGTACATAGCATTCGGCGCTCTCGGCAGTCAGGTTGCAGCCGGAAGCATCGCCGCGCCGTCCGTCGGCAAGCTCGTCGGAGCAATAGTATTCTCTGTCGGACTCATGATGGTTCTCTGCGCCGGAAGCGAGCTCTTCACAGGCAACTGCCTCATGATAATACCTGTTCTCGAAAAAAAAGGAAACTTACGTCTGATGCTTCGCAACTGGCTCTTCGTATACATAGGAAATTTCATCGGCGGGCTGTTTATAGCATTTGCAGCTGATTACAGCGGAGTATATTCACTTTTCGACAGCAGACTGGCTGCATCTGTCGTCAGCATAGCTGCAGGCAAGGCATCGCTCAGCTTTACAGATGCATTGATTAAAGGAATTCTCTGCAACATACTCGTCTGCGTCGCTGTCTGGATATCGTTTGCGGCGACAGAGCAGGCCGGTAAAATCCTTGGTCTCATGCCGCCGATCATCGTCTTTGTTCTGTGCGGATTCGAGCACAGCGTCGCTAACATGTATTTTCTGCCCGCCGGCATGCTCGCGTCACACACGTATGGAATCGGCGCAGCAGGTCTCACTATGAATTCATTTCTGATCGGGAACCTGCTGCCGGTCACTCTCGGCAACATCATAGGCGGAAGTTTCGTAGTCGGATGCGGCTACTGGTTTGCGTTTCTCAGGAAAAGCAGATGACCGCCCATGCTTCTTATGTGATAATTCGTTATCAAAACCGAGAGCTATCAGAGATTTTCAGATCCACCCATGCTCTTTCCAGTACTCATTATCTATTTCCGAAAACGAACCTTTTGCATGAAGCTTTCTCATGAGCTCAAATAGCATCTTTGCTTTTAACGGCATGCTGTGCCTGCGCATGCCGTTTTTCTTTATTTTATCAGCAGTCTTTTTTATCTTTTCAGTCATCTTTTCCTGCATATCCCGGCTTACGTGATCAGGCGAAAGTGCATGAACGTTAAACCTCAATTTGCAAACCTGCCCGATCCCCCAGAAAAACATACTGTCTTCCATGTCCTTAAGAGTGCTTTTTGTACCGCTTCCGGCAGCTGTAGTTATGAGCACCGCCTGTTTTCCGAAATATTCCGGCTTTGGTCTGTGTATGATCCACTGATATCCGCAGTGATCGAGAAAATTTTTCATTGCTCCTGTAACATGATATACATAAACCGGGCTCGTAAAAATCAGCACGTCAGCTTCATCCATCGCATCTGTCAGCGGTTTTAGTCTGCTGTAGTGCGGACAGAACTCCTCGCCCTTTGTGAAACAATTTCCGCATCCTATACAGAAATCAGAAAAGTCCTTCGGCAGGAAAAATTCAGCCGTTTTTCCGCCAAGTTCATCTGCCAGGGCTTTCCCTGCGCGCCATGTAGTTCCCCTGTGATTTTGTCCATTGATCACCGCAATATTCATGTCTAAGCCTTCTTTTTATTCCTGTATTTCAGTATCCGCATTCTTCTGTCCGTCATGTCCGGCGGGTTTAGTGCGCGTGAATATTATTGAACACACTACCATGATCAGCAGCAGATACGGGTAAAAGAGCCATCTGATTATTTCGACGCTATTGATGTCAGCGAGGCTCGCCGCTATCAGCAGCTGCGCGCCGTACGGAATTATGCCCTGCATTATGCACGAACACGTGTCGAGAAGCGACGCGGTCCTTTTCGGTTCTATGCCGTACTCCTCGCTTATCGTCTTTGCAATCGGTGCAGCCACGACTATCGCCACCGTGTTGTTTGCCGTCGCAACGTCCATGAGTCCTGTAAGCAGACCGATGCCGGCCATGCCTCCGCGTTTTCCGTGAGCATGGCGCCTGATAAAGCCAAGCACAGACTCGAAACCGCCGTACACTTCTATAAGCGCGCTTATTGACGCTACGAGAATAGTGACGATCATCGTCTCGAACATGCCCGATGTCCCGCTGCCCATAGAAGTGAAGACAGTGTCGAATGTGAGCGTCTGAGCAAACATCCCGGTGATAATAAACAGTATTATTCCGACTCCGAGCACCATGAAGACGTTGAGTCCGCCGAGGGCAAGCGCGAGCACGATGAAATACGGAAGCGCCAGCATGAGATTGAAATCATAGTGCCCGAGATGTGCCTCTCCGCCAAGCGCCGCAATTGTCATGAGTATCGCGAACGTGATGAGCGCAGCGGGCAGTGCGAGCTTTATGTTGGCTCTGAACTTGTCTTTCATCTCAACACCCTGCGTCTTTGTGGCAGCGATCGTCGTATCTGATATGAACGACAGATTGTCACCGAACATAGCTCCTCCGACTACCGTTCCGACACAGAGCTGCAGATTGAAGCCGCCTGTTCCTGCAACCGACGCTGCTATCGGTACAAGCACTGTAATCGTACCGACTGATGTTCCCATCGACATCGATATGAGACATGCTATGACGAAAAGTCCCGGAATTGCGAATCTTCCCGGTATGATGTTGAGCAGCAGATTCGCTGTGCTTTCGACGCCTCCCGCTTCACCTGCTATTCCGCTGAACGCTCCTGCCATAAGAAATATGAACAGCATTATCGTGATATTGTCGTCACCTATTCCACTGGCGCATATGTGAATCTTCTCATCAAATGAGAGCGACTTGTTCTGAAAAAACGCCACTATGAGCGCTATGCCGAACGCAACCACGACCGACATCACATAAAATCCCATCTGCCCCTTCAGCGGATGTATATACGTATAATAAATTCCGAGTCCGAGATACAGAACGAGAAATACGAGTACAGGAATGAGCGCTTTGGCGTTCGGATCCGGTTTGACCTGCCCATTCTGACCGTCATTTTCAAGACGAAAATCTTTTTTGTTTTCCATAGATATTGTTCTCCGTTATTAAATTGATTTCATGCGAAAATCCCGAACGATCGCGAATCTTCGTCCGGGTCTTCAGCTTCCTTATGCCTGCCGTATGATTTCCGCATGCGCAAGCCGTAACGAATGACGCGTTTTCAATTATATTTATATATCACGCATTTTATACGCTGATGCTAATCCCATCTGCCGTCGTTTATCCGCTCATCTTTTTCAGTGGCATACCAGTAATTGTATGCCATCATATAAAGCTCGGTCTCAGCATCGCTTGCGCATATGATTTTTACAATTCTGGGATATTCGCTGTTTCTCAGAAACGTGACAATCTCATTTTCTATTCTCGTCGCATCACTGAACATATCAGAATTCTTTTCTCTGGGTCTGCCGGCGCCGATCTCGACTTCATCGGCTTTATCTTCAGCTGCCCTTTCAAGCACATCTGTGATGTTCTCTGTCTCAGTCATACTGCCCGTAATGATCTTTATTCTTTCTTCCATTTCCATAAACATTCTGCCTTTCATGAAACAATTAATTATACCGTGCAGGCTTTACTTGTTATATACAACCCGGCATGCAATTTTTGAGCCGTTCTGACGGCGTTTCCTTTATTATACACAATTAGTCATGCTGACAACTAAAACTTTTCGTATGCAGGTTTTCAGGAAAAAATGTCGCTGCTTATGAGATCCTTTATCAGCTTTCTGGCCTGATCTCCAATCTCATCAGTTACAGGACCCGGACTGCTGTGAATGAATCCCCATAATCCGAACGCGATGAACGAATTCAGTGCCTTGACCGGATAACGAGTGTGCATATGTTCAGGATACCTTATTTCAAACTTTTCTATGCATTCGATAAAAAAATTGTGATACATGTACATCATGTCATGCCCAATGCCGTTCGTCATAATCTCATATGCAGTCCGATCCTCGTATGAAAAACAACGTGCCGATCAGGTTCTCCAGGCTTTTCTCAAAATCATTGCCCGAATTATTCTCATTCTGGCGTCTGATAAATTTCTCAACAGCTTCTTCCTCCATATTTTCAAACAGATCTTCAAGCAGATAGTACTTCGCTGTAATTATGAAAAATTAAACATATATTTTCTCTATCAATTACATGAAAAGCAGTCCGCGCAGTAAGTAATTCCCAGCTGAGCGGACTGCTTTTTCTATTTTGCAGATGACCGTCGATGCTCTGCCACCGATGCCATATCATATTATCCTGATGCGGCAGCTCTTATAACATACATTGACGTCTGCGCTTATGCGGACTGGTTATTATATGCAGGCGCAGATACTGCTTATGTCTGAACATATCAGTACGGCAGCCTGCATTCGATGAACTTTTTCCATCCAAGCACGCGGTCCAGCATCTCGCCCGTCTCAAGCACGCCGTACGCGAAACCTTTTCTGACGAGCTCATCCGGCAGAAATTCGTCATATTTATCGAATGACGGCACTTCACGCGGATACAGAAGTTCCATCGGATTCACGCCGCGCTCGGCCATATGTGTGACTGTTTTGTAGAATTCCTGTTCAGAGGCTTGCATCGTGAATATCATATAATATGGACGTCGCGGGTCAAATCCTTTTATGCCAAGCATATCGCCGCAGACAAGCCGCAGAAAGCGTTCGAGCGCAAGGAAAGCGTAACTTCCTAGCCATGGAAACAGCACCCACATGCTTCCGCCAAGGCAGCGCAGAGGTCTGTCTGTGATGCCCGCACTGCGCGCCATTTTTCTCGCCTTCATGAGACGCACAGATGCGTTTTTCATCAGATAAGGGTACATCTTATCTGGTTTTTCGCGCAGGACATCTGCCATCCGCTCCAGTATGCGCGTGTTTATATCACCGGCTACATCGCCGAAATAAGCCGGAACTTTTCCTTTAACCATGGTACAGTAAATGATATGCCGTTTTCTGTCTATCTCGTCGACTACCCAGACGTGGCCTGCTATCGCTACTTTTTCACCTGCGGGCGGCGGAGCGACAAGCGTGCCGATCTCCTGCGACTCACTTCTCACCGTATATTCCTCGTTATCCTGAAATACGGCATAAAATTTGAAATTATTGACGACGCGCTCGCCGGCGAGTCCCACTATAAGACCTCCGCGCTCAGTAAGCTCAATGTGATCGATCTCTATCAGATGATTTAGAAGCATCCTGTAGTCGTCCTGACTGACGAGACTGAACATGGAGAGCGTCAGTATGCGCGAAGCGAGCCGGGCCGGAGTCATCTCTCCGCCAGCAGCAAGCGTGCTCATGGTCTGATGATAAAGCAGAGAATACGGCAGCCTTCCGGGACGTGCTGTCTCTACCCACCTTTCCTCTATGTAAAGCTGAACAAGAGCAACACCCTGAATAAGCTCCCACGGAATGCAGTCAGGCATCATCGCGCGCGCCAGCGGCGGCTCCTCCCTCATGACGAACCACATCTCGGGCGGCATTCCGCGCCGGCCTGTCCTGCCCATGCGCTGCAGGAAAGCAGAAACGGTGAACGGCGCATTTATCTGGAACGCGCGTTCAAGCTTTCCTATGTCTATACCAAGCTCCAACGTAGCCGTCGTCACCGTAGTCAGATTGAGATTCTCATCCTTCATGTCTTCTTCAGCTGACTGCCTTATCGACGCGGAAAGATTGCCGTGATGTATAAGAAATCTGTCAGGTTCTCCCTTTTCATCGCAGTACTGACGCAGTGTAGTAGTCACTGCCTCTGCCTCTTCGCGCGAATTGCAGAAAACGAGGCATTTGCGTCCTCTCGTGTGCTCAAATATGTACCCTGCTCCAGGATCGGCAGCTGAAGGAGCCGTATCAGACGCTGGCGAAATCTCCGGGAGCATATCTGAATCTTTTACTGCTTCTTTTCCTCCGATATTAATGGCAGGAACAACCTGTGCGTCGACAGCTCCGCTGTCACTCGCAGCCGACGGCGTCATAAATTCAATCTGTTCTACCGGAGCACATTGTAAACCGCCGTCCGATACACTGCCTTCCATGTATGAATCACGGTATGACGGATCAGCCGCCTGAGGACCTGTCGTAAAAAAATGCTCCATGGAAAGGCGCCACACCTGACCTTTCTCTTCTATGCGGGGAATGACGGTGCCGCGTTTCGTTCCCGCAGCGAGGAAGCGGCCTGCAGCTTCAGGGTCTCCTATCGTCGCTGACAGACCTATCCTGCGCGGGTCGGTCTCCACCAGACGTGACAGACGCTCTATAAGACATATCGTCTGAGCGCCGCGGTCACCTCTCATGAGCGAATGTATCTCGTCAATTATCACAAACCTCAGATCACCGAACAGTTTCGGTATTGCGGCGTGTCTGTGGAGCAGCATCGACTCAAGCGATTCGGGTGTTATCTGCAGCACGCCCGACGGGTATCTGAGCATCTTTCGCTTGTGTGACGCTGAAACATCGCCGTGCCAGCGCCATACGGGTATTTCCGCACCGCGGCACAGATAATCGAGCCGTTCAAACTGATCGTTTATCAGAGCCTTGAGCGGTGCTACATAAATAACTCCGACAGATGCTGGAGGATTCTCATAAAGCTCCGTGAGAACAGGAAAAAAAGCAGCCTCTGTCTTTCCCGATGCAGTTGACGCACATATCAGGACATTTTTGTCAGTGTTGAAAATAGCGTCGCCTGCCGCGGCCTGAACAGCTCTCAGCGATTCCCAGCCGTTTTCATATATATAGTCTTGAATAAACGGCGCATATCTGCTGAAAATATCCATATATCGTTATCCTTTCCCTTTTGCAATACAATGTGCTGCGATTCATTAAGCTGCCATCTGCCGGATCATTGCCGCATATGCAGCGACATTTATTTATCGGTAAGCGCTGTCCGGATTTTTCATGAGCGGGATCATCCAGCCTCCGTCTGTTATGGGCCATACTGAGAATATCATATTCCGAAAATCAGCTCCGGCAGATTTGTCACAGCGTAAACTCAGCAAATCTGTCCTCGTCAGCACTTCTGCCGGCATCAGAAGTTCCTGAGACAGAAGATGCGGTCACGAACGTTCCAGTCTCCATAAGGTTCTCCGGTGTCACGTCAGGATGCTGATAAAGTAGATCGAGAAGCTCGATGAAATCCCTGATTATCTCGCGCGGCGTTATATGGGTATCTGCTCCCGCGCGTTCATATTCTTTCTTGATGAAGGCTGCCAGATCGTCATCAGTCATTACAGACTCACAGCCGTAGAGCTGCGAATGGATATCCGCCAGCTTTCCTGTCAGTACGAGCATCTCCTCAGCCGACAGAGGCTCGAGATGTATGACAGGCGCGAGCAGATCCCTGTTTCCCCCGCGCGAAAATCTGCCGTCGGCAAGGCGCGATCTCAGCGCCTCGTAGCTGTATACTCCGCGGCGTCTGTCCTCGATGCACTGCGGCGTGCCGCACATGATTATGCCAAGATACCGTGCGCGGCCCTGCATCGTATCATTGTACATAGTCAGTATTTTCTCGTAATTGTTCTGGCGGCTGACAGAATTCGGAATCTTGAAGATATTGACGAGCTCATCGATCATGATCATAAGCCCGCCATATCCCGCCCTGACGAAGAAAGCAGCGAAAAGCTTCAGATAATCATACCAGTCATCATCTGTAATGATCACAGACACTCCCAGCTCCTGTCTTGCCTCGGTCTTCAGCGTGTATTCTCCGCGGAACCACTTGAGGATCTTTCCTTTTGTCTCATAATCGTCGTTTTCACAGGCCCTGTAGTAAAGAGTGAGCAGTCTTGCGAAATCAAAACCGTGCACCATTTCCTGCATCGACCGCACAACATCCATGATCGTTCTCTCGACAGCCATCTGGAATAAAGAATCTCCGGGATCAGGCTCAGCGCCTGTTTCCCTCATCATTTCGTCCGCAGTCTCCGACTTGACAGACTCTATCCAGCGGTCGAGTATCAGAGGCAGCGCACCTCCCTCGGGCCTTGTCTTTGTAGACATATTACGCATAAGCTCACGGTATGTAGCGAGCCCCTGCCCTTTAGTCCCGTAAAATCTCCTCTCAGGCGACAGATCAGCATCCACGACAACAAAACCGCGGTCCATCACATAATTCCTGACAGTCTGAAGCAGAAAGCTCTTGCCGCTGCCGTAGCGCCCTTCTATAAACCTGAACGAAGCTCCGCCATCAGCCACAATATCGATATCGTGAAGCAGCGCTTCTATCTCGCGTCTCCTGCCGACCGTAATGTACGGCAGCCCCGTCCTCGGCACAACGCCGCCTTTAAGTGAATTTATGATGACGCCCGCAATGCGCCTCGGCACCTTTCTATCTGAAGTCATAATTGCACTCCGTCCCTCCTGTCAGTCTCTGTCCGTCTGCGATATTCCGCTGCCTCACTCTGAAGCGCACCCATCATATGTCATTCTGACGCCGCCTCCAGCCATTCGCGTATATCATCCTCATAGTCCTCTATCAAAACCGGCATGCTGCCGTCGAAATCTATCACTATATCTCCGACTGCATCCATCATAATTTCGTTGACACTGTCAGCAACTACTGCCACGCTGAGATGATTCTGTTTAAAATATTCTCTGTAAGGTTTTCCGTAAAGCAGAGCCTCAAGCAGGAAACGTTCATGTCCTGCGCCGGCTCCGCCGGAATCGGCAGACGGACTCCGCATCTGTTCCCTATCAGATAAAGCCACTTTTTCAGAATCATATGCCACTGACTTTTCAGTCTCGGCACTGCCGTCCGGTTCACGCGCTCCGGGTGGCACCGGACTCAGATCGGCTTCAATTGAACCCGGTGCATCAGTCAGTGCTGCTTCCGGCATGCTGCAGCGGTCTGTTTCACTATTTGCACCGGCGCAATCCATTTTCTGAACCGCGTCGCGCACTTCACATGATATTGATATTTTTCCCGGCAGCATAACTGCATCTGCCCCGTCATCATCTTCGACAATCAGCGAATCGCGCGTGAGCGCCGCGTCGCGCCTTATGTCAGCAAGAGCTGACATGTCTATCTTTATTTCAGGCCGTTCCGCTTTTTCCTTTTCGCTGAAATATCTTTTCAGCGCGGCGATCACTGATCCGCTGAAATATTCGCCATGTTCGTTTTTCTTAAGCGGATGCGACGTATCGAGCATCGTTCTCAGCTGCCTGTCTGTCTCCCGCACTATCGCTCCCAGTATCTTGCTCGGTTTCCCGAATCTGTAGCTGCGTCTGAGCTCCCAGCGGCCGTCTGCACGGCGTGCGTATGTCCTTATTTTGTCGACGGTGAACGTCTCTCCGGCCCATTCGTTCAAAGAAGCGTGAGATATTCCCAGATATGCACGCTCATATTCCGCGCCGCGCCTGCCGGGACTGCGCCAGTCATAAAACACCGCACTTCTGAACAGACTTATTCTGATCCGCTCATTTGAAAAGCCTCCAAAGCACAGATCTGCCAGACTTCTGCCTTTTTCGGCGTCAATCTGCTTTGAACACTCGCTAAATACATATTTCAGAGCTTCCGCGGCTGTCTCACGGTTGTTTGAAAGAAACGAAGATCTGTCCATCCTGTAACTGGCAAGTTTATTTATAGCACAAAAGTACTCCTCATCCGAATCAGCCTCTTCGATTCCGGCGAACAACGCAAGTGCGCGGTCTGTTTCCAACTCAGGGAAGAACTCCGGCGACACGCGTTCCTTAAGATGATAATATATGATGTAATCGTGAATCCATGAGCCGATCTGATCTGCGAACTCAGCATCATGCTGCTGAAAAACTCCGCGGTACCAGAGCAGTCTTTCCAACCCATCCTCCGGCATGACTCCGGCTCCGCATAGTATCTCATAAATGTTCACAAGCACAAACGACTTGTTGTTCATGATGTCAACACCAGCATCTTTGCGGCGCAGCGCAGTCCGCCACGCGAAATATCCTCTCAGCTGACGGGCGTTCATATCATTATAAACGGGAACAGCCCTCGCAAAACTCCCGCTCCATTCGAAATCATCCTCATAGTCAGCCGCAATCCTGGCCTGAATATAGAACGTGAAAAATCTGCAGCTGACAAATCCGATGCTGTATGAAGGAATATGAACATCGCGCAGCTTCTGAATAACTTCCGGAAGATGCGGAGCATCTTTATCACGTCCTTCATCTGCTGCACTTCTGTTCGCTTCAAAGCGTGAGCTTTTTACTGCGCGTTTTCTTCCGGTAAGACGGGCGCTGCTTTCCGACCGCTCCGCGGACATTCCGCTTAGCGGAACATCTGAGTATACTTCTGTATATGTGATCTCCGGTTCATCAGAACTGCCTGAATAATATCCGTCCGATCCCGTCACACTTTCTGTGCCGCCTGAGATGACGAATGATTCATTGAGCAGGAGCCTTATCATCTCTCTGTCGGCATTTTCGTCGAGGCGCACCTTGATTCCATTCTGATCTCCTTGTCCCTTCACTGAACTGAAGCCGCGCAGATCCATGAGCATCTCCGCGTGTCTGCCGCTGCACCTGACCAGCAGTTCGCCGCTTCTAAGGATTATTCCGAACCATTCTCCGCCGTCAGCCAGACGCAGCACTGCGCTTGCCTGCGCATCTGTTCCTGGCTGCGAAACAGATGCGTGAAATTTCCTTCTGCTGTATTTTATTATCGACATCATGAGATCAAGATCTATCAAGATTGAACACCTCCTCTCACGTTATCATGTATTTCACTCAGACCTGACGGTTAAAATCAAACATTTGTTCGTTTATTATTATACACTGAAAACATGCTGCCCGTAACCACGCATTTCATACTATCTGTGGATTGCTGCCAGCCCTGGCCTGTCCACGGCACTATAGATCAGTTGTTTTTGAAAAAAAACAGAGACAGAATCAGTTTCTGCCTCTGTCTGCCCGTTTTTATATCAGGCACCTGTCATGAATACGCTGTATTTTTCCGCTTTCCGCGCCTATTGTACACCGCGTTTTCCCTTTGATATGGCTGCTGACGTGTTTTTGCGCACAACATCGCACGAATTATGAAATTCGGACTTTTCCTCATCTGTCATGCTGACTTCGATGATCTTTTCAATACCGTCAGCACCAATGACGCACGGAACTCCGATCTGAACATCTCTTTCTCCGTATTCTCCGTCGAGACTTACAGACGCTGGAAATACCTTGTGTTCATCGCGCAAAATCGCCTCGACCATGCTCGCGCAGGCTCTTCCGATTCCAAATTCTGTGCAGAGCTTGTAGTTTACGATATCCCAGCCTCCGGCGCGCACTTCCTTTAATATTTCATCGTCATCCAGTCCGAAATCGCAATAAGGGACTCCGCCGATGCGCACGAGCGAAAACGGAATCATCGACGATTCACCGTGCTCCCCGAGTGTAAAACCCTGTATTGAGCTGCGCGCCACGCCTGTGTTCGCACTGAGAACACGCAGAAGACGGGCCGTGTCGAGGAGTGTGCCTGTTCCCCAGGAGCGTCTGCTGTCGAGACCCAGTCCGCGGCGCAGATAAGCGGCTATAACGTCGCATGGATTTGTTATTGAAATCATTATTCCCGGAAATTTATATGGCTTGAGGGAATCGAGAAGCTCATCACACATAACGATTGAATCATCGAGCATCTGGACACGGTCCTGGCCGGGCTTTCTCGCCATTCCAATCGAAATGACGACAACATCCGAATCCTCGACATCAGAATAATCTCCGCCTCTGACTGCAGTCCCGTGCTGCGCGAAGCTTACTGCGTCAAATATGTCGAGTGCCTGGGCCGCCGCTTTTCTGCTGTCCTTATCGACAAGCACGATCTCGTCCGCCGCATCTCCGAATGTCAGGGAAAGAGCTACATGAGATCCCACATGACCAGCACCTATGATTGTTACTTTGCGTTTTGCCATGATACACCACCTCTAAAAAAATTAAGCTTTATATAAGCCGTAAAGCATACTGAAGAGCTGCATGTTCGTCACACAGGCAGCATGAAATACATGAGAATTTTCTCTGTCTCAAGTATTGTTGTCCATTCTATCACATATCTGATAAATATGATTAAACAGACTGCAAAAGTCCGGCGGAAAACAATTTCCGCCGGACTTCCGGACTGACAGTTTATCTTGTCTAAGCTATGATTTTGTGTTTATTCATCTTTTCTTTAAAAATATCAGTGATTATCGTTCTGAGCTCTTCGCGCTCGCTTTCAGGTATTTCTCCCGGAAGGCACGCCGCTTTATACAGATCCGGATGTTCATCAGCAATCTTTGCAATAGTCTTTGTAACTGCGTGTCTTCTGACAAAGAACGGGATTGCCTTTATCCACTCCTGCGGAACAAGCGCAATTATTTTATCAGCTGCTTCTTTATCTGAAATCTCTGCCTCAGGCAGTCCTCCGTTTATCTCATTCTGTTCCTTTTCAGTAAAATCAGTAAGTTTCATTGTCTGCACCTCCTATGACAGGCTGCTTACGACTCTGCTCATAAACTGCGCTGTCTGAGCTCTTGTAGTATATGCGCGCGGATCTAGCATTCCTTCAGATGTACCTGAGATGAATCCATTTGATACAGCCCATGCCATCGCGTCTGAGGCATATGCATCGACATCGCCGCTGTCGCTGTATACGCTGAGATCAGCCTGAGAGTTGCCGCTGATAACTCCCTTGTTTACAAGATAACGGTAAACCATCGAAACCATTTCTTCGCGTGTTATGTTGTCATCAGGTCCGAAGGATCCGTCAGGCGATCCGTACGCAACTCCTGCAATTTTACACCATGTTACAGCAGGCGCGTACCATGCGGTGCTGGATGTGTCGCTGAAGCCGCTGATAGAGTAGATGTATGGCTTCCCATCGTAATTATACAGGAGCTGTGCGACTGTGGCTCTCGTGATCTGAGAGTCAGGGTTGAACAAGTAGCTTGTCACGCCATCCATGATGTCATTGTCCGACATCGTCTTAACTGCAGACGCAAACCACTGATTTTTATTAACGTCGCTGAAGCCGCTTACCATGTCGTTCTGATCGTAAGGCTCCGCGTGAGACAGTCCATAGCTTATGAGATCGGCACTGTCGTTATACTGGTCGGCTGCATTACTCTCCTTCATGACGACCGTGATTACACGTCTGCCGCCGGCGTATGAAGAAGTGCACAGGCATCGGCCCGCTGCAGTCGTCGTACCAGTCTTTAGCCCGTCAACCGTCGCCCCGTTAGCTGACCACGTTCCTCTCACAAAACGGTTTGTGTTTCCGTGTGTCACGCCGTCCCAGACTATCGACGGAGTCGATGTAAATGTCAGGATTTCAGGATGATAAAGCACGAGAGCTCTGCCGAGCTTTGCGACTGAACGCGGAGTAATCTGGTTTTTGCTGCTCCCGCCATAGCTGTCGTAAAATACGGCATCGAGTCCGAGGCTTGATGCTGTCGAATTCATGCGGTTGACAAAAGCACTCTCGCTGCCTGATGTGAATTCAGCCAGAGCTCTTGAAGCTCCGCAGGCTGATTCAACCATCATAGCGTAGAGAAGTGAACGTACAGTGTATGTGCGTCCCGCCGAGAGAGGAACATTCGACCATGTACCTGTACGACTGAACAGCGCTGTGGTCGCTGAGACAGGAACCTCACTGTCGAGCGTGTACTCACCCTTGTTTATCGCATCTAAAACGACAAATGCGGTCATCATCTTAGTCATACTGGCTGGTGCCATGCGCGTGTCAGCTGACTTTCCCCACAACAACTCGCCTGTTTCCGCATCAACAACGGCTGCTCCTCTGGCGGCTATTGACGACGGAGCCGAATCATCCGCATATGCGCTGACAGCCGGGATCGCGCCGAGCACCATAAGAACCGTCAGCACAATTGCTGCGGCTTTTATAAAAACGCTCCTGCTTCGTCGCGTCTCATCGCTTGTTATTTCAGATTTTAATACTTCCATTATTCGTTTCCTCCATGGCGATTTGCAGTCAGCCTGTGAAATTTCTGAATTTTCCGTATTTTTCTGCGTGAACAGGCTTGAAAACGTTCCTTACCGACTTTACAGATCACAAAAAGCACAAAAAATCAGATGCTCAAACGCAGAAATACACAAAATATAAACTGCGGAGCACAAAAATAGAAAATTTCCGGATTTTCCGTTTTTAATTTTCAGGCTGACAACAGACAAACTGTCAAAAGATCTCTTCAAACCGGATTTTATAAAGGACGGTTTCTTTCCTGCCTGGGAAAAAATTCAGGCGGTTTTCTCTGCCGATGAGAAAAACCGATAGGAATCGCGAAACGATGCGGCTAAGGCTTGAGAAACTCCTGACCGCACGCAGCCTGACGGCCTGAACGGCCGCGGCTGTCCGGATAATCTGTATCCGGAAGTCATCCCTTAATTTCTTAAAAAATTCTAAAAAAACTTTCATTTATGATAGCTTTTTTCTTCTGTTTTGTCAAGTGCAGTGTAAGCACGCAAAGTCCCGCCTGCCTGAATCACAAAATAACTTTCAACAACATGCGGGACATCATATTTTAAAAAAATCAGCCTGTACCATCTCCATAATCCTGACGGCTGCCACAGCGCCTGTCATTACGCCTCACATGAAGCGCCGCAGAGCATGAACATATGACATATACATGACAATAATGCCTTTAAGCGCGCATTTATAACCGGATTATAAGCTCCGAATGGCAGCATCGCAGATCCTGATATTCCCGATGCGCATTGCAAAATGCCGTCTGCAGCAGCATAACGCGTGCTCCGCACGCAGACGATAAAAATGCATTTTCACGGTACCTGAGCAGACGAAAGACAGCCGGAATCTGGCACTTCTGTACCTGACTCCGGCTGTCTCTGTTTGGAAACTATTCGTTCTGATTTTCCTTTATTACTTGATATTTCTGCTGTTTACGCATTTCTTGTCTGCCGTTCTCCTTTAAGCGCTGCTGACTCGCCTCTGTCAGCCGTTTGGGACTGAGACGGCACAGGCCGTGGATACTGAGGATCTGCCTCATTGATCGTTTGCTTTCTTTTTTCGCCGGCTGAGCGCAGGATATATCTCACTATTCCCGGAACCATGAGCGCTGCGCCTGCGATCCAGTAAAAAACGGTCAGACGGTTAGTCGTTCCGTATATATTGAGCACGCCCTGCACTATGCTTCCGACTGTAAGAAACGCTATGCCGAAATCATACAATGTGCGTAAAACTCCGCCACCAGATGTTCTCCCTGAGAGAGCCATCGCGGCAAACGGAAGAGCTCCGCCTGCAAGAGGAAAAGCAAACGCGTATATCATAAAATACGAATACACGCCATGGCTGAAATATTCATATATCGCTCCGAATGCAGCCGTCAGCAGAGATACGAGCAGGAATCTGAACGCCGTTTTAAGCGATGCATCGCGCTGTCTGTCAGTATCCGATTGAGACAATGTCGCTCACGCTCCTTTCTTTGATGGTACGGCCGTCTGTCGTAGGTTTGTTCACGACTTCACCGTTGAAATACATAGTCGACGATCCGCCTCCGTCGAGATTGTAAGCTGTCATGACTCCGAGACTGTCCATGAATTCCGCCAGCTCATAGAGTGAAAGACCCTCGCTCTCACTCGTCCTGCCGTCGGAGACGACAAACACATAATGGCAGTCGTCTATAATCCCGATAGCTGTCCGCGGATTGCTCTCCATGGCCTTCCCTACCTCTTCGTTCTCACTTACAGAGATTTCTCCTTCCTCGACCAGCGCCGGTCCGAACGAAAGCACCTGTTCAGCTCCATCCTGGAGCAGTTCTTCGGCCGTAACGCTGTCTTCATTTATTATGCCAAGGCTTCCGTCGCTGTAGATGACGAGATCCTCCTGATCGCCCGAAGACGTGCTTCGATAAAGCTTTCCGTTTCTGATCACGTATCCCGATTCCTGAGCTCCGTAGAAATCTCCGTTAACCGCAAGTATCGATCCTGCTTCTTCTGCAATTTCAGATGTCTTCGCCGTTACGTTTTTACCGAACACGTTCTGTGCGAATACTGTTTTCAGATATTCAGGCGATGATATCTGAACGTCGGCAACATAGATTGTCGTATCATATTCTGTATATTCCTTTATGGTTATCTGAACGTTATCGTCGCTGTATGATGATTCTGTCACCGAAGCGCTGCCTGACGACTGTGACGTACCCGTCTGATCGGAATTCGTCCCTGAAGACAATGAAGTCGATGAGGAAGAACCTGACGTATAGCTCTGTGATGTGCTCTGGCCGGAATCAGATGCTGATGAATAGACCCGTGTAATCACAAATGTATCCATCAACACGAAAACGGTATATGACGCGAGCACAATACTCAGTATAACCGGCAGCAGCCGGCGTCTGAAAAACATCACTCCGCCACTCCCTTTCTATGCACGGCGAGCATCTTCGATCTGTTTCTGTTAGGCGCGGCGGGCTGCCCGGCAGTGTTTCCGGAAGCGCTGCTTTCTTTTTTATCTGCTCTGCTCCTGCCGCTGAATACGAACCTGCGCTGCACGATATAGCTTACTGAGAAGAATAGCATCTCCGTCACGATCTTGGCCGCAAATCTGTTCATGCCGGCATAGTCTGCAAGCAGACTCAGAACAAGCGTATTGCCGGCGAGAATCGCGCACGCGAGCAGGGCATATCTGCCCGCGGAGCGGGCGAAACCTGCGTCGCTTCTGAACACTATTTTCCTGTTCATCGTGTAGTTAACTCCGGCGCTTACTATTCTGGCACCTATATTCGATATCACTATGCTCTGAGCTGTTCCGAATCCGGCCGTCAGCAGCGACAGCAGTGCGTACAGACCATAATCCATGAGAAATCCCGTAAACGACGACGCTGAAAATTTCAATATCTCTTTATAGATCAGGCATGAATCCTTTATAGTATTGAAATGCGATGATGAATTGCCGTCTATGTAAATCGTGCTGATGCCTATTTCCTCAATCGGTATGCCGGCGCGCGGACACTGAAGCAGCACGTTCATCTCATATTCATATCTTTCACCCGGTATGCCGATCAGCTGCGGAATCAGAGCCGCGCTGAACGCTCTCAGCCCCGTCTGGGTATCGTGAACTGCAACGCCTGACACTGCCCGGTAGACGATTCTCGTTATCGAGTTTCCTATTTTGCTCCTCATCGGCACGTTTTCATCAAGCCCGCGGCTGCCGAGGACGAGCGCCTGAGGGTTTTTCTGCACCTCGCGGCAAATACGCTCAGCATCTTCGAGTCTGTGCTGTCCGTCAGCGTCGAGCGTGACGACAATACTGTCGGACGGATAATTTTCTTCTATATATTTAAGACCTGTCTTTATGGCTCTGCCCTTGCCTCTGTTCTCACTATGTTTAAGAACGGTGCCGTAATGCGAAGCTCTGCTGAATATCCCATCTCTGCTCCTGCTGCTGCCGTCGTTTACGACGACAATTCTGAATCCTGACGAGTCAGCCTCCTTGAGAAGCCCTATCATGATTTCATCCGGTTCATACGCCGGTATGATTGCTATCAGATCAGTCTGCATGGTGAATGCCTCCTTTCATATCTGACGGTGCTGCTGGTCCTGTTTTTGAATAGCTTAGCAGTCAGCGCCCGGCGGTCAGGGCTTTGTCCCGTCCGGCCGGCGCGCTTCATTTACGATGCAGCATCATCTGCCACCCCTGTCACTGATCACTCTGCTGCGTGCTGTTCTGCGCACTGCGGCCGCCACTCATGCCGCTTTTCATACCTGCTCCGCCACCGCTCATCTCGCTCGGATTTTCCTCTGAACCGTCGTTCGTCGTAACATCTCCGTTTATCTGATAGTCGCCGTTGCAGTCGAGCGCCGTATTACCGTTGCCGTTGCATGTGAGATTGAGTGTTCCGCCGTTTATGTAAAGCGATCCGTTCGAATCTATACAGTCGCCGTCAGAGACGATCGTGAACGTTCCGCCATTAATAACAACGGAGCTTTCTGTCGTTTCTGTGTCAGCGGAGCTGTCGGAAGAGCTTCCGGCGCTGTCCGAAGAATCAGACGCTCCAGCAGAACTTTCTGCGGTTTCAGACGCAGATGTGACTGTATCGGTGTATGAAACCACTGTCGCTGCAGATGTATCAGTCGTTTCTGAAGCAGACGTATCAGAAGTTCCCGAAGACGTGCTGTCCGCTGAGCCTGATGAAGAGCCGCCGGCAGCGCTGCTGTTCATACCGTCCGGCATTCTTCTGCCTCCGAACATATCGCCCGATTTGTTTCCGTCAGGTCCGTTAAATCCTGAGTTGTCGTTTCCGCCGGCCGCGTTTATGCCGTCGTCCGACGATGTGATGTCATATGTACCGTCGTCTATCGTGACTGTCAGGCCTTCAAGGCCCTCGTAACAGCTCTTGATATCGAAATCGCCGCCGCGTATCGTCAGATAATTGTCAGCGTGCACGGCATCGTCATCTACATCAAACGTAAACGTGCCGTCGGCGATGTATACAAATCCTTTCGTCGTGTCGTCGTCATTCGATGCATTAATTCCGTCTTTTCCCGCCGTGAGCGTGTATGTTCCTCCCGCGATCCTGACGCTGTCCTTGCCTGAAAGCGCATGTTTTTCAGCTGTTATATCATATGTTCCGCTTGTGAGGACGAGATCGTCCTTTGACACGATTCCGTGTCCAGCTTCGGCATCTATCGTAAGAGTACCTTCGCCGTTGAGTGTAAGATCAGATTTGGAAAATATCACCGAATCTATGTTGTTATCGTCTATTGCTGTGTATGTTCCGCCGTTGGAGAGCGTGTTTTCAGTTCCCGACGCTGTCGTGACGAATACCTTGTCGGCTCCGCGCGCATAAATCGCGGCAGAATCAGCATTTGCGATATTTACACCATCAAGGACAAGCTGAACCTTGTCTGAATCTTCTGTGTCTACGATTATCATGCCGTCAGTGAGCGTGCCTTCAAGAATATACGTGCCTTCACCGCTTATCGTTACAGTGCTCCCGTCTATGCTTACAGCATCTGAATCACTTGACGCGCTGCTGCCTGACAGCGTGATCACAGTACTCGCCTCTTCGTCATAGCTCGCCTCCATGTCTCTGTCTGTAAACATATCGGAATCATCGGCCGATGTCTGAGATGAAGTTTCAGAAGCCGCCGTTGCCGACGACGAACCTGCAGATGAGCCGGAAACCGCAGTCCCGCATCCTGAGAACGAAACCGCCATTGCCAGCGCCAGAGCTATCGCCAGTATTTTTTTCTTCAATTTTTGCCTCCTCTATAACTCGGTTACAGCTGTCTGCTGCTTTGAAACAGATATTTCAAGATTGCCGTTGCGGCATCTCAGCCGATCTATCATTTCCTTTTCAGCGCCTGCGTCTTTAAGCTTTACATCATAAGTCAGCTTGAACAGGCTTCCCATATTCGTCGTTCTGACGCCTATGAGCTCACACTCTGACGTGTATTCACTGAACACCTGGTCGAATACGCCCGTATAATCGAGATCTTCAGGTATCGTGATCCTCAGAGATCTGTAAAGATCCTTCTTTGAGCCGCCCAGATCGAGAGCGTTGTAAAGCGCTCCCGCCAATCCGAGAATCACCGCAAAAAGGAAAGCATAGCCTATATATCCCATGCCGACGACAAGTCCGGTGCCCATCGCGAGAAAAATACTTCCGATCTCCTTGGCGGTGCCCGGCACGGAGCGGAATCGCACGAGACTGAATGCACCGGCAACCGCAACGCCGGCTCCGATATTTCCGTTGACCATCATGATCACGACGCATACGATTGCCGGAAGCAGCGCGAGCGTCGCTATGAAGCTTCTCGTATATTTCGTGCGGTACATGTAAAATGCTGCAAGTATAAGTCCGATGGCAAGCGCGCACGCCACACTTATCAGAAACTGCTCCACCGTGATGGAGCCTGATGAAGCTGTATCGTACAGACTGCTGAATATGTCAGCTGACATTTAAGATCCTCCTGTTCTCATTTTTCTCTTCACACATTTCCTCATCCGTCATGATTTTCATGTAAGCGAGTCCGTATTTCGAAAATCTTTCCCTGAAAAGCCTGAGCCGCGTCAGCTCGCGGCACATCCACAGCGGCATGCCGCCTGCCGTCTTTATCTCCATAAGCGTCTGCCCTCTTTCCAGCAGAGGAGTGCCATAAGCTTCTTTTCTCAGCGTAAGATCGTAATCTCTGTAAAGTATGTTTTCATCGAAAGTCACGCGGAAATCGCTGCCGTCAAGCGCATAGAAAGCCTCCCTCTCATATGACAGAAAGACAGATGGATGCAGATTTCCGTAAAATGACCTGAAGTACTCTATCTCGTTTCCTATCTGGGAATTGACCGGCAGCGGAAGTCCTCTGCTGAAGCACTCGCAGACCTGTCTCTCCGGCAGCGACACTCTGCGCTTGTACACGACCTTTTTATATTTCTTTTTAAGTTCCACAAACACAGGATCGTCAGGCTCCGCCGTTTTGTAGCTGCGCACCCTGAGCTTCTCCCTGTAAACAGGCTTCTCTATCGAGTGTCTGATCAGCTCCCAGCTGTCTGTATCAAAATAAAGCGACCTAATCGTCGTTCTGCCGTAATCATCGAGCCTCATATACCGCTGCATCACGTCCAGCACAGCCTGCTTCTGCTGCGGGTTCATTATGTACTTGACTTCATGCCTCTTGAATGTAGCCTGATATGCCATATCTCTTCTCCTTTCGTCCGCATTAACGCATCCGGCCGCCTGACGCCGTGCATTGCTGCGTTCTTTTCGATTTCATGATCAAAGTATATGATCCGCTGCTTATGCGAACTTAAAACTGCACCTTAACCCAACTTAAAAATCTCATTTTTAATGCATATTTTATGAACGGATTGCACAGCAGATTAAATATCAGCCACAGGAAAAAGACATGACTCACGTCCGCTCCGCGGACAGAAGCAGCGCGCCGGCAAATCGCCGCACTGACAGGCAAG
>CADBRA010000020.1 GCA_902796965.1 uncultured Eubacteriales bacterium | reverse complement strand
GTTTTTTTTTCTACTTTTATTATTAATCATTTATGTTTTTTTATAAAAATCTATATTTTTCTCTGCATGCCACTCTGTTAAGTGTTCTGTGTCAGACAAAATCATGAAGAACGGCTCAGGAGCATGCCCTTTTGATGCATGCCGCGGCGTTTGCCATATTCATGTGTTCTGTGACAAGCTCGCTGCCGGACTGAAGATATAATTAAAAGCTCTCTATTATATATGTTTGATATTTGCGATTAACAGGACGGTCATATACCGGCTGCTGGATTTTTCTTTTTGCCGTCAAAATAAGCTTTGACGAGAGACATCATGATGGCATCTTTGTCTGAATCCTCAAGATCGCCGCCGGCGAAAAGGCTGCTCAGGCCAGTTGCGAGCTGCATAGCCTGGTGGCGCGCGCCCGCCTGTCTGTCATCGCCCTCGACGGGCGACGCAGTATTTTCATTGACGTAGAGGTAATTTACGTCGACGTCATAAAGACGGGCAAGTTTTTCGTAAATATCTCTTGAGCGGGGGTAGCGCCCGTCCCTTTCATATGAAACGTATGTGCGTAGTGATCTTCCGATGCTGTCGGCTGCCTCCTGCTGTGTTATTCCGTGCTGCTTTCTCAGCCGCAGCAGTTTTTCACTGAAATCCATGAACGCCTCCATTGAAATGAATTTTCATGCGATATGCAATTAATGAAATTGTAACTGAAAAATGCTGATCAGTCAAACGTCAGTCAGAAATGATGCAGCTGTCTGCAGGCTGTCAGCCGCGGAACCCGGCAGATAACAAGGATACTTCAAAAAGCGGAAATCGTTTACGGGGAGTAATCCTGCATTGTACATCATGAATTAGGATATAACGCGCGGAGCTGCGAATGTAAAATCTTACATGGCGGCAATAAGTGAAAAAAGAGGATATTTAACATAGACTTAATATTTCACCGATATGTGCTTTACAATACTGGGCTATTATCTAACCGAAAAGTAAAGAAAACTGAAAGCATGGAAATTTAATGAATTGTTTCAGGAGGAAAAAAGAAATGCTTAAAGGAAAGAAAATCTTATGCATAGGGCTGACAGCTGCTATGTGTCTTGCGGCGTTCACTGCATGCGGATCGAGCAGCACAAGCGGTTCTGCATCGTCATCTGATTCTTCGTCAGGTTCGGTATCCGGTTCTGTAACTGCTTCAGGTTCATCTGCTCTGCAGCCGCTCGCGCAGCAGGCAGCTGATGACTTTATGTCAGAAAACCCTGACTGCACAGTTACTATCAACGGCGGCGGATCAGGTGAAGGTCTCAAGCAGGTTGCAGACGGTGCTGTAGATATCGGAAACTCAGACGTATTTGCTGAAGAAAAGCTCGATGCTGATACAGCAAAGACTCTTACAGATCACGAAGTAGCACTTATCACTGTTGCTCCTGTAGTAAACAAGGACCTCGGAGTTAAAAATCTCACTACTGATCAGCTCGTAGGCATTTTTACTGGTTCAATCAAGAACTGGAAGGAAGTCGGCGGTCCTGATCTCGACATCATGCTTGTAACAAGACCTTCATCTTCAGGAACAAGAGCACTCTTCAAGGAATATGCTCTTAAGGGTCAGGAAGAATCTTCAAGCTCAGCCCTCGAGACAGACGATTCAGGTACTCTCATGGAGACAATATCTCAGAACAAGGGAGCTATCGGATATGTAGCTCTTTCATATCTCGTCAATAACGACAGCGCTGTTGCGGTCAGCATCGATGGTGTAGAGCCTACTCTCGAAAATACTTACAGCGGCGACTACAATGTATGGGGCTATGAGCACATGTACACTAAGGGCGAAGCTTCAGGTGCAGCCAAGGAATTCATCGACTATCTCTCAGGTGACAAATATGCTTCAAACGTAGAAAAACTCGGATACGGCGCTATATCGAAGCTCTCTGACAACGCAAAGAGCAAGCACAAGACTTCAGCTGATTCGTCAGGTTCGGCTTCAACTGATTCTTCATCAGCAGAATCTTCATCGAGCGCACAGTAGCATTCCGAAAAAGTTAATCTCTTAAAAGCATTGATTTCCTCATGATGAGTTCTCGTCATGGGGAAATTTTGCAGAAAGTGTTTTCATCTTTTCGGCGCTGAGCGTCCGGTCTTCTTGGGCTTTTCGACTAACATCTTTACAGTTTACAGTAAAAGAGAAACAAGGAAATTCAGGATTAATTATGGGAAGTAAAAACAGCAGCGGGATGTTAAAAAAAGAATATCTCGGACGGACTATAGTGTCAATCTGCGGCATACTGATCATAGTTCTCACTCTGATTATTACAATATTTCTTATTGTAAAGGGAAGCGGAACATTCACCACGTATCATCATTCGATAGGAGAGTTCCTGTTTTCCGACAACTGGAGTCCGAGCGATGTATCAGGCAAAGGAGGCGGCGGAGTCGGAGCCCGAATATATATACTCGGCTCGCTCATGACATGCGGACTCGCGCTTCTTATAGCTCTGCCGTTCAGTCTTGCGGCAGCGATCTTCATCGCGGAAATATCGCCGGAAATCGGAAGCAAATATCTTCAGCCTGCAATAGAGATCTTTGTAGGAATTCCATCTGTAGTTTATGGCTGGATAGGGCTGAGGGTCCTCGTGCCGTTCATCAGAGATAAATTTCACGCTCCGATGGGCGGTTACTCGGTACTGGCAGCAGGTATAGTGCTTGCAATAATGATTTTCCCCACAATCACTACTTTGTCCGCAGATGCACTGCGCGCGCTGCCTGATTCGTACAGGCTCGCGTCATACGGTCTGGGAGCTTCCCGCTGGCAGGTAATCTATACGGTACTTGTTCCGGCAGCTAAAAACGGAATATTATCCGGTGTAATACTGGGGCTGAGCAGAGCTTTCGGTGAAACTCTGGCAGTTGCGATGGTAATAGGCAAGACTCGTGTGCTGCCGAAAGGCATATTATATCCGACAAACAACCTTACAGCTGCTATTGCGGCAGATATGGGAAATACAGCTAATGGAAGTGAATATAACCTTGCATTATGGTCAATGGCGCTCCTGCTGTTAATAATCTCGCTCGTTTGTATTGTATTGATACACGTTATTTTGAGAAATAAAAAAGAGAAAGATGATTAGGGGGACGCAACGTGAACGAAAGAGATGCAAGACATAATCGAGTGAAAAACATGAACCGGTTCATGACCGGGGTATTTTACGGGGTAGGTGGATTTTTCATTCTGTTGCTCATCGTTCTTGCGGCGTATATCGTAATCCAGGGCATCAGAAGCATATATCCTGGTGTGTTCGGATTTACAAGAAACGGAATAGGCAACCAGTTTTTCAATACTGTTTATCTCGTTCTGATAGCGCTTGTGATAAGTACTCCTCTCGGAATAGCAGCCGGAGTGTACCTCGCTGAATATGCGAAACAGAGTAAACTTACTGAATTGATAACGATGTCGATTGAGGCGCTTTCTTCGCTTCCTTCCATCGTAATCGGCCTGTTCGGATACCTCGTATTCATACTGATGACAGGTATGAAGTGGAACCTCATAGCAGGTGCTCTCGCTGTTACTATAATGAGTATTCCTCTGATAACCACTACGACGAGAGACGCACTTAAAGCGCTGCCGCCTGATTACAAGAGCAGCAGCATCGGCCTCGGGGCTACGAGGTGGCAGACGATGTGGCATGTGCTCCTTCCGGCATGTGTTCCGCGTATCGTTACAGGAATCATCCTCGTGGCAGGAAGAGGCTTCGGAGAAGCAGCGGCACTAATGTACACTGCAGGGCAGAGCACAATCATTAACTGGTCAAACTGGGATATCACATCTCCGACATGCGCGCTGAATCCGTTCAGGCCGGGCGAAACGCTTGCGCTGCACGTATGGGTAATGCGCACCGAGGGCAGTATGAACCCTCATTCGACCGACATAGCAAATGTATCTTCAGCTGTACTTATTTTGCTTGTGCTCGGATTCAACTTGCTCGCGAGATATCTGTCAAGGAGAATCGACCGCAGGAACACCGGACAGTAGTATATGGAGGACGGCGGAGCCGTCGGAGACTTCCGGACAAAGATCATGATACAGAAAATATTCAATTCCATTTAATGAGGTGTTTTTTAATGGATAATAATAAAGTTGCTCAGAAGGATAAGATAACCATCGAGCATATGGATCTGTATTACGGCGACTTTCATGCGCTGAAGGATGTAAACCTTCACATTCCGCCTAATCAGATCACAGCATTTATAGGGCCTTCCGGATGCGGAAAATCCACGCTCCTGAAATCACTCAACAGGATGAACGATCTTGTTGAAGGATGCAGGATTACGGGAAAAATCGAGATCGACGGAACTGACATATACGGCGATATAGATGTGAACCTGCTCAGAAAAAATGTAGGAATGGTTTTTCAGCAGCCAAATCCGTTTCCTATGTCGATCTATGACAACGTGGCATATGGTCCCCGGACACATGGCATCAGAAAGCGCGCAGATCTTGATGAAATAGTGGAAAGGTCTCTCAAGGGCGCAGGTATCTGGGATGAGGTAAAAGACAGACTGAACAAGAGCGCAATCGGTATGTCGGGCGGTCAGCAGCAGAGAATATGCATTGCAAGAGCCCTCGCTGTACAGCCTGACGTACTGCTAATGGACGAGCCTACGAGCGCGCTCGACCCTATATCCACGTCGGTAATCGAGGATCTTGCGATAGAACTCAAGAAGAATTATACTATTGTCATTGTTACACATAATATGCAGCAGGCTACTCGTATTTCGGACAAGACTGCGTTTTTCCTTCTCGGTGAGATGGTTGAGTTCAACGATACGGACAAGCTTTTCGGTAATCCTCAGGACAAGAGGACAGAAGAATACATAACAGGGAGGTTCGGCTGATGGCACTGCGTGCTCGCTACAATGGACAGCTTGAGACTCTTCATCTTCAGCTCATCAAGATGGGAGCACTCAGCGAAGATGCTATAGATGCGGCGATGAAATCGCTCTTCAATCACGATTCATCGATGGCTGAGAAGACGTTCAGTCTTGAAAAGGATATAGATGAGCAGGAAAAGGATATCGAGAATCTGTGCATAAAACTGCTCCTGGAGCAGCAGCCTGTAGCTACAGATTTGAGGGTGGTTTCATCAGCGATGAGGATGATATCCGATCTCGAGAGAATCGGGGATCTGGCTGAAAACATCGCTGAAATCACGAAATTTATAGATAAGGATGATGTGATTTCACGTCTTCCGTTAAAGGAAATGTCAGATGAGGCTTCCGACATGGTCGCCGAAAGTGTTGAGTCTTTTGTCAGAAATGATGTCGATCTCGCGAATAAAGTAATTTCGTCGGATGATACTGTAGACGATTATTTTGTAAAAATAAAAAGTGCGCTCATGCAGGAGATAAAAGAGAACAGCGAGAACGGAGAAGCATGTCTCGATATACTCATGATAGCAAAATATCTTGAAAGAGTGGCAGACCACGCTGTAAATGTCGCAGAATGGGTAATTTACGCCGTTACAGGAACACATCCGAACGAAGAAAAATAATTGCTGACTATGTGCCGGATGGCTTGAAGCCGCGCGGACCAAAGCGATTATGAGGTGGAGTTATGATTTATATAGTAGAAGATGACGCAAGTATAAGAGAGCTTCTTGAATATTCATTTAACAACAGCGGATTCGAAGCTGAAGGTTTCGCTCTTCCGTCGGAGTTCTGGACAGCACTGGGACATAAGAAACCAGATCTCATACTTCTGGATATCATGCTTCCTGAAGAGGACGGCATGCATATCCTGAACAGTCTGCGCGGCTCGTCTTCTACATCATCGATCCCTGTTATAATGCTCACTGCCAAGTCTGATGAATATGATAAAGTGATGGGCCTCGACAGAGGCGCAGATGATTATGTTACAAAGCCTTTCAGCATTATAGAGCTGATTTCGCGCGTAAAGGCGGTACTGAGACGAACATCGGCAGCTCCTGAAACAGAATTCACTGTAGGAGATCTGAATCTTAACAGAGACAGACATATAGTAACTGCGAACGGAAAGGAAGTCGCTCTTACATACAAAGAATTCGAACTACTTAGCATGCTGATGGAAAACAAAAATATCGTTCTTGAAAGAGACAGACTCCTGAAAAACATCTGGGGATATGATTTTGACGGAGAGACGCGTACAGTAGATGTACACATCAGGACTCTGAGATCAAAGCTCGGAGACTCCGGAAAATGCATAAAAACGGTTAGAGGAGTCGGATACAAGCTGGAGGATAAAGAGAATGAGTAAGAGAATATTTGCCGCCATCTTCGGAACGGCAATAATTGTTCTGACTCTGAGTCTCGCTCTCGTTCTTGGCTCCGTTTATTCATACTATTCCGGCCAGTACTCTAAGGAACTCCGTTCAGATATTGTTTATCTTTCTGACGGAGTCGAAACGGAAGGAATCCAATACCTCGAGCGGGTCCGCGCACAGGATCCCACCGATAAGGTAAGAGTTACGTGGATCGCTGAAGACGGCACTGTCATTTATGACAGCAGGGCCGATGCCTCTAAGATGGAAAACCACAGTGACAGACCTGAGGTAAAGGAAGCACTCAAAAATGGCACGGGCATCAGATCGAGATATTCAAAGACTCTTTCGGTTCAGACACATTATTATGCTCAGAAGCTGAGTGACGGCACTGTTTTAAGAGTAGCTGTAGACCAGCACACGTGGTTTTCCAATATTCTCGGAAACTGGCTCGCTGTAATAGCTGTACTGCTCGCGGCAGTGGCTATTTCAGCAGTAATAGCCTACAGACTGTCGCACAGGATCATAGATCCGCTCAACAGCATAGATCTCGAGGATCCTATGGACACTGATGTTTACGAGGAGATGCAGCCTCTGTTGAGAAGGCTCGCGAACCAGAAGAAACAGATTGAGAAGCAGGTCGATGATATGCAGCAGCAGCAGAGAGAGTTCACTGCGATAACTGACAATATGACTGAAGGTTTGATAGTGATAAACGCAAAAAACGAAGTGCTTTCATGCAATACAAGTGCTCTTGAGATCTTGAACGCTGAAAAACCTGAAGGCAGTACAAATATCCTTGAACTTACGCGCAACAGAGTTGTGCGCGACGCCGTTGAGACTGCATCGGAAGGCAAGCACTGTGAACAGCCTATGACACTCGGAAACCGCGTTTACAGCGTCATTTCGGCTCCCGTTTACGTCAATGGCGCAGAAGGAATTCCCGAAGACGGCAGTGATGCGAAAGAAGAGGACATAAAAGGAGCTGTACTCGTCTTTATCGATACGACGGAGAAAGAAGAAAGGGACAGACTCAGGCGCGAGTTCGCGGCAAATGTTACGCATGAGCTTAAAACACCGCTTACTTCTGTCATGGGGTTTGCGGAGCTCATGAAGTCAGGACTCGTCAAACCAGAAGATACAGGCGCAATCGCAGGAAAAATCTATGATGAAGCCAGACGCCTGCTGAGCCTTATCGACGATATACTTCACCTTTCGAGGCTTGAGGAGACAGATTCCGATCAGAAGGTTGAAAATGTAGATGTGACACAGGAAATACTCGACATCATACAGAGGCTGAGTGCAGTTGCTGCAAAGAACGACATTTCTGTTGTTTATCAAGGCAGCGATATCAAAGTGGACACAATTCTTCAGGTGCTCGACGAAGTCCTGTACAATATAGTCGAAAACGCTATCAAGTATAACGTACGGGGAGGCAGCGTCACGATAGACACCGGAATAGGGGACGGCAGAGAATACATAAGCGTTGCAGATACCGGCATAGGTATTCCGGCTGACGAGCAGGACAGGATATTCGAGCGTTTCTACCGTGTCGACAAATCTCACTCCGACGTGATAGAAGGCACGGGACTCGGGCTCGCGATAGTAAAACACGGTATCAATGTCATGGGTGCCGAGCTCAAGATCGATAGCAGACCTGGCAAAGGCACGACGATGACAATACTGTTCGGGCGTCATGATAAAAGCACGAATGAAAACAACAAATGATATCAGAAAATATGCAGAAGCGGTCCGGCGCTGACAGACCTTAAAGCGCCGGACCGATTTTACGTGCGCTCCGCGCACAGGCCGCTCTGCAAGAATTCATTTCGCCAGCATGGATCCAGACACAGAAAGGAGCGCATGAAACATATTGTCTGCACTGTCTGCCGGCC
>CADBRA010000019.1 GCA_902796965.1 uncultured Eubacteriales bacterium | reverse complement strand
TTCTATACTTTTTTGTATAGTCACATATTACTATACATTTTTGTATTGGTCAAGTGGTTTTACAGAAATTATTAAACTTTTTTGTATTGGTTTTTCTTGATTGTTTCTATACTTTTATGTTATACTCAACCTATCAAAAAACAGATAGGAGAGCATGATTATGGCTATTGGCGAAAGAATCCATTATTTCCGTCTACTCCGTGGCTTTACGCAGAAATATCTAGGTAAACTTCTGGGGTTTAGCGACTCTCAGGCAGACGTCCGTATCGCCCAGTATGAAAAAGGCGCTCGCAGCCCAAAAGAAAAATATTTAAACGCATTAGCACAGATCTTTGAGGTATCGCCAAACGCTTTGAATGTTCCCGATATTGACACAGATATTGGACTTATGCACACTCTCTTTACACTGGAAGATACACGTGGTCTGAAAATCGGAAAACTGGATGGCGAACTCTGCCTCCGGTTGGACAAGGACGCAGGAATGACCTACCATAGTATGTGGGATATGTTCAACACATGGTATCAGCAGGCAGAAAAACTGGAGTCCGGCGAGATCACCAAAGAGCAATATGATCAATGGCGCTATACCTATCCAAAAATGGAGTGGGAACAGACCCGCCGGGATCTGGACGCTCTACGTGAAAAGCGAAAAGCTGAAAATACTACAGATTAAAAAAGCCAACAAAAAAGGTCTTACCAAATTGATTTCACTCAATTCAGTAAGACCTTTTCTATTGGTTTCAGTTGGATTTTACCTGATAACCTCCGGCGAAAAGTAAATAAATGCTTTTCAGCCAGTGTTATCATTTTGTTATCCAATAGAACCTTGATAGGCTTCAAACGCCCTGTTTATGCGGGTTCTCAAATTCTTTTACTTACTCAAACTCTATCGTTCCTGGCGGCTTGCTCGTGCAGTCGTAAAGAACGCGGTTTACGCCTTTAACTTCGTTTACGATTCTGTTCGTGACTTTTGCGAGAACGTCCCACGGCAGCTGTGCTGCATCTGCTGTCATGAAGTCGCTCGTGTTCACGGCTCTGAGTGCAACCGCGTAATCGTACGTTCTGAAATCTCCCATAACGCCGACGGAGCGCATGTTGGTGAGAGCTGCAAAATACTGACCAAGTCCCTTGTCGAGACCCGCGGCCGCTATTTCCTCGCGATAGATTGCGTCTGCCTCCTGCACTATCCTGACCTTTTCTTCTGTCACTTCGCCTATTATGCGGATGCCGAGTCCCGGGCCCGGGAACGGCTGGCGGCTTACGAGATTTTCAGGGATTCCAAGCTCGCGGCCGACCTGACGCACCTCGTCCTTGAACAGCATCCTGAGCGGCTCTATAATCTCTCTGAAATCTACGTGATCAGGGAGGCCGCCGACATTGTGATGTGATTTGATCGTCGCTGATGTTCCAAGGCCGGATTCTATGACGTCAGGGTAGATTGTGCCCTGTACAAGATAATCGACAGAACCTATTTTCTTTGCTTCCTCTTCGAAGACGCGGATGAACTCCTCTCCGATGATTTTTCTCTTCTGCTCAGGCTCAGTTACGCCCTTGAGCTTCTCATAAAAGCGCTGCTGAGCATTTACGCGTATAAAATTAACATCATAAGAACCGTCAGGTCCGAAAACGGCTTCAACCTCATCGCCCTCGTCCTTTCGCAGCAGTCCCTGATCGACGAACACACAAGTCAGCTGCCTGCCGATCGCCTTTGACATCAGCACGGCGGCAACAGAGGAATCAACGCCGCCGGAAAGTGCGCAGAGCGCTCGTCCGTCTCCTACTTTCTTTCTTATTGATTCTATCGAGCTTTCGACGAACGAATCCATTCTCCAGTCTCCGAGGCATCCGCAGATTCTGAACACAAAGTTGGAAAGGACCTTTTGACCTTCTACAGAATGCTCGACCTCCGGATGGAACTGGACTGCATAAAAGCCTCTGTCGGCGTCTTCCATGGCCGCGACAGGGCAGTTATCGGTCGATGCCGTAACTTTGAAGCCTGCCGGAGGTTCCGCTATGAAATCAGTATGGCTCATCCACACTATGTTATCGCGCGAAACGTCTTCCATGAGCAGTGAATCAGTATTCTTAACGTGGAGCATCGTTCTTCCGTATTCGCTCACATCGGCTGATTTCACAGAGCCTCCGAGCTGATGCGCCATGAGCTGTGCTCCGTAGCAGATTCCCATAACCGGTATGCCAAGCTCATAGAGCCTCATGTCGGCAACCGGCGATGCAGGGTCATAGACGCTGTTAGGACCGCCCGTGAATATGATCCCCGCGGGACGTTTTTCTTCTATTTTTTCGATGGCGCTGGTATATGGAACGACCTCGGCATATACATTCAGATCTCTGACGCGTCTGGCTATCAGCTGATTGTACTGGCCTCCGAAGTCGATTACCATTATCGACTGGTGATTCATTTCATGCTCCTTAGAACGTCTGTCCGTTGCTCTTATCCTTGAGGATTACGTCGTGTGCTCCGCCCTCTACGATACTTGTAGCAGATACGAGCGTAAGTCTCGCCTTGTTCTGGAGTTCTTCGATTGAAAGTGCTCCGCAGTTGCACATAGTTGCCTTGACCTTGGCAAGAGACTGCTGAACGTTTTCTCTGAGCGAACCTGCATAAGGAACATATGAGTCTACGCCTTCCTCGAATTTCAGCTTTGAACCCTCGCCGTCATCGTAGCGCTGCCAGTTGCGCGCACGGTTTGATCCTTCGCCCCAGTACTCTTTTACATATGATCCGTTGACATTGAGAACAGGGTTCGGAGATTCATCGAAACGAGCAAAATAGCGGCCTAACATCATGAAATCAGCTCCCATCGCAAGCGCCAGCGTCATATGATAATCGTATACGATACCGCCGTCGGAGCAGATAGGAATATATACTCCTGTCTCTCTGAAGTATTCATCTCTGGCTTCTGCAACATCCTGAACAGCTGTAGCCTGTCCGCGGCCGATTCCTTTTGTCTCTCTCGTGATGCAGATTGATCCGCCGCCGATGCCTATCTTGATGAAATCCGCGCCTGCGTCAGCGAGGAATCTGAATCCCTCTTTATCTACTACATTTCCTGCTCCAACCTTGACGTCTTCGCCGAAAGTATCCTTAATATATCTGAGAGTGCGTCTCTGGAATTCGGAGAAACCCTCTGAAGAATCTATGCAGAGCACGTCTACACCAGCATCCAGAAGAGCAGGAACTCTCTCTTCATAGTCTCTTGTGTTGATTCCCGCTCCCACCATGTAGCGCTTGTGGGCATCGAGTATTTCATCAGGATTGCTCTTGTGAGCATCGTAGTCTTTTCTGAAAACGAAGCTTACAAGACGCTGATTCTCATCGATGACCGGGAGCGCATTCAGCTTGTTGTCCCATATGATGTCATTTGCTTCAGAAAGAGTAACTCCCTCGTTTGCATAGATCATTTTTTCGAACGGAGTCATGAATGTCGTCACCTTTTCAGACCTGTCCATTCTGGAAATACGGTAATCTCTGCTGGTGATGATGCCGAGGACCCTGCCCTCTGCCGTGCCATCCTCGGTAACAGCTATCGTGCTGTGACCTGTCCTTGCCTTGAGATCCAGAACGTCCTGCAGTGTGGCATCAGGCGGGAGGTTTGAATCGCTCTTTACAAAACCGGCTTTTGTAGCTTTGACAGCCCTTACCATAGCGGCCTCGTCCTCTATGCTCTGTGAACCGTAAATAAACGACATGCCGCCCTCCTTTGCAAGAGCTACGGCCATTTTTTCACCTGAAACAGACTGCATGATTGCTGAAACCATAGGTATATTCAGAGTGATCGGGCACTCTTCCTCGCCTTTTCTGTATTTTACGAGCGGCGTTTTGAGACTTACATTGCTCGGGATGCAGTCAGCCGACGAATAACCCGGGACGAGCAGGTATTCACTGAAAGTATGTGATGGTTCTGAATAATATTTGGCCATTGTTTTCCTCCCTCTGAAATTGAATATCTCCGTTTATCTGCGGAAAAGAAATATCGTTTTGAAAAAATATATGAATAAAGTTATGTTGACATAATCGCTTGTCAGCGCATGATGACCGCAATGACACTGAGGTGTTTCCGATACAGATAAAATCATCCGCGATCGTCTTCTGGCAGATACTTACGCGCTCCGCGCGCAACAGATCCTGCAGATCTGCCGCAATTCCATGCTGAAGCTTCAGCTATCCCGGCAGAAATGCATCCCTGATGGTCCGTCAGAGCAATTCGGCCCGATGATCCCACTCTGCTCTGAACACACATATGCACCTGGCATCGCGGAACACTCGGGATCAGTTCCCGCCTTCCGATACTTCAGCATCAGAAGCAGACGCGCGCGCATCAGCAGGTATGCTGTTGCCGAGTTTGTTTTCCTTTATGTATTCCTCGAGCGTAATGCCGGAGTCATGAATCTCCTTTGCGGCCGTATCGCCTACATATCTGATGTGCCACGGCTCATATGAATATCCCGTTATGCTGTCCATGCCCTCAGGGAACCTGATGATAAACCCGTATTTCCAGCAATTCTCGGCAACCCACTTTCCGGCCTTAGTATCGCCGAAAGCAGAAGAATTCGCATAATTTATCTCGCTCGTGGACAAATCAGCCGCAAGTCCGGTCTGGTGCTCGCTCTCCCCGGGCCTTGCGCTCGTCTTGTTTGCTTCCTCTTCGCCCTTCTGGGCCACATAACTGTTGAACAGCTGAGTCTGGAAATCGTACGATCTGTATGCAGTCGTTACGACAACATCCAGACCTTCCTTTGCGGCATCCTCTGACATGAGATTGAACTGCTCAGCCGCCTTATGTCTCATTGACCATCCTGCCGGAGATCTGTCTTCTGCCACATATTTGACACGCTCGAGATCCGAGGGCTCATAAGAAGCTGACAGATGATTCGCCTGATCCTTGTTCACAAGGATCAGATACCCGTCTGACACATCCTGATCGAGAGCTTTCTGTGCTGATTCGCTCCGCCTGTCGTTTTCCGCACTTCCGGCCTGCTGAGAGCCTACGGATTCATATCTGTTCTCCGATCCGCATCCGGCGAAAAGCAATATGGCAATCATCACGATCAAAACGGAAGCAGTAAATCTGCCGAATCTTTTACTCTTCATAAATACTCCATTCATAACTCAAAATCTGCAGAAAATCACAGTTTTCCGCATGCAGTTTGATTTATTATTTTACAACACATTTTATTATACCGCAATAAAAAAGAGCTGTGGAATAATACGATACTGAAATGTACCCGCAATGCCGGATTTAAAACCGGACTGCATCGCCAGATCATCATATTTCCACAGCTCTCAGCTGTTTATTGCATTTTTAAATGTTAAACCCGCAGTTTCAGGTTCAGATTACATCATGCCTGCGCCTGTTCCCATCTGGCTTCCCATCTGGTTTGCAAGCTCCTCAGGGCTCTGCTTCTTAAGCGTTACAACTACAGACTCAGTAGTGAGGAGCATAGCCGAAACAGAAGCAGCGTTCTGGAGTGCTGATCTCGTAACCTTTGTCGGATCTACGATTCCTGCGCCCATCATATCTACGTATTCTTCCGTAGCAGCGTTGAATCCTGTGCCCTTTGCACTTTCCTTTACCTTTGCTACAACTACAGAACCTTCGAACCCAGCATTCTCTGCGATCTGTCTTACAGGTTCCTCCAGTGCTCTAAGTATGATTGCAGCGCCTGTTCTCTCGTCACCCTCAACTGAATCTACATAAGCCTTTACAGCAGGGATAGCATTGATGAGAGCTACGCCGCCGCCAGGTACGATACCTTCCTCTACAGCTGCCTTTGTAGCGTTCAGAGCATCCTCGATTCTCAGCTTCTTTTCCTTCATTTCAGTCTCTGTAGCAGCTCCGACTCTGATTACAGCTACACCGCCAGTGAGCTTTGCGAGTCTTTCCTGAAGCTTTTCTCTGTCATAATCAGAAGTAGTCTCTTCGATCTGCGACTTGATCATAGCAACTCTCTCAGCCACAGCGTTCTTGTCGCTCTCATTGTTTACGATGATAGTGTCGTCCTTTGTAACCTTGACAGTGTCAGCATGACCGAGCTGATCGATCGTAGTATCCTGAAGAGCCATTCCGAGCTCGTCTGAGATTACAGTACCGCCTGTGAGAACCGCGATATCCTGGAGCATTTCTTTTCTTCTGTCGCCGAAGCCAGGGCACTTTACGCAAACGCATTCGAACGTGCCTCTGATCTTGTTGAGAACGATTGTAGCGAGAGCTTCGCCTTCAACATCGTCAGCAATGATGAGCAGCTTTCTGCCCTGTTTTACGATCTGTTCGAGAACCGGCAGAATGTCCTGAATGTTCGAGATCTTCTTGTCAGTAATAAGGATGTACGCGTTGTTCAGAGTAGCTTCCATCTTGTCGCTGTCGTTTACCATGTAAGCTGAGAGATATCCTCTGTCGAACTGCATGCCTTCAACAACGTCGAGTTCATTTGCCATCGACTTAGATTCTTCTACAGTGATTACGCCTTCCTTGCCCACTTTATCCATGGCATCGCCGATGAGTCCGCCGATTTCAGGATCTCCTGCTGAAACAGAGGCAACCTGTACAACCTCGTCCTTGCTGTCAACAGATTTAGCATTTTCGTGCAGTTCATCTACTGCAGCATCTACAGCGCCCTGAATACCTTTTCTCAGGTCCATAGGATTAGCGCCTGCAGCTACGTTTTTAAGACCTTCCTTTACGATGATCTGAGCAAGCAGAGTAGCAGTAGTAGTTCCGTCGCCCGCGATATCGTTAGTCTTTGTTGAAACTTCCTTTACCAGCTGAGCTCCCATGTTCTCGAACTCATCGTTGAGCTCTATATCCTTTGCGATTGTAACACCATCGTTAGTGATGAGCGGACCGCCGAATTCTCTGTCAAGCAGTACATTTCTGCCCTTAGGTCCGAGAGTTATCTTAACTGTATTGGCCAGCTTGTCTACGCCAGCTTCGAGCTTTCTTCTCGCTTCTTCTCCGAATTTAATATCTTTAGCCATATTAATACATCTCCTTCAGGTTTTCACACCCAGTATTTTATTTCATGTAAAACTTATTTTTTATATCAAGGCACGAAAGAAACCGCCGTACCACGCGTCCGCTCCGCGGACAGTTCGCAGCTCCGCCGCCTCAGGCTGACTCAAGAGCTGCTGAAGGACAATTATTCTACAACCGCCAGAATTGCGTCATAAGGCAGTATTATGAGCTTTTCGCCCTCATATTCTATTTCGTTGCCGCCATACTTCTTGAATATTACTTTTGAGCCTTTCTTGAGTCCTTCCATCTTGACGTCCTCAGTTCCAGGTCCGATTTCCTTTACTTCGGCAACCTGAGGTTCTTCTTTTGCCGAGCTTGCGAGAATGATGCCGCCCTGAGTCTTTTCTTCAGCTTCAAGACGTTTAACTAATACATTTGCACCAAGTGGTTTTATCATTGTCATTATCTCCTTTCAATCTAAAAATCATATGTGTAATTTCATGATTGCTTTGTTGTTAGCACTCAACCTCTATGAGTGCTAAAGATAATTTAACTCACTTGTCCGGATATGTCAAGGCAAATATAAAAGTTTTTGTGTCGCCAGCTGCACGGCCTTGCAAAACGGTTATTACAGCGGAATAATGATCTGTATTTATTTTTATCATGCCTTATGCGGACATATGACATATATAGAAGCGGCGGCTGCCTAAACCGGCAGCCTTTCCTGAAAAATCTGCCGCATACATTCATATGGTGTTTGGCGCTGCAGGCAGTCTCCCGCCCGTCTACAGATTGAACCTGGCATAGTAATAGAGATACTGCTGCGCGAAGCCCGACAGCTCTCCATATCTGCTGCGCGCATACGCATCCATTCCCCTGGTGTCATCCTCGTCAAAGCCATATAATTTATTCATTATCTTCTTCATCCAGACGTCGAGCGGAAAGCTGTCATACTTATGCAGTCCAAACAGCAGAATACAGTCTGCCACCTTTGGACCTACGCCCTTCAGCTTCCTGATTTCCTTCTGTGCGTCATCATGATTCATCCCGGCCGCGGCGGCGAGCGATGCTCCGCCGTCCCGTGCCACATCAGCTGCAGTGCTCAATATATACTTGTCCCTGTACCCGAGTTTCACCGGCGCCAGGTCATCGCGCGTCAGACAAGCCAGCTGCTCCGGGCGCGGAAACGCATACCGCATCTCTCCTCTGTACTCGCCTGCCGGATCGCCGAACATAGTACAGAGCTTTTCTATACATTTTTTTATGCGCGGTATGTTTGAGTTCTGCGAAATGATAAACGAAATAACAGTTTCCCACGGATCCTGCCGCAGAAGTCTGATGCCGCTCCCGAATTCCGCGGCTTTCCTCATGACACTGTCGTTTTCTGTTATGCGCCTTTTTATCTCTCCATAGTCGCGGCCAAGATCCAGATATCCGCACCAAAAGTCCCTGAAGTCTTCAAGCGTGCAGTTGTCTATGCGGAGCGTCCCGCCATCCTGGAAATTTCCTGCCACAAAACTTATATTCGCAGACCTTCCGGATGCCACGCCCGTGTAGCTTCCATCCTCTTCCCTGTTCCAGCGAAAGCACTGTCCGCAGTCAAACACGTGATCTGCGTCGAAATCTTTTACATCATATACTATTATGCAATTTCCCTGCTGTTCTGCTCTCATCATAATCCTTCCACAGGCCTCAGGCCTTTCACCGTGACATTCACGGTCAGTATATTGAAAGCCGTCATGTTCGCGACTTCCTCCGCGAGACGGCGCTGTAGCGATTCTATGTTTTCACGCAGCGAATTATCCATATCGAAAATCACCGCCACGCTTATCTCGACACCGCTCTCATTTTTTGCGACACTGCTTCTGACAACTTCACATACGCCGGGACATTCGACGCTGACGTGCTCCACTATGTCTTTCACTGCTGAATCAGATATATAGAACCTGCCAAGATAACTGTATGCCGGTCTGACGACACTCTTTTCATCGCCTTCCACGAGATTGCCGTTTCTGCGGAACAGCAGTCTGAACGGAGTCATGAAATATCCAGAAAACTCAGGCTGAATCTCGAATGTCGGAACCGGTATAACGTGCTTGCCCTTTTCGCGTCTCTGCCTCAGCGCCGTCGTTATATCATCCGGATCCGACACATCCTCGATGTGGAGCATCTCAGAAGGCTCCGGCAGCTCCAGTCTGCTGCAGATCTTCTCCACCATCGCGTCAGACGTTCCTATTACCAGAATGCTCTCAGGATTCACTTCTTTTATTTTGTCAGCTACGGCGCGCCGTTCCTCAGGATTGTCAAATATTGCCGTCCTTATCGCCGTTATCTTGTTTGCATCACGTTTGGCCGAATGGCCCGCCTGAACTGCATTGTGGCATATGAACAGCCCGTCGTCTATAATCGACTCTATGTCTCTGTCACGGCATATGTTTATCGACTGGAAGCTCTTGCCCGTACCGCTCTTTCCGGAAAGTCCGTATACTTTCACTGCATGATCACCAGCTCTTTCGAATACTGCGCCCTGAAAACCATATTATCACGGGACGCAAAAATAATATTGTTTGCATTAACATGTTTTGCTATAATGGACTAAGCATCCTGCATACCGTGATGAGCAGCGGTGCTTCATCATTTACACATATTTATGTACCAAAAATCATAAATAAGATTCCAATACTATTAGGAGGTAGAAAATGGCTTACGTAATCTCTGACGACTGCATCTCATGCGGCGCTTGCGCTGAAGAATGTCCTGTAGAAGCAATCAGCGAAGGTGACGGAAAATACGTTATCGACGCTGAAAAGTGCATCGAGTGCGGTGCTTGCGCTGACACATGTCCTGTAGGCGCTCCTTCAAAGGCTGAATAATTCTTACTCAGCATGAGCATTGCGCCGGCTCCGCCGGCAGTGATGCTTGCCGTGTGACGACATATAACCTCAAAAAAGCTGTCCCGTAACAGGAACAGCTTTTTCTTTTATATGCAATATATATAAGATTTTTTCAGCCCTGATCAGGGTGAACGATATGATAAACCAGTGAATTGAGCGTATCTGTAACGTGTACGCTCCCGACAGGAATGCGCTTAGGAACCTTGAGATCAAGCGGAGCGAAATTCCAGATTCCTTTTACTCCCCCCTCGACCATCTTATCTGCGATTGACTGAGCAGCTTCCTTTGTCGTCGTTATTATACCTATGTCAACCTTGTGAGTCTTAAGGAAATCGACAAGATTTTCGCTGTCCTGGACCTCGATGTCGTTTATCTTGAGCCCTATCAGCTTTGGATTAATATCGAACATCCCGATAATCGGAAATCCCATCTTGTAATATCTCGTATGGTTGGCTATCGCCTGTCCGAGATTTCCCAGTCCTACGATAACCATCGAATATTCGTGATCGAGACCGAGGATGCTGTTTATTTCCCTGTACAGGTCTTCTACATTGTAGCCGTATCCCTGCTGTCCGAATCCTCCGAAATTGTTAAGATCCTGACGAATCTGTGATGCTGTAAAACCGATTCTTCTGCTGAGCTCGTTGGAAGATATGTGCTCAACACCTTCATCTATAAGCTCCTCAAGATACCGGCGATAAACAGGCAGCCTGTTTACCACTGCATCCGAAATCTTATTTTTCATCTTTTTACCTCATCTTCCTTCAAATTTCATATCTGATGCAGATATGCAGCGAAGCGTAACCGGCTCTTGTAAAAGCTCTGCAGCCATCACGCACTGAATCAGAATTCCTCTAGTCAAAAAATAAATTTTTAACTTACATTCGTTGATTATAACAAATTGATGCTGCTATTTCAATATTAAAAAAACTGCAGCACGCCGCGAAAACATACATATATTCAGACTCAGCATATGACTTTCCGGGGGCATTTCACACCGCCGCAATCCTCGGTCTGCTGCATTAGATCATAAGAATAAAAATGCTCCGTACGCTGAAACATTCTGTCATTTCAGCATACGGAGCAATTTGCAATTATATATTATTTGGCGTTAGCAGCTACATAATTCACGATATCTTCGACATTTGTGAATTTTTCAGCTTCTTCGTCAGGAATCTCGATATCAAATTCCTCTTCGATGGCCATGATGACTTCGATTACATAGAGCGAATCAGCTTCAAGGTCCTTCGTCATGCTGGTATCCATCTGGATGCTGTCAGGATCCTCTATACCGAGCTGCTCGACGATTATATCTCTTATCTTTTCAAAAATTTCTGTTTTGTCCATAAAAATATCTCCTTCTGTGGGTATTCCGATAGTCATAAACCGCATTATAGAAGAACATCGGCCATTAATCAATATTTTTTTATATTTTGCGCAAAATTATTTTGACAGTCAAACCACCATCACTACTCTTCAATTTCCGTCCATTCCGCATATGCGTCGTCCAGCTGCGATTTCTTTTCATTTATGGCATCTGAAATCTCACGCAGCTTCACGTGATTTGTCATGTACTCGCTGCGGCACATATCCTGTTCCAGTTCTTCTATTTCGCTTTCAAGGCGCGATATAGTCTCTTCAAGAGCAGCGATGCGCCTTTCGCGGCGCCTCTGCTCCGCCTGCTGCTCCTTTGCGAGGCGCCGAGCTTCCATGCGCTGCTGCTTGCTGTCCGCGTGAGCGGTCGTATGGCCGGATTCCTCACCTCCTGATCCGGCATTTGATACGGATGAATCCGGCCCGCGGTCATTTTCTCCGTCTGCCATATTTTTCAGCTCTGCGCTCTTGGAAAGGTAGTAATCGTAATTCCCTTTATAAACAGTGAGATGGCTGTCTTTTATCTCGTATATCTGAGTCGGCACTTTGTTCAGCAGATACCTGTCATGAGAAACTGTGATCGATGTTCCCGGGAATTCTATCAGAGCATCTTCGAAAACTTCCTTGGATGCTATATCGAGGTGGTTTGTCGGCTCGTCGAGCACGAGGACATTTGAGCCGGACATCATGAGTTTAAGCAGTGAGAGCCGCGCCCGCTCGCCTCCTGACAGCATGCTGACCTGCTTGAAAACATCTTCGCCCCTGAAGAGAAAACGTCCGAGCATATTCCGCAGCTCTGTATCTGAATAAAGGCTGTACGAATTTCTCATCTCTTCTATAACCGTCGATGAATCATCGAGCATCGACTGCTCCTGATCGTAGTAGCCGAAATCGACATTGTGTCCGATTTTAACGAAGCCTTCGTCAGGTGACAGACGCGATATCATGAGCTTGAGCAGCGTCGATTTGCCGGCACCGTTCGGGCCGGTAATGCAGACGCGCTCTCCGCGCTTTATGTCGAACGACACATCGTCGAGAACACGCTTCTGCTCCGCACCGAAGCCCGCTGTAAACGAAAGATTTTCGGCATGGAGCACATCATTTCCGCTGACCGAATCCTGGCTGAAATGAATGCTCATGCTCGCTCCGTCACGATCGGGCCGCTCGAGGCGCTCCGTCTTTTCCAGCATCTTTTCTCTTGACCTGGCACGCTTAGCCAGCTTCTCGGTACCGCGCTGCTTATAGCGTGATATGAGCTCCTCCTGACGCTTTATCTCAGCCTGCTGATTCTCGTACGCCTTGAGCTCGCTCTCGTATCTCACCTTGTGCTCCGCCGCATAAAACGTGTAATTTCCTTCATATATGCTCAGCTTATGATGGTCAAGCTCGAAAATTCTGTTCACAGTGTGATCGAGAAAATACCTGTCATGGGAAATGATCATGACCGTGCCCTGATATCCTCTCACATACTGTTCCAGCCACTCGAGCGTGTCGATATCGAGGTGATTCGTAGGTTCGTCGAGAAAAAGGATATCCGGCTTCTTAAGCAGCAGAACCGCGAGCGCAAGTCTCGTCTTTTCCCCTCCCGACAGCTCCGCTGTCCTCTTGTCTCTAACTTCCGGCGGAAAATTCATGCTCGAAAGCACACCATCTATCTCGCTTCTGACGCTGTATCCGTTGCGCCTGTCATATTCAGTCTGCAGCCTGTCGTATTCCGAGAGCGCACTGTCCAGCTCGCTGCCGCCCTTTTCAGCAAGCTCAGATATTCTGTCGCTGAGCTCCGCCAGTCTGTCGCTTATAGCAAATATGTCGCTGAAAACAGACAGCATCTCTTCGTAAACTGTTCCCTCGGAGGAAAAAAGATCGTTCTGGTGGAAATATCCTATCATCATATCCTTTGCGACATAGACTTCGCCGCTCTCGCCGCGGTCTTCGCCCGATAAAATATTGAGAAGCGTCGACTTTCCGGCTCCGTTCGGGCCGACGATTCCTACTCTGTCTCCCTTGTTTATGCTGAAAGAAACATTTGAAAACACTTCGTTCACACCGCCGTATACTTTTGTCAGATTTGTCGCTGATAAAGCTATCATCTGTATATTCCTTTCAGGCCCGGCCTGACGCAGAGCCTTAGATTTCAAAAATATATGTGCCTGTCCACGCATGTACACACTTGTATTATTTTAGACGAAAACTGCCTGACGCGCAAGGCTGCCCAATCTGCCGCATGTTTTCCTGGTATATCCGACGCTCCTGCATAATGCCGCTGATAATCCATACGGCACAAAATCAAATGTGACAGCGCTGCAGCGGCACGCCCGCAAAGCCTGCCAAAAATCCAGCTAATCCCTGACAGCCGCTCAATATATCTGTCTGTTTTTCATCAGAAAGAGCCCGCTGCAGATCTGTGTCAGTCAGTTTGCCGCACCAGTCCGTTTTATCCTGCTCAAGAGACATGCCGCCGTGAATCTCATCAAAAAACACGATCTCTACATCTTTCTGAGCATCAGCATATGCTGCACAAGATTAAACACACGGTGAAAATCCTGATTCCTCAGCCGCTCCGCGGACTATATCAGCAAAGCTTTGATTTATGGTATTGCATTTATGTATTGCCCTTCACTTTCTCCTAAAACGCACACTGGCATATAGTAATATTTATGTATACGCAGTTCATGTTTATACGCATTTAGTTAACAGTATATGTTAATATGATCATAAGATAATAAGCATAACAAATGACAGCAGTATCTGAACTGCTGAAGGAAGGAGCAGAAACCATATGAATACAGGCACCAAGCCCAAAAAAGTTAAACCGTTCAACAGCCCCTATTACAAAAAGTGTTTCGTGTGCGGACCTGACAACCCGGCCGGCATGCATCTTCAGAACACTTTCATCGACGGAAAGTCGCACATGGAATTCACACCGACTGAAGACATGGCTGGTCTTGCGACAAGCAAACACACGCTCATGCACGGCGGTTTCACTTGCATGCTCTTCGACGAAGTAATGATGTACGTCATAATGGGGCTGGGACTCGAGGCAGTCACACTGAACCTCAGCATAGACTATCTGAGCCCGGCACGCGTCGGTCACAGAATGGCTGCTGAAGCCTGGATCACAGACAGAGAAAGAAAAAAGATCTGGGTTTCGGGAGAAATAAACGATCTCGACACGGGTGAGCTTGTCG
The DNA here is from genome assembly GCA_902796965.1 of uncultured Eubacteriales bacterium. GTDB lineage: Bacteria > Bacillota > Clostridia > Peptostreptococcales > Anaerovoracaceae > RUG708. The sequence continues at coordinate 26,938 of CADBRA010000019.1, read as the reverse complement.
CAAAAGCCGAGGGTCTGTACCTGCAGATAGACATGACAGCTTTTATCGACAATATAGATGGAAATTAACTCTAATGCGGACAGAAAAAATATTTCAGAAGCGGCCGATGCGGCTTAGAGGCACGTGCTGCGCAGAATCTAATGGGTCATGCCAATATACGGATGTCGGCAAATATTTATACAAATCTTTGAAAGAACGATATTGCATCCGCCGGAAAGCTCTTAGATGCAGTTTTACCTGAGCGCCAAAAGGGTTCAACAGTGTCTTGTACTGTTTTTGATGAAAAAACAGTACGTGAAAGAACAAAATAAAAACCGCTGAGCTTTGGAACTCAGCGGTTTTCAACTGGAGGCGACACCCAGATTCGAACTGGGGCATAGAGGTTTTGCAGACCTTTGCCTTACCACTTGGCTATGTCGCCATATCATAAAAAAACAGGTACAGAATTAACCGTACACTGACCAGATCAATACTGGCGGGGGTAGCAGGATTCGAACCTGCGCATGATGGAATCAGAATCCATTGCCTTACCACTTGGCGATACCCCTGCATAAAGTACAACCAGCTTATTAAAATGTAACTGGGGTGGGTGGAGAGATTCGAACTCACGCATACAGGAGCCACAACCCTGGGTCTTAACCACTTGACGACACCCACCATATAGCCGGAAAAAATGGCGACCCGGAACGGGCTCGAACCGTCGACCTCCAGCGTGACAGGCTGGCATTCTAAACCAACTGAACTACCGGGCCACTTTTAAAAAACATCAGGCGAACCTGATAAAATGGTGGGCGCTATAGGGCTCGAACCTATGGCCTCCTGCTTGTAAGGCAGATGCTCTCCCAGCTGAGCTAAGCGCCCATATTAACAACAAAAATGGTAGCGGGAATAGGAATCGAACCTACGACCTTCCGGGTATGAACCGGGCGCTCTAGCCATCTGAGCTATCCCGCCACGCACAATCGTTATCGTGTCATGCAAACGTTTCGTTAAGCAAGACCGGATATTATATTAGCACACATCCCGGATCATGTCAATAATTATTTTTTAAAATTTTAATCATCGACATCACTGACCGCAGTCCGCTTTTCTGTTGCCTAATTAGTATAACTCAAACAAGTCTAAAGCACAACCTTAAATTATACTTTTTCAACACATTTTTTACACTCGCGTACTCTAACTGCGAATTGACCCTATTCGCCTGCCCTTATATCCCTGTGCAGCAATCCTTAGAAAGTTCCTTGCTCCTGCGGCTGCGAACCATACCGGCATCTATCCATTACATATATTTATCAATCACATATAATGTGCCGAGAATTCCTGATTAAGCGCTTCAGCATCAGAATACGTATTCAGCCGTACAGCCGGGTATTTTTCTGAATATATACTTGCTCCGAATAATATATATTACAAAATAATTGCGTCCGCTCCGCGGACAAATTCATCTGCGGTGTACGGCCAGACGTTTCCTGAACTGGAACCAGGGCAACATCATGCTCATCAATAAAGCTTTGTCAATACGGATACTTCAAGCACAGTATGTTCATCTGATCTGCCGGGCCGCCGGCCGGCACTCTGATACCTGAGCTATCGCTTAGGCAGGCTGAATCCGCGTGCTTACGTGCTTAGTAAGCAGAACAATTAATCTGTGGAAATAACATGCTGTTAGCTTTATAATAGTATGATGATACTATAAATCGGGCATAGCTCAATCTGCCATGGCACGGTGATTTTGCGCTGCTGATGCCGCGGCCGGCGTCAGACACGCAGCACGCGCCGCCGGGCATTCATCTGCGGTATGTATGCCATATACATTTTGCCGCACATATTTACCATAAATTCTAAGGAGATTACGAAATGCTTGAAAATATCAAGGAAAGCACAAAATATGTAGCTTCACCTGAACTGATGAATTCTGTGAACATAGCAATGGCTCTGCAGAAGCCTCTTCTGATCAAGGGAGAGCCTGGCACTGGAAAAACCATGCTCGCTGAGGCTATCGCCGAATCGATGAACATGGAGCTCATAATCTGGAACATAAAGTCAACAACTAAGGCGCAGGACGGTCTTTACGTCTATGATGCCGTTCAGAGACTTTATGACAGCCAGTTCGGCGGCGAAGGCGTCGATGACATCAAGAAATACATAAAGCTCGGCAAGCTCGGCGAAGCTTTTTCGCGCAAAGAACAGGTCGTACTCCTCATTGATGAGATAGATAAGGCAGACCTCGAATTCCCGAACGATCTGCTGTGGGAGCTCGATAAAATGGAATTTTACATCCCTGAAACGAGGGAGACGGTCAAGGCTGAGAAGCGTCCTGTCGTTATCATCACTTCTAACGCCGAGAAAGAACTGCCGGACGCGTTCCTGAGACGCTGCATATTTCACTTTATCGAATTCCCGAACGCGGAAAAGATGTATGAAATCGTTCACGTACACTACCCTGACATAGAGCAGAATCTTCTTGACCAGGCTATGGCTGCGTTTTATATGATAAGATCTATCCCTGACATCCAAAAAAAGCCGAGCACGTCGGAGCTTCTTGACTGGCTGCAGGCTATGGTCCTTGGCGGTATAAAGCCGGAACGCATAGAAAAAGATTTCCCGTTCATCGGAACGCTGCTCAAGAAGAATCAGGACATAGATGCGTTTAAGCAGAGCAGGCGCAGGGGACTACACTTCTGATGAAGGAGGTCTGATATGTTTATTGATTTTTTCTTTCTGCTTCGCGAACGCGGCCTAAAGGTCTCGCTCAACGAGTGGATGGCTCTGACTGACGCTCTTAACAGAGGACTCGGACAGTCGAGTCTCACTGCGTTCTACTATCTGTGCCGTGCCATTCTGATAAAGACAGAGGCTGATTACGACAAGTTCGATCTCGCTTTTGCGGAGTTTTTCAATGGTATAAAAACTCCCGAGGAAATTCCGGATGAAGTCTGGGAGTGGCTTGACAAGGAGCTTAAAGAACCGTCCGAAGCATTTGAACAGGCGCTGTCGAGGATTCAGAAATACGATTTCGACGAACTGCAGAAAATGCTCGAGGAAAGGCTTAAAGAGCAGCATTCGGAGCACAACGGAGGCGGATACTGGATCGGAACCGGCGGAACGTCACCGTTCGGTCACGGCGGCTACAATCCGGCCGGCATCAGGATCGGAGGCGAGAGCCGTCACCGTTCGGCCGTTCAGGTGGCAGGAGAGCGCAATTTCCGCGATTTCAGAGAAGACAATACACTCGATATAAGAAACTTTCAGATGGCGTTCAGAAAGCTCCGTCAGTTTTCCAGCAGAAACGACGGTCCCAAGACTGAGCTTGACATAGATGCAACGATAAAAGAGACCAGCGACAATGCGGGCATGCTCAATCTCGTGTTCGACAGACCGCGCAAAAATACAGTAAAGGTGCTGCTGCTGTTCGATTCCGCCGGCTCTATGTCGATATACAGCCGGCTGTGCAGTCAGCTGTTCCAGGCTGCTTATCAGTCCAATCACTTCAAGGATCTTCAGGTTTTCTATTTTCACAACTGCTTTTATCAGGAACTGTTCACAGATCCGAGCTGCCGAAGAAGTTCGTCTATCGATACGAACTGGATACTCAGGAATCTGTCGAGCGAATACAAGGTGATAATCGTAGGTGACGGTACCATGGCGCCGTCAGAACTGCTGAGGACCGGCGGAGCATCCTACAGAGTCTCGTACAATCCCGAGCCCGGCATCGTGTGGCTGAAGCGCGTAAAGGACCATTTTACACACACGGTCTGGCTCAATCCTATTAAAAAAGGAAACTGGGATTACGTTTACGGCAGCCAGACGCTGTCACTTATACGCCAGATCTATCCTATGTATGAACTCACGCTCGAAGGACTCGACGGCGCGATCAAGAAACTGCTGGTGAACAGATAAGCTTTTTTCATGGTGCGAATGCCGCATGCGGTCAGCTCGCGCAAAACGAGAAATCAAGGCCCTGACGCTCCGGTGGCTGAGCCGGAGCCCCGTCAGAAACCGCGCCGTCGGCGATCATAATGATATAAAAAATTGCATATATGATAAAATGAGCCCGGATCTGTCAAAAAAGTGATTACCGTCACTCTTAGGACAGGTCCGGGCTCATTTGATGATGTTGACATTGCCAATCTGCAGAAGAGTGTGAGGCAGTCTTCAGTTTCCTGAAGACTGCCTCACACTGCTTATGCAGCTGCTGTCAAGCATCTGCCGATATGTGTCATTACTGCTGAAATGCGGCTCAGACATAAAAACAGGCTCAGTTACGGTTCATTCCGTCCTTCTATAGTTCTCTGGACTTTTCACACGCTGCCGTCACTGCTTCTATCACGGCAGATCTGAATCCGCAGGCTTCAAGCTCTCTTACCGCCTCTATAGTCGTACCGCCCGGAGAGCATACCGCGTCTTTAAGCTCGCCCGGGTGTCCGCCCGTCTCGAGCACCATTCGCGCTGAACCGAGCACCGTCTGAGCTGCCAACTCGACAGCCTGCTTTCTCGGGAGGCCATTTAAAACTCCGCCGTCGGCAAGTGCCTCTATGAACATATAAACGTAGGCCGGTCCGCTGCCGGACAGACCTGTGACCGCATCCATCAGGTGCTCCGGCACTTCCTGAACGAGACCGATGCACGAGAAAATACTTTCCACAGCTCTGTAGTCATCATCAGTAACATATTCGCTTCTCGACAGAGCCGTCATGCCACTTCCTACCAGAGCAGGCGTATTAGGCATAGCCCTCACAATCCTGCGCGCTGTCCCGCACGACGCTGCCAGGCTCTCTATCGTCCTGCCGGCGGCGATCGAAACGAGTATCTTTTTTTCCGTGAATGCCGGTTCTATATCGTAAAGCACCTCTGCCACATTTGCCGGCTTGACCGCTATCAGTATGATATCACTCGCCGCCGTGAGCGATTCAGCAGATGCGCTCACAGAAATGCCGAGCTTATCAGCCATCTCCTTAAGCTGATCGGGGTGATGTCCGCAGACAGTTATGTCAGCCGGATCAAATCCGCCTGTGATGCAGCCTCTTATGATAGCTCCTCCCATGTTTCCGACGCCTATCACTCCAAGTTTCATAAAGATACACCTCCGTCCGTCAGTCTCTTCCCGATGTTTTTCCGCTGAATACTGTCGCTTTTTCCTCACCGCGTGCCAGTTTACCGAGTATGTCCTCCTTGCGGCTGTTTACGAGCATCATCGCAGTCCCATAGCGGTTCACGATCTCGGCTGCGTTTATCTTTGTCACGATTCCGCCTGTGCCGAAATCACTCTTTCCTTTTGTATCTATGCTCTTTCTCAGCTTATCTATATCATTTACCCACTCTATGAGCTTCGCATCAGCGTGTGTATGCGGATCCTTGTCATAGACTCCGTCTATGTCACTCATCAGTATCAGCAGATCAGCCGCCCACAGATTTGCGACCAACGCGCTCAGAGTGTCATTGTCGCCTATGCTGAACTCGTCGATGCTCACGCTGTCGTTTTCGTTTATAATAGGTACTACACCCTCGTCAACAAGCGTAAACAGAGCATTTCTTATATTCAGCTCACGGTGAGGCTCATTAAAGTCATCACCCGTCAGCAGTATCTGTCCGACATGCAACCCATACGTGCCGAAAAACTCCTTATATGCGTTCATGAGTTCTACCTGGCCGATCGCGCACAGCGCCTGCTTGTAGTTGATATCGTTTTTGCGCGCCCACTTGTTTATAGCTCCGACGCCGCTTACTCCGGCTCCGCTCGATACAACGACCACACGTTTCCCCGCATTGATCAGCTCCATGATCTGGGCAACGATGTGCTTCATTATGTTTTTATCGACCTTGCCGTTCCTGTCCGAAATAGTGTTGCTGCCCAGCTTTATGACGATCTTGCGCGCGCCGGCCAGCAGTTTCTGCGGTGTTTCCATCATTTCCTCCGCAACCTCCGGAGAAAAGTCGCGCAACCGCGGCCTTCTCCATTTATTTATAACGATTTTTCATTACATATACATACTATACAGCCTTAAGGTAAACAGAACCGGATCCTGCTCCGCAGCACAGCCTTTCATCCTCAATTTTTCATTTCGGAATTCAGGCATGGTTATGTCTGCCATACGCTGCGCAGCGATTAAACGTTCAGAACAACCTCGTGTCCGAGATAATCCTTGTTTGCCTCGAGTACAGGTCCGATGTACTCATCTATGAACTCCGTAACCTGCTGAGGCGAACGTCCGATGTAATCAGAAGGATTAGTCAGTCTCAAAACATCCTCCCCCGAAAGTCCGAACATAGGATCGCCGGCAATGCGCTGAAGCAGATCGTTCGGCTTTCCGAACTCCTTGACCTGACGTGAAGCCTCCATTGAAAGCTGTCTTATTCTCTCGTGAAGCTCCTGTCTGTCACCGCCCTTCTTGACGGATTCCATGATGATATTTTCGGTCGCCATGAAAGGAATCTCAGCCATGATGTGGCTTTTAATAACTTCTTTATACACTACGAGACCCGAGCAGACGTTTGTCGCGATCTCGAGTATGGCATCTATCGCCATGAAGCTCTCAGGAAGAATGAGTCTCCTGTTTGCCGAATCGTCGAGTGTGCGCTCGAACCACTGAGTCGAGGCGGTCATTGCAGCTGACATCGTATTGGATTCAACATATCTGCTGAGTGATGCGATTCTCTCGCTTCTCATCGGATTGCGCTTGTACGCCATCGCTGATGAGCCTATCTGATTTTTTTCGAACGGTTCCTCTACTTCCTTAAGATGCTGCAGCAGTCTTATATCGTTGGTCATCTTATGTGCGCTTTCGGCGATTCCCGCGAGGACAGACAGCACCTTGTAGTCTACCTTCCTTGTGTATGTCTGGCCCGAAACAGGAATAGGCTTTCCGAATCCCATCTTTTCGCAGACCATCCTGTCAAGAGCCTTGACCTTGTCAGTGTCACCCTCGAACAGATCCATAAAACTGGCCTGAGTGCCAGTCGTGCCTTTGACGCCGAGCATCATGAGGCCGTCTATAAGCTCACATACATCGAGATAGTCGAAGTAGAAATCCTGCATCCACAGCGTCGCTCTCTTTCCGACAGTAGTGAGCTGAGCCGGCTGGAAATGAGTGAACCCGAGAGTCGGCAGATCTTTGTATTCGTCAGCGAATTTTGCGAGCCTCGAGAGCAGGTCGGCGAGCTTGTGCTTTATTATTATGAGGCCCTCCTTCATCTGGATTACATCAGTGTTATCGCCCACATAAGCGCTTGTGGCTCCGAGATGGATGATTCCTTTTGCCTTAGGGCACTGTATACCGTAAGCGTACACGTGGCTCATGACATCGTGGCGCACTTCTTTTTCGCGTGCCTGTGCCACATCGTAATTGATATCGTAGATATGCTCCTTCATCTCTGCGATCTGCTCATCAGTGATATTTAACCCGAGCTCCTTTTCCGCCTCTGCGAGAGCGATCCACAGTTTTCTCCAGGTAGAAAACTTCATGTCAGGCGAAAACACCTGCGACATTTCTTTGCTGGCATATCTCGTTATCAGCGGATTCTCGTAATTAGGTTTGCTCATTATTTTCTTTCCTCCTGAAGATCTTTAAAATGAAACTGCCTGGCACCCGAAACATAATCTCCGACTATCTGGCCGCTTCCGTAAAGCTTGTATTTATATGTAACCAGTCCTTCGAGTCCAACCGGTCCTCTGGCGTGAATTTTCCCCGTGCTTATACCGACCTCTGCGCCGAATCCGTATCTGAATCCGTCTGCAAACCTCGTCGAGCAGTTCCTGTATACACCCGCCGAATCAACGAGATTCATGAAATGCTCCGCGGCCGCGTCATCATTCGTGATTATGGAATCAGTATGGTGAGATCCGTATGTATTGATATGATCTATTGCTTCGTCTATATCATCAACGAGCTTCGCGGAAATAATAAAGTCGAGGTATTCCGTGCTGAAATCCTCCTCCGCAGCTTCCGCGCACTCCGTGCGCTCACGGACCTCCGGCGTTCCGCGCAGCTCCACGCCTGCGGTCCTGAATGCCTCGCCAAGCTTCGGCAAAAGTCCATCCGCTATGTCCCTGTGAATCAGAACAGTCTCAGCGGCGTTGCACGCTGCCGGATACTGCGTCTTTGCATCAATTATGATCTTCACTGCCATGTCAATATCAGCATCCCTGTCCACGTAGACGTGGCATATGCCGTCAGCGTGCCCCATGACAGGAATCTTTGTGTTGTCCATGATGTAGCGGACGAATGCGTTTGATCCTCTCGGTATGAGAAGATCTACGGAGTCGTCACACTTTAAGAGCTGGTCGATATCATCGTGAGTTTCGGCCAGCATCATGAATCCGTCAGGCATTCCTGCTGAAACAGCTGCTTCGTATATTATGTCGAAAAGAGCTCTGTTTGTCCTTCGCGCTTCGCTTCCGCCCTTGAGGATCGAGCAGTTTCCGCTCTTGAGACAAAGCGACGAAACCTGAACCATCGCGTCCGGACGCGCCTCGAATATGATGCCAATGACGCCTATCGGAACTGTCTCTCTCTCGAGAATCAGGCCTTCGTCAAGCTGACGCCTGAGCTGTATCTTTCCGACAGGATCTTCGAGTCTGATCAGCTGACTTATGCCGTCCAGCACGTCGCGTATTTTTTCATCTCCGAATCTGAGCCTCTTGAGCACCGGGGCCGGGATTCCGTTTTCCTCTGCTGCCGCAATATCTTCTTTATTCGCCCGCTCTATCTCATCGCGGTGCGCCGTTACAGCTCCTGATATTGCATTAAGCGCTGCATTCCTCGTCTCTATATCTGTGTTGGCCGTATGGGGGCTTATCTTTTTCATAGCCCGTGCTTTTTCCTGAATCGTCATTTAAGTCCCTCCTCCTGCAGTCAGATCCGGCTGCAGATAACGCGGCAGCCCGCCGGTCTTCATCTATAGGTTGTTTCATGTCAATGCCAGAGACGTCAGCTTTTTCAGCATAATCCTGACAAGCCTGTTTGCTTCATGATACTGCACATTGCCGTCACTGTCACTCAATATGAGGTATCCGCTCTCATAGCCTCCGAGCCCGCTGATCTCAGCGACATCACTGCCGGCCTGCCTGACATCAGCGACAGAGCATCCGCCGACATCTTCCGTGTCAAATTTCAGGAAAAACCGCTTTCCTGACGCCTCCGACTGTACATTGTCCCTGTAATAGGAATACTGAATATTTTCGCCGAATATTTCACCTTCGGCTGTCAAGCAGTTTTTTCCCAGCTTCATATTCCTGACGATCATGCTGCCGGCCGCAGTCCTTATCGGAAATCCCTCTGTGTACATGATTTCATGCAGATCGAGACTGTGAAGTATGCCTGTGATCGCCGTGAGCTGCACTATGTCGTCGCGGTTGTGCTGCAGGATGTTGTCGAGCAGCCATTTTCTGCGGTCCCCTGAACTGTTTACATATTCGAAATATTGCTTTACGCTGTCAGCTCCGCTGATGGTGTCCTTTCTAAGTGCGCCGCCTCCCATGAATATCTCGACAGTCTTCTGCTTCATGTCAGGCAGCAGCTTCGGAAGATCCGAATGTCTGCGCAATATTTTATAAAGATCGAGGGAATACATGTGATCAAGCACATCGCTGCGGAGTTTAACTGCGCTGAGACGCTTTTTAAGAAACGGAATGTCGAAAGAATCGCCATTATACGTAATAACTGTATCGTACTGACCCAGCATCCCGCAGTATCTGTCAAGCAGTTCCGCTTCTTCATCCGGCCTGTCGGCAAAATACTGGAAAGCCATCCTCGTTCCGCCGTCGCCTGGAACTGTAAGGCCCCCGAGTATTACAGAGCATTTTCTTGGCGAAAGTCCCGTCGTCTCTATATCTGCGCACGCAATACTGCTTTCTCCGAAGTATTCCTTGAAAATCGGCGAATCATATAATGTGCTGCGTATTTTTTCTTCGGTGATTCTCATTACATTGACATCCTGTTGAATTTCATCATCGTAAAGCACTGCTGCCGTGCTGGCAGATTCATCCGCATGAACCATCTTTTCAACATCTTCCGGCACGCTGAATCACATCCTGGATGTGATTCCTCCTGGCAGCGGCGGTTTCGGCTCCCGCCGATACGGCTTACCATCGCCGAACATGAACGTCTGCCCGGTGCAGCGCGCAAGACATGTTCTGAATATCATGCCGTCAGCATAGTTTTAATAATTGATTTTATCACATTATGACCTTCAAGTGAACTCAGCAAAGACGGCACCTGCTGTATCGCCGCAATAAAAGAAGTGCCGCCCGTTTCGGCGGACGGCGGCAGAATCAGTATGTCGTTTCGAGTTTTCCGAGGAAAGACTGCAGTCTCTCGTTTTTTGAGCTGAACATCTCTTCAGGTGTGCAGTCTTCAACGATTACGCCTCCATCGATGAAAATCATGCGGTCGGAGATGTCATGCGCGAATTTCATCTCATGCGTGACTATGACCATCGTCATGTTTTTGTCGGCAAGCGACTTTATGACGCGGAGCACTTCTCCTGTGAGTTCAGGATCGAGCGCCGACGTCGGTTCGTCAAAAAAGAGAATTCCGGGATTCAGCATAAGCGCTCTCGCGATAGCCACTCGCTGGCTCTGTCCTCCTGAAAGCTGATACGGATATGCATCGCCTTTGTCAGACAGGCCCATCTGCTTCAGCAGATCTTCAGCCTGCGCCATAACCTCGTCTTTCTGTCTTTTCTGTACATTAAGCGGCGCATCCGTGAGATTTTTCATAACGCTGTAATGAGGAAAAAGATTGAAGTTCTGGAACACGAGTCCGAAATTCTTCTTTATCTCTTTGAGAGAGGCTTTGTCAGCGTACTTCACACTGCCGTTTTCCTCCCAGGCTGCTTTCCTGCCCATATAGGAAAATTCGCCTCCGTCGATTTTCTCGAGAAAAGTTGCGCATCTGAGTATCGTGGATTTGCCGGATCCTGACGGACCTATTATCGACAGCACCTCGCCTTCGTCAACGTGCAACGATATGTCTTCGAGCACTGTCAGACCGCCGAAAACCTTTTTGATGTGATTCATTTCAAGTACAGCCATTGATCTGCCTCCCTACCTGTAATAACTGAGCTTCTTCTCGATATATGACATGATTCCGGCTACAACATAGTTGAAAATGTAGTAGAAGACAGCAGCCACTATTAACGGCGTAAATGTCGTCTGGGCAGCCGCGATCTGCTTCGCTATCGAGAACATCTCTGAATACGCGAGAGCATATGCGAGCGAAGTGTCCTTTACGAGCGTTATCGTTTCGTTTGTAACAGGCGGCAGTATTCTCTTCATGACCTGCGGAAGAATTATTTTCATGAAAGCCTGGCTCCTGGAGTATCCGAGTACGTCGGCGGCTTCATACTGTCCCTTTGGCATTGACTGTATGCCTGATCTGAATATCTCGGCGAAATATGCCGCGTAATTGACTACAAATCCGAATATGATCGCTGTATATCTGTAAGCCCCGATGTTGGCCTGAAAAAGGTAATAAGGGCCGAAATACACGACAAGAAGCTGAAGCATCAGCGGCGTGCCTCTCATGACCGAGATATAGAATGTGACTATGCCTCTCAGGATGCGGTTCTTAGACATCCTGCCGAACGAAACGATCAGGCCCAGAGGCAGCGAGAGCACAAGAGTCCATATGAAAATGCTGATAGATTTCAGCATTCCGTCTCCCATCTGAACAAGCATTGTAGATAGTGACATTAATATAATTCCTCCGTAAAACATCAAGAAGGATGAACGCACTCCAGCGCGTCCATCCTTTCGGTTTCCGTTTATCAGCGCTGTCTGTGCCGGCGGAGCCGGCGCGGTGCAGTGCCTTTCACACAAAATAATTTTTATTCAAACATTAAAGATCTACAGGCAGATCATGTCCGCGATATCGTATTTCTGAGCGAGTTTGTCGACAGTTCCGTCTTCCTTGAGTTTCTTGAGGTCCTTGTTGATCTCGTCTCTGAGCGCTGTGTTGCCCTTCTTGAAGCCTACGCCGTACTGCTCTGAGTTGAGCGCCTCGTCGAGCTTTACGAATCCGTCGCCTCTCTGCTTGATCTGATAGTTTGCTACGCCGACATCGATAGCGAGAGCGTCGATCGAACCTGCCTGAAGCTCTGTGAATGCAGTGTTATAATCGCCGAACTGCTGAAGCTGAGCGAATGTATCACCTAGATCCTTCTGCTGATCTTTGTTTGTCAGTACATCGTAAGCTGCAGAAGCAGTCTGTACGCCCACGACCTTGCCCTTAAGATCTGAAAGCTTTTTAATATCGGAACCAGCCGGCACTACAACTACCTGGCTGTTGTCGCAGTAAGGAACAGACCATGTATAATCGTTCTCGCGGCCGTTGATCGTGAAGCCGTTCCAGATGCAGTCGATCGATCCGGAATTGAGTTCCATGTCCTTTGAATCCCAGTCTATAGGATTTTTCACGAGCTTCCAGCCTTCAAGATCGCATACCGCCTGAGCAAGCTCAAGATCAAATCCTGTGTAATCTCCGTTGTCGTCCTTGTATCCGAACGGCGGATACTCTGCATCGAAGCCTACAGTGAATGTCGTCATGTCTGCAACTGACTTTCCGCCGTCAGATGCTGCTGAAGAATCAGAGCTTCCGGACGATGAACCTGACGACGAGGAATTTCCGCATGCTGTGCAGAGCGCGAGAACCATGATGAGGCTCAGCGCGACCGCAAATACCTTCTTTTTCATATACCCTCCTGATGTTCTGCCCGCCGTATGCGGCAGACAGCTGAAAACTGAAAATAAAAACGTACGGTCCTGCAGTCCCGCAGCTTCAGGACAAAAATACTCCCTATCCGGGAATCAGACCGCTTTAATGCGTTCTCATTTTAGCATAGTAAAGTATCGTATGTCAATGAATAGCAGAACGGCCCGTTAATCTGCCTGAATGAAAGCATAAAATGCCGGAACAGTCCCGCATCATTCGAATCGAATGGATCAGCTTCTGGTTAAACGGAAAAAAGCGATACAGGCGCAAACGTCAGCTGCATCGCTTTTCGCGTGGAGGATGAAATCGATCGATAATATTTTAACACTTATCATCTGATAATAAAATGTGTTCGCAAAAATATCCCCTGATTCAATACATCTTCATAATTCTGTATATAAAAGGACGACCTTCTGCCTGAAAATCCGGCATTCGGACGTCCTATTCCAATATATCAGCTTTTCCTGACCTTCATTGATATCGCTGCTATTCTGCATTTATCGCATTGCGCTCCGCTGGGCCAAAGTCCGCGCTGTCAGATCACAACAGTGTACTCAGCCCCTGCTGCCGTCCGACTTTGTCAGCAGACAGCATGCCTCCAGCCTGATCGTCTGACTGAACTGATCTATGAGGCGCACACGCTCTACTCTGTACCTGCTGTCAGGACCTGCCAGCAATCTGAGGTCCCGCGCCATCGTCGACGGTTCGCACGATACATAGACGATGCGAGAAGGCGCGCTCTTTACAACTGCATCGAGCAGCTCCGGCCTGCATCCCGAACGCGGCGGATCCATGATCACTACATCAGGCATTATGCCGCGTTCCTCGAGTTCAAAGATCTTCTCTTCAGCTTTACCGTTTATGAACTGTATATTCACGATTCCGTTGATGACAGCATTTCTATTGGCATTGAGCACTGCCTGCTCGACCGACTCTATGCCCCACACGTATCCTGCCTGACGGGCGCAGAAAAGTCCTATCGTGCCTGTCCCGCAGTAAAGATCGAACACCGTGTCGTCCTGACCGGGATCAGCATACTCGAGAACCGTATTGTATAATTTCTCAGTCGTCTCAGAATTAACCTGATAAAACGACTGAGGTGAGATTTCAAACTCAAGTCCTCCTGCCGAATCGCGGATAACGTCAGCTCCCGCTATGATTTCGAACTTTCCCGGAACAGATATGTCGCGGTGTGAATTATACTCTGCCGCTATCGAAGCCAGATAATAATCGCCCGTGACAGCTTCATCCATTATGTCGGCTAACAGCTGAGGATCCTTCAGCTTTTTGCCGTTTATGACGAGTATTATCATGACTTCGCCGGTCGCCGGCGAAACTTTGACAACCATACGGCGCAGACGTCCTCTGCGCGTCTTTTCGTCATAGACAGATATGCCGGACTCGCTTATGTACCTTCTCAGTCCGTATGCTGCCATATCGGCCGCTTCTGACTGAATCATGCAGTTCCTGACGTCGGTGACATGATGTGATGAGCGGTCATAAAATCCGACTCTGAGGCTGCCTGTGTTCTTAAGGCCGCCTTTTCTGTCTTCTTTTATGCCTCCGGCACTCACAGCATACTCCGCCTTGTTTCTGTAAAACCACGGATTGTCAGTGACGCACGGTTTGTCGAACTCCGGAAGTTCTCCGCCGTACAGCCGCTCGAGTCTGTCCTTCAGCTGACGTTCTTTGAGCCTGATCTGTGCTTCATAAGTCATATTCTGAAGCTGACAGCCTCCGCATCTGCCGAAACAGCTGCAGCGCGGCTCTGTACGGTCCGGAGAAAATTCCTTTATCTCCTCGATCACTCCGCGCGCGATGTTTTTCTTTAATGCCGTTATTCTGACATCAGCGGTATCTCCCGGGATCAGCCCCGGCACAAACGTAACCATGCCGTCTATGCGCCCGATGCCATCACCCGATGTGCTGATGTCAGTCACGGTCATTTCAAATATCTCGTCCCTCTGCATGATCAACGGACAGCCTCGTCCGCCTCTTTTACAGCTTTTACGATATCAGCAGCCGTGATATTGTATTCCTTCTTGAGCTCTTCAGGCTTGCCTGACTGGCCGAATCTGTCCTGTATTCCGACCATCGATACTCTGCACGGGCAGCGGCGTGCAGTTACTGATGCAGTCATCGCGCCGAGTCCGCCGATTACCGAATGCTCCTCTGCTGTGATAATGCTCTTCGTCTCTGACGCAGCCCTTACAACTGCATCTTCGTCGAACGGCTTTATAGTGTGCATATCTATGACACGAACGCTGATTCCGTCATTTGCGAGCGCTTCGGCCGCGATGAGCGCTTCGTTGACCATAAGGCCGCACGCTATAACGGTATGATCCGTTCCATCTCTCAGCGTATTCGCCTTTCCGAGAACGATGTCAGAATCATCATTGTAAATCACAGGGACTGAAAGTCTGCCGAGTCTCACATACGCAGGACCGTCGAAAGCTGCAACCTGGCGCAGCAGTTTCTCTGTAGACGGACCGTCAGCCGGGTGAACGACAGTCATTCCCGGAATGACGCTCATAAGCGCGAGATCCTCTATACACTGGTGGCTCGCGCCGTCTTCTCCGACAGTTACGCCTGAGTGAGTAGCACAGATCTTTACATTGGCATGCGGATATCCTATAGAATTCCTGATTATCTCATAAGCTCTGCCAGCAGCAAACATCGCGAACGTAGAAGCAAATACAGTCTTGCCGGAAAAAGCCATGCCCGCAGCCATGCCCATCATGTTGGCTTCAGCAATTCCGGCGTTAAAAAATCTGTCAGGATAAGCTTCTTTGAATCCGGCAGTCTTGGTCGACTTCGACAGATCCGCGTCAAAAACGACGATATCGGGATTTTCTGCGCCGAGCTTTACGAGAGCATTTCCGTATGCTTCTCTTGTGGAAATCTTGTCTGCCATTTTACCATTCTCCTCCGAGTTCCTCTACTGCCTGCTTTGCCTGCTCGTCGCTCGGAGCCTTGCCGTGCCAGCCGGCTTCGTTCTCCATGAACGACACGCCTTTTCCTTTCACTGTCTTTGCCACGATCATCTGAGGACGGCCTGTAATTTTCTTGGCATTTTCAACAGCCTGAGCGATCTGCTCAAAATCATGTCCGTCGATCATCTGAACGTTCCAGCCGAAAGCGAGGAACTTTTCACCCACAGGTGCCACCGTCATGACGTCCTCGTTTTTTCCGTCGATCTGAAGACCGTTCCAGTCGATAAACGCAGTGAGGTTGTCAAGTCTGTAATGAGCTGCAGCCATTGCTGCCTCCCATACTATGCCCTCCTGAAGCTCTCCGTCTCCGAGCACCGCATAAACTCTGCTGGTACTGCCGTCTGTCTTAGCAGCGAGAGCCATTCCGACTGCCGCCGATATGCCCTGACCGAGTGATCCTGTCGACATATCAATGCCGGGAACTTTTTTCTTGTCAGGATGACCCTGGAGAATGCTTCCGAGCTTTCTGAGCGTCATAAGAGTTTCCTTGGGAAAAAATCCCTTTTCTGCGAGGGCTGCGTACAGCGCCGGAGCAGCGTGTCCCTTTGAGAGCACAAATCTGTCTCTGTCCTGTTTTTCGGGATCAGCCGGGTCGACGTTCATCTCAGCGAAATAGAGATACGTAATGATGTCGGCCGCGGAAAGTGATCCACCCGGATGACCCGAGCCCGCCGCGTGAATTTCGCGGATGATATCGATTCTGATATCATTCGCTTTTTTCTTGAGAAAATTTATATCAGCTGTCATGGCCTTTTTCCTCCTGGAGTTTTGCCCTGAGCTATAACTTTAAGCATGAACACGGGCAGCTTCATCATTCTTCCGAATCTGCTCGGCTGCTGTATAAATCTGTAGAGCCATTCGAGACCGTGCTTCTGGTAAAACTCCGGAGCGCGCTTGAGGTCTCCCGACCATACATCGAGACTTCCGCCAACGCCTATCGCAGCGCTGACGCTCAATTCGTCCTCATGGCTGTATATGAACTGCTCCTGTTTAGGCGCGCCGAGCGCGACACACAGGAAATCAGCTCCGCTTTCATTTATCTGGCGGACGATTTCAGGCTCGTCCTCAGGTTTGAAATATCCGTGATGACATCCGGCGACAACCAGATCCGGATATTTTTTCTTTATGTTTGCCGCAGCTTTCTCGGCCACACCCGGTTTGCTGCCGAAGAAATAAATCGATTTTCCGTTTTTTTCAAGATACGCTATGCACGATTCGAGAAAATCTATCCCCGTGACGCGCTCCCTGAGAGGATGCCCCACGATTCTCGATGCATACACGAGACCTATCCCGTCCGGCAGAATGATGTCGGCTGACCCGAACAGCTTCTTAAGCTTTTCGTCTTTTGAAGCATTCTGCACGATCTCCGAGTTAGGCGTAAATATCTTTGTAACGCCCGGCTCCGGAAAGAGCTTTTCAAATTTCTCCAGCGCTCTTTCCCTGTCGATCAGATCGACCGGAACACCGAGTATCTCTATTCTTTCATTATCTGCTGTCATCTGCCCACCTGCATTTCATCGAAAAATTTCTCAAGAAGAATTCTGTTGTCTTCTGACTTCTCCGCAAGCTGCTCCGACGCAGCTCTGATCCTTTCAGCATATTTCTCTCTGTTTTCGATCATATCTGCCGCTTTTTCCTCAGCCTCATCAATATCGAACTTCTCGACGCTTCCCGCCGACGGCATACCGAGCATCCCGAGATATTCGCGCACCTTAGGATCGTAAACGATTCCAAGCGTAGGCACGCCCATATGAGCCGCAAATATCAGTGTATGAAGCCTCATGCAGAGTATGAATGACGCACGCCCGGTGATGCCCATCAGATCGTCCGTTCCTTCATAGTCATTAAGCAGGAACGCTCTGCTGTTCATGAGTCCCATCACCCTTCGGCTTATATCCTCGTCGTTCGGACGCTGC
Organism: uncultured Eubacteriales bacterium; assembly: GCA_902796965.1. Classification (GTDB taxonomy): domain Bacteria; phylum Bacillota; class Clostridia; order Peptostreptococcales; family Anaerovoracaceae; genus RUG708. The sequence goes on along the minus strand of CADBRA010000019.1, from coordinate 9,319 downwards.
ATAACTATGAAAACAATCTCCATGCCCGATTTTTCATGTATGAAATCGCAAAGTTCCGCGGTCTTTGAATCAAAATCAGGATCGGCTGCCTGCCAGTCCCTTAAAGAAACAGCCACAAACGGTCTGTCGGCGCCTGTCTCCGGCAGTTTTTCCTTAAGAAGCTCATCCGACTTATTTTTTGCTCTGTACACATCGGCCCCTTTATATGCAAAAACAGGGTCAGCCGTAACATAAAGCTCCTTGTCCGTCACACCCATTTCGCGCAGCGTGTCAGCAGACTTGCTGTCGCGCAGCGTGATCAGTCCGGCCTTTTCGACCGCTCCGCGGACTCTGGCCCGGTTCTTCGCTCTGATTACCGGGCCTATACCATTGGCGTACATGACCAGTCTGCTGTGCTTCGCAGCCTCGTTCATGATCCATGTATAGTAAATAAGCGATTTGGTAGACGTCCTGTCCTGAAGCAGCGACCCTCCGCCCGACACGACAACGTCGCTTTCTGTCACAGCCTTTCTGACAGCCGGTATATTAAACCTGTCTATCATGCGGAACGGATACCTGCCTCTGTTCTTTTCAGGATTGGCCACGAGCACGCTTACCGCTGTGTTGCGGCCCATGCTCATGATGTTCTCGTAAACAGAACCGAGTATCGCTTCGTCACCCGCATTTCCAAATCCGTAGTAGCCGCTGAGCAGCACGTTTATCTCAGGCTGCACAGCACGCCTGTACACCTGCATGTAGTCATCAGTCATCTTCGCAGCCGAATAATATCGGCTGATCGTATCTCTGCCGTATTCCCCGAGAACTGCGCGCTCTACGTCTGTCATGGAGAAAAGTGCGATGATATCGCGCTCAAGTTTCTCAGCGTCGGACATCTCACATCCTCTGCAGCAAAAATTCGTCAGCCGCCCGACTTCAAGCTTGTCCTCTCTGAATATCCCGATATAGCCTTCATTTCCTGCTATTATTACTGGCTTTGCGGCGCTCATGGCCTCGAGGGCCGCTCTGCTCACGCCGACGAAAATGTCGCCTGCAGCTACAATCTCGTTTATGTCGGTTCTGGCCCCCGTCATCACGATACATCGGCGGCCGAGACTGCTGTTGACTTTTTCAGACTCTGCCTTGAGCTCGTCAAACACATCTCCACCGCCAGCTATCAGAAACTGTATACCAGGTATCTTCTCGGAGAGTGCGGGCGCGGCTTCTATGAGCTGACGCGCTGCCAGAGCTCTCGATTCGTCCATGCGGCTGACATATGAAACGACAGGAGCGGCCGGATTGAGACCAAACTCATTCATGATCCTCTCACCTGAAACATCAGGCGAGAATTTTCTCATATCTATTCCATTTATCGTAAGATATATCTGATCTGGACGAAGATCGTACTCGTCTATTAGGTACTGCTTTATGTCTTCGCTGACTGCTATTGTATATCTGCCCCAGTTTGTAAGGCGCCTGTTAATCGCGTCTACCTTGAACACCCAGTGAGCTGTCGTCACAAAGCTGAATTTTAATTTTTTCCTGACGAGGCCTGTTATGAAGGCCGGGATTCTCGCGTGCGCATGCACGATATCAGGCTTTTCACTTTTTATGAGTTCGCTTAGTTTTCTGTACGATTCTTTTACAGCGCCCGGATCTTTTCTGTTGAGCGGCATCCTGTAGTGTCTGATGCCGCAGTCCTCCAGCTCTTTTTCATATACTCCGCCGTTTGAAGCGACCAGCACATCACAGCCCCGGTTTTTCAGCTCTCTGGACAGCTCAACTATATGAGTCTCGGCACCGCCTATGTCGAGGCCCATGGTTACCATGAGAATACGCATTACCTGTTAAGCTCCGTTATGGTTCCTGTAAATTCAACGTATTTTGTGCACATTTTTATGTCGGAATTCACATTGAGTTCGTCAATTCTGTTCACATAAACGTGTCCGTCGTTTTCTGTAGCGTCAGCTTTCACAGTCAGATACAGATCGTATTTGCCCTCTACAGCGCCGTTGACCCACCGTCCGTCGTCAGTTGAAAATGCTGTCTCAGCCGGTTTTACATCGCATGCGGTTATCTGTCCTATGGCATCTCCGTTCGAATCGAGATAAAGCCAGTCACCCGTCTTGAAACTGTCGACAGAACTCTGCCTGATGCTCTGTATCTCAACAGTATATGTGATTTTCTTTGATTCCATGTCAGATGCATCAGTATGTCCCTGATGAAATTTAGCGAACACTGCAAATACTACTACGATGCATATGATAATAACGATGATATCTATAACGCTTATTTTTCCGCCTATGCGTCCTTCTTTATCTATAAATTTCATCAGTTATCACCTCTTTCTATCGAAATTATATATCCGCTTCCTGAATATCCCGGTCCGACAAGGCTTACCTCATGCCCGACTTTTATCGGGAACCCTCCGTCAGCAGTCAGGCTTGCTCCATTGTCAACACAATCTGTCTTGACTACGATGGCCGCGCTGTACCTGTCGGGAACCACCGAATTCACATACTGATTCGTATTCTCGTCAAGCGTCGATTTTTCGTAAGGATAAAAGTCAACACTCTGAACTTTCCCGATATTGTATTTCTTGACCTTATCTATGAGGCTGTCACCTTTATTTATCATGCCCTCGGTGTTCTTCTCGAGATCTGTTATCTCAACAGTATATGTAACCTCTGCTGTCTGAGCGCCGCCATCTGACGTGCTGTGTGTCTTGTGTACGACATATGCTCCTGCGAGCGCAATCACGAGCACTATTATTATTATGTCAAAAAAGCTGATCTTCCATCTTCTCTTTTCTGGCTGTGTATTGCTGTTTTCGTTTGCCATCACGCTTCTCCTTTCAGGGCGCTTTATCTCTGCCGGCGGAGCCGGCGCAGGCGTCAGGCATTTTCATGCTTTCGTTCGTCTTTTTTCATGACGCATCTGATGAATTTAATGCCCTGCCATCTTATTTCCTTCTGCTGTCTATACGTTCAGTATGTGCCTGCTGTCACTCAGCTTCTCGTATCTGGCCGCAAGAGCCGCGATTGCGAGATAAGCCCAGAACAGAAACATGACTCTGTAGTTGTAAAACGAGTAGTCCGTCATGCTCTGGAGCAGGAAACCTCCGGCTCCGGAGAGCGTGCCGATCTGCAGCATTTTTGCCTTGCGGTTCGTTGTCACGGAGATCGCGTGGCAGTTCATCCTTATGAACACGATTATGAGTAATGCAAACACGATTATTCCTGCTATGCCCGCGTCGCAGATGATCTGCAGGTACAGATTGTGGGCATGAGGCGCCGAAACAGTGTTATAGCTGTATGCGGGATAGACCATGTTGAATGCCGCTGTTCCCGGACCTATGCCTGTCAGCCAGTAGTCCTTGAGCATCTTGAGTGTTCCCATCCAGATCGATACGCGGTACGATGTCGATGTATCGCTGACGTTTCCTATGCTCGTAAAGCGCTGGACGATGACGTCCGGCGAAAAGAGCAGCAGCGCCACAGCTCCCGCAATTATCAGGAATATGAAGCGCCTGTCCACGAGTATAAGGAATATGAATGCTGCAAAGAGCAGACCGAGCCAGCCGCCGCGCGAGAACGTGTAGATCATGCACAGACACATGACGCAGCACACTATGAAGTAAAATGTCTTTCTGAGCGCGCCCTCTGCCGCGAAGAGCATCGCAGCCGAGAGAGGGATCACCAAAAGAAGATACTCTGACAGAACGTTAGGATTCTGAAGCGTCGAGTATACTCTCGTAGAGATATCGCTGAACATGTCTTCGTCGACCCAAGTCTCGCCACCGGTTCCGAAAAAATGCTGGTAAACGCCGTAAAGAGCCACGAACAGGCCGACTATGACCATGAACTTCACCAACAGGTCAAGCTGCTTCTGTGTCCTGACCGCATTTTCGATGACTATCGTCGACATGATGAACACAGCTGACAGAAGGCCTATGTACAGGCTTCCCGAAACGGTCACAGACGTAAATGTGGCGATAAGGTATATAACTGCATAGACGAGTACGTATCTGTTGACCGGCGCATGCGCCAGTTTGCGGTCTGTGTCGATGCCGGCCTTTATTATCACCGAGATACATCCGACAAGAACGAGCGCGAGCAGCGCCATCGTCGGAATCACCGGAGCGAGAACAGCCGCCAGAAAACACCAGATGAACGGCATTGCGAATATGCTGTTCGCGAATATCCTGTCGAATCTCAACGCTTTTGAAACAGCGATCCAGATCTGCCGCAGTTTCTTTCCTGCCTTGAAGAAAATACTGCCCTCGGCCAGATCTTCTTCGTTTTTCATGTTTACGAAAGCGCGTATGATACGGCTTCCCATCCACTGCCGGCTGAACCAGCGGCCGATCGCCGCGCACAGCCTGTATATCAGGCTGTTTTTTAACACTTCGGTCATAAATCTGCTACTCCCCGGAGCTCTGCTCCGATTTACTGTATCACCTTTTTAAAACTTTCCCGACTATCGCTTTTGCTTCGTCGAGTTTCATTATATATGCAAGTATGAAAAATACAAGGATGCCCGCTATCGTCGGAATGATGATCACAACAAACTTACCGGCTATTCCGCCGATCCACCCGCGGACTCCGTCCGCAGCCAGCTTCACTGCGAAAAACATTATCACAGACGCAGCTGTGATTTTAAGCATATCCCATGAAAATCTCTTCGACATGAAGCCTTCGCCTCTGCGCTCGAGCGGTATCATGAGTATCACCGCGTTTACCATCCCTGACACAGCCGTCGCGATCGCGAGTCCGCTGACGCTTAACCTGCCAACTAACAGCCAGCATAACACTATATCTACACCGATCGATACTGCACCGGCAATGAGCGGCGTCTTTCCGTCCTGCTTTGCAAAGTACGCTCTGCTGATTATATTCTGTATTGTATATCCTACCATACCAAGCGATGTGAAGAACAGTGCCCAGCCCGTTATTTCAGTGTCTCTGGCGCCGAACTCTCCGCCTCCGTAAATCAGGTCGATTATCTCGTACGACAGAGCCATGACTCCGCACATGAGCGGAATAGCGAAGAAAAGAGATGAATGCATCGTGCTCCTCACTGTATCGCGGAACTCGTCCTGCTGATCTGAAACCTCGAGCCTCGAAAGTTTAGGAAAAATGACGTTCGTAACTGAAAGCACGAATACGCCTATTATCATAAGGTACAGATTTGTGCTGTATTCTATCGCCGGAACTCCTGATCCATTGTAAAGGTAAGAAGCAAAACGCGAGTTTATCGTCAGCATGACAGGCTGCACCCACGTGCTGACCATCACGGGCAGCATGAGCATGAAGACTTTCTTCATCTCATCATTTCTTATGCTCAGCGACGGATGATACCTGAAGCCTTTTTTCCTGAGCGACGGTATCTGAACGACAGCCTGCATGGACCATCCTATCAGGAAAGCAATCGCGAGACCGTAGATCTCGAATTTGCCGTTCAGCGTGAAATAGTACGCGATTATTATTCCGTTCGACACGACGCTGATGAACGCCGGTATGTTGAACTCATCGAACGACTGAAGCACACCCACGAACGAGTACGCTATGCCTGTGAAAAATATCGTCGGAAACATTATACGCGTCAGATTTATGCTGAGCGCCGTCGTTTCCGCATTATATCCTTCAGCGAAGAGATGAACGAGCGGCCCGGAGCCCGCTATGCCGGCGAGCGTGAGTATGAGCGTCAGGGCACCCATCACAGTGATGAAGTTGCCCGCAAATTTTATCGCGTGATCGCGTCCTCTCTTTTCGAGTGATTCGCTGAATATCGGTATGAAACTCGCTGCGATTGCCGAAGCGAAAAGCATATCGAAAAACACTCTCGGAATCCGGCTCGCCGTGAGAAATGCGCTCGCATACATGCCCGTGCCGTAATTTACGGCGAGAAGTCTGTCACGTATCAGACCGAGCAATTTGCCAAGAAGCGTTATCATCATCACGGTACTTATAGTTTTCACCTGTTTTGTGCTGTTTTTTTCCTGTTCCATTTATTGATTTCCTGTTACAGCCTAACTCAGCAGAATGCGCACCATTCTGCCGTTCATAGATCTCATCGGCCCTGTTTCACTTGTTCGGACCTGCATCCTCGGAAATACCTGTTTTATGCATCCATTTCATCGCCTATTCGCAATATATTATATGGATTTTGGTCCGCTCCCGGACTGCATCAGAACCGTTTTACAATCAGTTCCCGATGAAAAGAAGTGCGGAATCGAGTATCCTTGACATCTGAGCTCTTGAGAGCACGCCGTCAGGATCGATTCTTCCGTCAGTTCCGCTGACAATACCGTCGGAGACGAGTGCTGCGGCAGCCGTCCTCGCATAGCTGTCTATCGAACCTGAATCGCTGAACTGATCCAGCACACTGTCAGAAACATCCTGCTGCTTGTTCAGCACCGTCAGATATCTGTATACAAATGCGAACGCCTGCTCTCTCGTGAGCGTCTTCTCCGGCATAAAGCTCTGCCCGCTGCCGGCTGCGATGTTCTCAGCGGCAGCCCACGCAACAGCGTCTGCATAATATGCTGTCGAATTCACATCGTCAAAAGGCGATGTACCTGAAACTGCAGGCATTCCGGCAGCCCTGTACAGCATTAGCACGAAATCGCCTCTTCTGATGCTGTCGTCAGGTCCAAACAGATTGTCACCGATGCCGCTGACGATATTTCTGTCGAGAAGATCCTGTATATATGTATCTGCCCAGTGCAGCGTCGTATCTCTGAATGCCCCTTCGACGATGAGCCTGACGGTATTATAAACGCCTCCGGACGAAATCGTGATATCGGTTTCGCCTGTCTTATCACCGGCTGTCACATGACCTGTCTTGTCGACCGTCCCGGCCGAACCCGACGTGTACCAGTCAAAGCTGCTGTTATCTGTTATAACGTGTTTACCGTAGTATTCGTCGGATGGAGTCAGCTCTGTCGTCTCCCCTTTTTTAAGCCTTATCTCACCGCCGCCGACATTCATGGAGCCGCACGCAACGCTCATCGACGTCACTTTGTCTGTGACGAGGAATCTGCTTTTTCCGGACGCTCCTGTCGATTCTGAGCTGAGAGATACATCAGCATATCCGCTTCCGCCGCCGGCCGTGAATCTGCCGTTTCCTGCCGAGGCCGGCCCTGACGTGACAGCGGCAGCCGTGTCGGAAGGAACAGCTGTCGGCTGGTTCGCTCTGTCTGTTGCCATAAAAGCATCGCTGAACGATGCACCCTGATATACTACAGCACCGTTATTTATCATGTAAAGATTCTTCGGCACACCATCCGAAATCTCATTTGTGATGAAAAACGCAAACGTAGAGCACCTGCGCTCTGCGCCGTCAGAAGGACTGTTTACAAGAGAAGCGCTGCTTTCGCCCGGCTGCTGCACCGACATCGCAGTCGAGCCTCCGCCGTCAAGATTCACAGCCTGTACACATCCCTGTTTTATCAGTTCCTCTGCCAGTTCCGTCATAGTCAGGCCGGAAGAATAGCCGCTCTGGCGTCCGTCGCATGTGTAAAACACAATTGTCCCGTCAGCTTTTATGCCAAGCGCCGATCTTGGATTTATGCCGAGAAGCGCATGATCCCAGCCGGAACTGTCTGTGACCTGACCGTTGTCGACGATCAGGTCTCCGCAGCCTGTCGCCCACTGCGCGCCGGCAAGTGTTTCATTGCCCCAAGCATATGTGTCGAGCTGAACTATATCGCCTACATCGAACTTGTCGTAATCGACATCGAGATTAGAAGTTTCGCCGGCGGTGAGAACCATGTATCCCTCACCGATGTCGAGCGGATAAGGTGATTTCAGTTTCTCGGATACCTGAAGCGTCATCGTGCCATTCGCTGACATTTTGCCGCTGAGTATCTTAAACTTGACGTACCATCCGTCTCCGGACGTCCTCGTCGAAACAGTCGAAAAATACTCGTCATAAAGATACAGGCCCGCGCTGTTTGTTCTCATCTTGTTGAAATGTGTAAGCATCACACCCTGTCCGGCGTTCTTGTACTCTCCGCCGGAACCGCCGTTGTTCGCAAGCGTTATGCGGACTGCTGTATCTTTAACTATCGATGCTTTTCCGCTGCTGTCAAAACACACCGAATTATATCCCTCAGGGCTCGATTTGTACACTCCATTTTCAACAACTATTCCCATCGGAACTCCGTAAGATGTGGAAAAAAAGTCAGTGTTCATGCCGCCCAGCACATTATATCCGAGTCCCCTGGCGTACTCTGCCGTGCTGTCAAGCGTCAGTTTTCCATAAATAGTATCGTCCGCAATGATCACTGGTTTTATCGTTCCCGGCGATATTTCCGTGAAATTCTGCGTCTGCCGCCCGCTGTCGTTTTCACTTATGACATTGTTATATACCATACCGTTTCCGAAATCGACGATCTTATGGTAAATCTCAGTGCCCGCGCCCGTCGATGCAAATACCGGCACAGTTATCGCGAACACAGCCGCGATGACGGCAGCCGCCGCGGCCTTTCTGCTCTTAATACTGAAAAATTTCATCATCCCTGTCCTTTTGTGATGTGCCATGCTGCGCATAGCGTCAGTTACTGCGGTGCACAGGTGCGCTGCGTTAGTACATTAATTAAATAAACCGGACCATGCCGCTGCACAGCTTCGATTCTCCCTGTGCATCAAAATCATGCGGCCATCTGCGGCGCTCAGCATCCGAACTGCATAACACGCGCGCAGCGCCCGTAAACGATAAACGGACGCTGCTTTACGCCGGCGTGGCCGGCCCTGTTTTTTTTATTACATGACTGACACGCGTACTTAATTTTTCTTAACATTCTGCGGCTCACTTTTTGAAGTGCGTCAGCTTCCGATTGTGTACGCGCCTTTTACCATCACAAATGAATCTGTTCTCGCCTTTATTCCGCGGCCATCGCTTCTTGGAACGAGAATCAAGTGGTTAGCTCTTACGGAGACGTTATTTACAGTTATATCTGAACCGTCAGTCAGATCTGACAGACCATTTTCTCCCGGTATCACCGCTCTCACAGATCCCGAACGCACAACGAGCTGTGTGTCCTGGTATCCCGTGAGCTGCTGCCCGGCTTTAAGCTCTATGATCTGGAATCCGTCTTCGGAATCGGAACCGGTGTTATCAGGCGTATTTTCCCCGCTCTTGATGCCCGCGATCGCATTGTCTACGTAACTCTTTGTCACAACAGGGTCTGAATCTGTGCCTGCTGTAGTAGCTGCATATACAGCCACCGAGCCGATCACAACGGCTATGACTGCCGAGATTATTATCATGAGTCTGTGATATCTGCGGTCTTCATGTGTTTTCATTATCAAAAAATCCCCCGTTTTTTGTGTCCCTG
>CADBRA010000018.1 GCA_902796965.1 uncultured Eubacteriales bacterium | reverse complement strand
GTATCCTGCTCGCGTTCGGAATCCACTTAAATTGAATATTTTAGGCATTGAACGGCAGGATTTCTGATGATCATGGAACAGTATCTTGATGTGGTTTTATTTTCGTTTTTGTATATGTGCTTATTCCACATCTGCTGCAGTCCATCATTGTCAAAATTTTTGTCCGACGCCATTTTTGCATATTGCAGCTGTGTATAATATCCGTGAGCAGGTGATGCTTGCGGATTTTTGTCTGGTTTGAATATTACCGGGAACGTTGCTGCTGAATGTTTTGTCCGCGGAGCGGTCGAAGAGCATGCCGGAGCCAGACTTCGGGCATGCGTGCATTTTTTCCTTTTCCGCTAACCTTTCTTTTAGCTTTATTTTAGTCTGAGCATATATAATTAGGCATAGAATTAAAAATTAAATTATGCGCGGTGCAACGGAAGCAATCTTAACGGACCGCGCTTCAGATGCGTAATATATGACATATACAGGAGAAAAATCTATGAGACTGCTGCTGGCGGAAGATGAAGCGGCGCTGTCAAAAGCGCTGAAAGCGATACTTGAACGAAACAACTATTCGGTTGACGCGGTATATGACGGGCAGGAAGCGCTCGAATATCTGAAATCAGACAATTACGATGGCGTCATCCTCGACATTATGATGCCGAAGATTGATGGCATCACCGTTCTAAGAACTATCAGAGAACAGGGAAATCTTGTTCCGGTGCTGCTGCTGACAGCTAAATCAGAAGTTGATGACAAAGTGCTCGGGCTTGACGCCGGCGCAAATGATTATTTGACAAAGCCGTTCAATTCGCGAGAGCTTCTGGCCAGAATACGTGCGATGACGAGAACGCAGACAGCGCAGGCTGATTCGATGCTAAGAGCAGGGAATGTGACGCTGAATCTGGCGACTTATGAACTCTCTACTGCTTCGGGAAGCTACAGGCTGGCAAACAAGGAATTTCAGATGATGGAGATGCTGATGAGAAATCCGGGAAATCTGATTGCAACAGAGCGTTTCATGGAAAAAATATGGGGATACGACAGCGAGGCTGAAATCAACGTAGTCTGGGTCTACATATCGTATCTCCGCAAAAAGCTGAATGCACTGGGCGCAGATGTGAAAATAAATGTTAAGCGCAACGCAGGATATATGCTGGTGGAACCAAAATGATAAGAAAACTCAGGATGAGATTCATAGCTGCTGCGATGGCAGCGCTGCTGATCGTGCTGACAGTGATTTTCGGCATAGTCGGCGTTATAAATTACAAAAATATTACAGGCACGGCGGACGATACTCTGGAGATACTGAAGGAGAATGGCGGAGAATTTCCGACAGATGAAACAGGTCAATCGGAAAGCAGCAATTCTGTCAGTTCAGACAGTTCGTCTGTTTCAGGCGGAGCCGACAGAAATCAGAGCGCGAATACTGACGTTACAGATGCAGCGGCGGACAGCAAAGGTGCCGGTTCGGAAAATACAGCAGGACAAGCTGACAGTTCCGGCAGTTCAGACAGAACGTTATCATCGGGCGATTCAAAAAACGGGAAACCATCAGCGAAGCCCGACGCGAAAAAAGCGTTTCCGGCGGACAAGCGCATGTCTCCGGAGCTGCCGTATGAGTCGAGGTATTTCTATGCCGTGCTTTCCGAGAGCGGAGACGCGATATCTGTTAGCACGGTTAAGATCGCCGCGGTGGATTCGGAGCAGGCTGCCGCGTATGCAAAGGAAGCAGCTGAAAAGAGCGGCAGCAGAGGATTTCTAAACAATTACCGATATATTAAATATACGGATGACGGCAGAACTACAGTAATTTTCCTCGACTGCAGCCGGGATCTGGATTCGTTTCGTTCGTTCATTATGACAGGAATCGGAGTTTCAGCGGCGGGACTTCTCACCGTTCTTCTTCTGCTTGTTTTTTTATCCCGCAGGATCGTCAGACCGTTTGCCGAAAATTACGAGAAGCAGAAGCGGTTCATAACAGATGCCGGCCACGAGCTGAAGACTCCCCTCGCTGTCATAAGCGCAGATGCTGAAGTACTGGAGATGGACATCGGGCAAAACGAGTGGATCAGCGACATAAAATCACAGACAGAGCGCATGGCGGAGCTGACAAAAAACCTGATCCGGCTGTCGCGCATGGAGGAAGAGCAGCCGCAGACGGAGATGATAGAGTTTCCAGTTTCAGATGTCGTGAGCGAAGCAGTTGATTCGTTCAAAGCGCTTGCCAAAACTCAGAACAAGTCGCTCGAAAGCAGCATTCAGCCAATGCTTTCAATGACCGGAGATGAAAAGACGATAAGTCAGCTTGTCTCGATTCTGCTCGACAACGCCGTAAAATATACTGACGGCGGAGGCATGATAAAAGTTGCTCTGGAGAAGCAGAGAAATACGATAAAGCTGAGCGTTTTCAACACGGCTGATTCGATTCCCAGAGAAAATATCGGGCATATGTTTGACCGGTTCTACAGGATGGATCAGTCGCGCAATTCAGGTACCGGCGGCTACGGACTCGGACTTTCGATAGCATCGGCCATCGTAAGCGCACATAAAGGGAAGATTGCGGCATCGACAAATGATGAAAAATCGCTTTTGATCGTAGTTACATTTCCTGCATGATTTTACATAATCTGCAGTGGAAAAGCCCGCAGATTCAATCGCGGTAGATATAATGGAATAAATCAGCGGCAGTGCATCTGCAGGTGAATGCGCACGCTCCGCGTGCATTATGCCGCAGAGACCGCATGCTTAAGAGTGCTGAGAAAATCAATAAGACCATGTATGTGTCTTGAATGACGTGCGTACAGCATTCAATGATATATAGATCAGGCCGCCGGACTGATGGTCAGCGAACTGACTGAATCAACGCAGCGGAAACGGCCCGCTGCAGAAAAACGAAATATAATACAGGCCCGGAGCCGATTTCGAATGTGAGAATTCTCACATTCGAAATCGGCTCCGGGCTTTTTCTATGCATAAACAAAATCATGATCTCGGGAAATAAGGACAGCCACGCGCAGCCAGGCCGTTTGCACGGTCGTCTTGCCTGTCAGTGCGGCG
>CADBRA010000017.1 GCA_902796965.1 uncultured Eubacteriales bacterium | reverse complement strand
CCGCTATATCTCACATAAATCTTTATCAATGATCAAACGCTCTTTATTTTTTATCATCTCAGATTTTACTATGCTTTGCAATAGCAGCACGCTTATTTTTCCTGCTGTCACTGTTTTCTTAAAAGCAAAAAACTGATCTTCAGAAATATAAGAAAGCAAGTTGACACAGATAAACAATTTTACTTTCAATAAATCACGAATGAGAAATATATAATCTGTAAGTCTGGTTAAAAGGCTGGTTTCGTCTATTGCCGCCTTCAATCCGGCCGATTTAAAAAGCATCTGCAGATCCACTTCATCATTAAGTTCAACATTTATATCTTCATAATCTATAAGTTTATATAAATATTTCAATATTATGCTTGTAATGTTTCCTGTTTCCACAAATTTCTCATCATATGCCACCTTTACCAGTCTTTTCACTATTTCGGATGAAATTTTCCGGCTGCTTACATCGAGAGAAAACGGCGATAATATAATCTCTGCTGATTTTGAAAAATCCAGGATTTCATCTCCATCTGACAATACAAAACGTCCATTATCGTTTTCACACTGCCCGACAAGTTCGCCTAGAACAGAAGAAAAATAAACAGGATCTTCAATTTGAACGATCTCTGTGCCGCCTTCTGAAAATGTTATCTGCGAAGTCCATTCCGGATAAACCAGTTTCATAATATTACCAGCCTTTCATCTGATTCAATCACAACACTTTTCATTTCTCCCACCAGCAGCTCCATCTTCGCATACTGTTTTTCAGTTATAGAAAGCATCTGAACAAGTCCTTCAGGCGGTTTATGTTTTTTTACGTTTTTCATCACTTCGCCGGCAACAGTAGTATTAAGCGCAAGTTTTGAATATACTGACTCCTGCATCATGATAAATCCTGATTTGATCAGATATTTTCTGAACTTCGAATAATTTCTTCTGTTTTCTGCTGTCGTATCTTTTCAGTGACTATTTCTGTCCAGACGTTTCCCTTTGAGCCCTCGCTCCATCTGATCTGCTCACGCACCTTCAGGCTTGTATCGTGACTGCCATAATAACTGACTAATTCAGATATCGGATTCCGTTTTTCATCACAAAAAATAACTTTTATCTTACGCTTCGACAACTCCGATAACAGTGCCGCTGTCAGAGATACTTCTGTGGAAGCAATCAGAAGCATGAACATCTCTGACAGATGCACTTTATTAGTATCTTCTCCACGCACCACCATATAATCGAGCTTATAATCTAATTTTGCCCGGTGCGAAATGACTACAGTACGCCAGCTCATATCTTCAGCAGGTCTCTTTCCTGTTCAAAGAGTCCGGTTACTGACTGATTTATTAACCTTGCGTTTTCACAATTGCTGATTTTTTTATTCTTTTTAAACTTTCCTGCGTTTGCCTTTCCGCCAATACTTGTCAAATTTGCGCTTATATTTTTACATTGGAACAAATGCATTATTTCAATTATCACAGAGCATTTTTCTATAAGCGGCAATGGCAGGAATTTTTCACGTCCCTTCTCTAATTTATCAATCTGTGAAGATAACTTTTTACGATATATGTTAGTTTTGGATTTTGAAAGAAGACAGTCATATATTTCAATCAGTTTTTCATCGTCCACTCCGTCATGCATGTCAGGCATATAGTTATTATTTTCTTTATGTTTTTCGACAACTCTCTCGATGTTATGAATTATCTTTTCCTGTTCAGATGCAAGACACAGCTGAACAGCATTTTTCATGGTTATATGGTCACCTGTTTTACCTGAAATATGCATAGGATACCCATCCAATTTCAAAAGAGAATTTATCTTTATCTCTGGAATGCGTATGTCAGGATTTCTAAGATTGAGAGTTTTCTCACAAAATTCGATAAGTTCAGCATTCGAGGCACCCGAAAGATACACAGGAACACCCTCTAAGGTTCTCTTCCTTCCCTTTCTGTCATCAGATTCAACCAACATAAAATAATTTATGCCTGCTTTGTAATAACCACCATATTTATCAGTGTCAAATCTCTTATCAGACATTTTAAATGGAATCAGCTGTCCTGAGCCTTTTCTAAGAGGCATCTGGTCGAAAAAACCGCCTCTTTTTTCTATTGCATATCTGGTGAAGAGAATATTATTTCGCAGCATCTGTTTTCTGACAGCAGCGATAGTCCCATCATTGCCTTTCTTCCATGCAGTCTTTCCATTTCGAGATACATCATAATCGAATATATGATTGAGACTATACGCCTTTCCGCTTCGTCCAGCATTCTCTATAAAATTGATCGGATTATCAGTAAACTTTGTGTAATATACATTACCGACAACTATATTCAAGTACGCATCCTTCGCATGATGATAGTCATTTACAATTCTCGCCTTTACGAAATCATTTTCCTGCCGAAACCTGCTGACAGCTTCCGCTTTTAAATAGACGATCTTTGTTGAAGGCATAACCTGTTTAAGTATCTGAGCTGCAACCTTCGTGCTCTGGCGTGTTTCCACAATCTGTCTGCTTATGAACGAAGCAAGTTCTTCTGCAGTCAAAGGCACTTTTCTGGTGAGTCTGTAATATTTTTCTTTCGTAATGAGTTTTACTCCAACCAGGTATTTCCATAATTCCGGCTGTCTGAGTTTTTCAGGAACAGGATATATATCCTGCTTATCATTATTGTTTTCTTCAACTCTCGTAAGAACCAGATTATTTAAAACGCTATCGTCTTTTGTCTTAGACTGTGGATATATGTGATCCTTGTTATATTCATTTGTAAATAATTTTCCCAAGTCTTCTATAGGCTCACCAGAATACATGTCTCTGCCCATCTGAGTATAATAGAGATATAATTTTTTATTCTGAAAATCTCTATCTTCGTGTGAATCAATTTCAGAAATCCAATTACGGTGTGAATCAATTTCAGAAAACCAATTACGGCTGTCCTCTATTGACTTATAACGTTCAATCAATCTGGTTTTTCTCGATGATTTTCGCTTTGGATTTTTCTCTTTTGATCGTGCTACTTCAACAAAAATGCGGGATGGATCATTGCCGGTGATTTTCTGAAGTTCACTGACAATTCTGAGAGCCTGCCATATGCCGCGTTTAACTACAGGTGATGCATATGATTCTCTGACAAGATCATATGTCAGCTGTTCGGATTTTCCTGTCTCCTTCTCATTACATTCCTGAATTTTCCGCATATATTCATGCTTTGAACTCATAAGTTCCATGAAGTTCTCTTGTCCGTTCCACATGGCTTCTATTATAGTAAGCGTTTCACCTGTAGAATGATTAACCTCTGTAATTCCGTTAAGGAGTTTTCTTGAGAACCTTCCCCATCCTGTATATGAAAGTCTTGAAACATCTCTGATTTCATCTTCAGAAAGTATCTCGGAGTATTTTTCAGCAATGCGTTTGCGAAGCATTTCTTTATCCTGTCCGAATATCAGTATGTTTTCTATAATGTCTTCAACCATTAGCGGCTCAGTGTCAACACGGCTGCCGATGATTTTATAGAAGTCCTGATATGATTTCAGCGAAGCTTTAAATGTGTCATCGATGCCTGAAATAAGGGCGTCTTTATCCGCTATATTCTCCTTGATAAGCCAGTTCTTTAATTTTTCCAAAGAGTATTTTTCACGCCGTTTTTTAAAGATTTCGTTATAAATTCTCTGCTTGATATTAACAGGAAGCTTTGTTCCTGTGACTTTTACATTGTTGAGTTCATTTAAAACCATATATCTGGAGTAAAGCAGCGAATCTTTCGGCAGCACGTCTTCGTGAATCAGATATGTGCATTCGTTCGTCAGATTTTTTATAAATGCCTCAGCACTTTTTTCCAGATCAACTTTATCTTCAAAGTTCCATGGATATACTTTTCCGCTTTTCTTTCTTACAACCCAGCTGTGTCCTCCAGCTACAACACTGTGATACGGATTTAAAGGTCCAACATAATAAGGAATCCTGAACTGAAAAATTTTCAGCTTCATTTTTTATACGCTGAACCACAGGATCATCAGTATTAATACCATTGAACTTTCCCTTGATATAATTACAGAAATCATTTCCTGTATACTTACGGCTTTTTGCGACAACTCCGTTTTTCTCTGAAGCGTGATTTACATACGCTGCGTAATTATTTTCCACTTTATCAGATGAAAATATCTCATCATATGAGTCAGGTATATATTTTCTTACAGCATATTTGAGATCTTCCAGATCTTTTTTATGCTTTTCGAAAGTCTTTACCTGCGCTTCCGAAATTGAAGAGCATCCGCTTAATATATCCGTAAGTACCGTCCAGTCATAGACAGCTTTCAGCTTAATTATGTATTCGAAATCGTCAGCAAGGTCATTACTCAGCTGCATTTCATTATTTTCATCTATTCCATCCGCGAATGAAAATGAAGGTACCTCAAAGTTCTTAAACGTTTCACCCGCATAAAGATCTGATAATTTCACCTTATTTCCCACTAATGCGGCAAGCGCCGTTTCACGCATCTTGTCTACTGCCTTGTTAACTGATCTCGTATAAAGTTCCTTCAGTTCTTTTTTCTTATCCATTCTGCCAATATTTCTATTAAGCAGAATGGTTTTAAAAGCATTCATATCATCTGCTCTGAGTGAGAATTCATAGTTTCTTTCTATGTATTCATTCAAATCTGAGAATACTTTATCAAAAGATGTTGCATCGGCAATTTTCCCATCGAAGAGAAAATGGCCTCTGTGCTTCATAATATGGCTGATTGCAAGATAATACAGACGTATATCATAATTTTCCTTATGCTGAATCAAAGCCCATCTGAGATGATAAATGGTCGGATATTTTTTATAATAATCTTTGTCTGTAAAATCATCATCGGCAAATAAATTAAATTTGCTTTTCAATCTTTCATTTTTGTCCTCAGGTAAAAATCTGCTTTCTCTTAAACGTATGAAAAAGTTCGGATCTTCTTTTAATATTTCCTCTGCCATGAGATCCTGTACCATGGAAATACGCTGATTTCTGCGGTGAAGTCTCCTTCTTGAAGTTCTGAATGCACGCCTTTGAGCCGCAGGAACTGCCGCGTCGAAGAGACGCACGCCCCACATGGATTTTCCATTAAATTTAAGAACATTGTACTGAGGATCAGTTACACACCAGCCAACAGAATTTGTACCAATATCGAGACCAAGGTAATATTCTGAAAATTTTTTTGAGTTGTTTTTATTGCTCGTACTTGACATATTTTATTCTCCATTTTATTATTAATGTATCGTATGGGTTGACCTCCATACAGAATTACATCATAAGTTCAAATAAAGATTTATCGAAATCGTCTTTTATGGCTGCCCGTTGTAGGGCATTTTTTTATGCCATTTTTCACTCTCCCACTTAGTGTTTTTACACGTTTGATTATTTTTTATTTTATCAATTATAAATTTCATTTGTCTATAGCATAAAGTCACGATCTTACGACTTTAACATATTTTGAGTGAAATTTTTAAATATTATGCCTGATTTTTCCAATTAATGAGTAGTATACCAAAATTACAACTTCACAGCATCATTCCATTCTCCATATCCAGCCATCCGGCAATATCCTCGGGCGCCTTAGCGAACGTATCGGCGCCGTTAGCCTCGAGCACTTTGCGTCCGCGAAACCCCCACAGACATGAGATACATTTCATGCCCGCATTTGCGGCTGTCTGTACGTCAACCTCCGAATCGCCGACATACACAGCGTTTCCGCGGTCTTTTCCGAGCTGATGGAGCGCCTCGTAAACCATGTCGGGCGCCGGCTTCTTTGAGACGCTTTCCTGCTGACCGACAGCAACTTTTATATCCGGAAAGAAGTATGCGCAAAGCTTCTTTACCGCTGAATCGAATTTATTCGACACGACAGCGATCGCAAAGCCGTCTTCGCTCAGTTTCGCGAGGAACTCCGGAATACCGTCATATGGCTTTGTGTTAACCATCATGTTCTCCGAATAATATTTCCTGAAACTGCTGAGAATGTCTTCGAACTGTGCCCTGTCAGCAGGAAGCGCGAAAAAACGTCCATCGGTGTCTCTCACACCCTGTATTCCATCACGCGTTTCAACATCTACAGCGCTGATCGAAGCAATGTCGCCGAACACGCTGACGAATTCCGGCCCGTAAACGCTCCTGAGCATCAGGTTTCTCACGCCGTTTCCGACGTATAGACGCGTCTGTTCGAGTGTCACTCCCGGCAGGCCTGCCTCTGCGAGTGCATGATTGTCTGCTGCTGCCAGGTCTCCAAGCGTATTCAGCAGAGTACCGTCAAGATCAAATATCACTGTGTCATATTTTTTTACTGTCATATTTCATATTCCGTTCCAACCTTTGCCCGGCTGAGAAACGGATCCTCCTTTCCTGTTTCAGGCCGGCGCAGCAAATCAGTCATGCGCCGTTTCGCAATGCTTTACAGATATATTGTACATAATCTGCAGTGGAAAATGGCCGTCATTTAGTTCTTCAATGCAACCTGCCACTATGATTTCCTTAATTTTGGCTTTGATCTTAAGCACAGCCATGTTTTTATCATTCTGGACTCACTTTTCTTATGTACATCGCACGCCTTCGGTTTTTAGCGGTCTGCAGCCTCTCATTACCGCATTTCAGTACGGCCTTGACTTCACATCTGCACAGCTGATCTCTTTATACGCCATCGCACTTCTTAATCCCGCCGCTGCTGACAGATGTCTTTCCAAAGTCCGCACCAGGCTGCCTCAGCCTGTATGTTCTCCAGCCCGGGCTCGCCGCGGCCGCAATCTAAAACTGCACATCCCTCTTTGCTTTCCTGCTGCGCAATCACACGTCGTAATTTCTGCGCAGGATGATAGGTCCGACTCAGTAAAAAAGATCGCCGCTGCACGGTCCTGCACTCACAGATTAATCATATCAATCATCATATCTCATATAATATATAAGTTTAGAATATATTCTTTTCTGCTTGAAACAACAGTGATTTTAAGCAGAACCAGCTTCTGCCATTCACAAGACGCGTATGATTTGGCCGCAGCAGATAATTTTCTGCAATAAAAAAAGACGGTTCGAAAACCGTCTCAATATCTTCAGAACCCAGACGGCAGACAAAATCATGTTCCTGTCGGGTTCCGATCTATTTTTTGAAATTTTGATGCGCCTGATCGACGACATACGAGACGAGTTCGTCAAGCTTTTCGTCCGACGGGTCTGATATGCCCTCGTCGGCAGCAGCCGCGGCCGTCTCTATCATCATCAGATACTCTATGTTGCCTTTAGCTCCTGTCACAGGCGAAAATGAAAGACCGTATAGCACGAATCCATTATCGTGCGCGAATCCGACAGCCTTTTTGATCACTTCCTCGTGTACAGCAGGATCTTTTACGATACCGCCGCGGCCGACCTGTTCACGCCCGGCCTCAAACTGCGGCTTTATCAGGCAGACCATGCACGCCTTTTCCCTGAGCAGCGGAGCCGCCGCCGGCAGTATCAGCGAAAGCGATATGAACGAAACATCGACGCTTGCGAAATCAAGCTTGTCATCTATCATATCCGGCGTAAAATATCTGAAGTTAACCTTTTCCATGTTTACTACACGCTCATCATTCCTGAGCCTGTAATCGAGCTGTCCGTAACCGACGTCTACAGAGTATACTTTCTCGGCGCCGCGCTGAAGCATACAGTCAGTAAATCCTCCCGTCGACGCACCTATGTCCATACACGTACATCCTCTGAGATCTATCGCGAACGTGTCAAGCGCCTTTTCCAGCTTGTAGCCGCCTCTGCCGACATAAGGGCAGTCATCACCCTTCAGTTCGATTTCCGAATCCTCGGGTACCATAGTGCCGGCCTTGTCATATATCCGCCCGCCTATGTATATGCGGCCCTCCATGATTGCAGCCTTTGCGCGCGTTCTGTTCTCAAAGAAGCCTTTTTCCACCAGAAGAACGTCCAGTCTTTCTTTCAATGATATCACTTACCTTTCGGGCAATGCCCTCAGCGTCGAGTCCGTAAATATGCCTCAGCTCGTCGCAGCTGCCGTGCGGAATGAACACGTCAGGCCACCCCGCCTTGTAAACGCTCACATCATGATCATCAGCGAACAGAGTTTCTACAGCATCTCCGTATCCGCCGGCGGTGACGTTGTCCTCAGCCGTAAATACGATTCCTGTTTTTTCGGCTGATTTCATGTAAATCTTTCTGTCGCTGTCCGTCAGCGGCTTTATTATGCCCGCATCAATGACGTCGCACTCTATGCCTGCCGTCCTGAGTATCTCCGAGGCTCTCAGGCAGATCTCCGTCATGCTGCCGCACGAAGCGAGCGTCACGTCGGCACCTTCTCTTAGAAGTCTTGCGTGAGGTCTGAAGATGCTGCGCGAATGTCTCTCTCCATCGTCATATTTTCTGAGATCTGCTGCTCTGCCCTTAGGATATCTGATTGCAACAGGTCCTCCTGATCTCACGGCGTATTCCATCATCAGCATGAGCTGTATGCCGTCCGCCGGAGCGAGAACCGTCAGATTCGGCATAGATGAAAGATACGAAAGATCGAATATTCCCTGGTGCGTTTCACCGTCATTTCCGACTATACCCGCCCTGTCAAGGCAGAACACGACCGGCAACTTCTGCATGCAGACATCGATCAGAACCTGATCGTATGCTCTCTGCAGAAATGTCGAGTAAATTGCGACGAACGGTTTTTTGCCGCTTATCACCAGCCCTGCCGCAAATGTGACAGCATGCTCCTCTGCGATTCCGACATCGTAGATTCTGTCGGGAAATCTGCGGGCAAAATCCGCGAGCCCTGTGCCGTCGATCATTGCCGCGCTTATGGCCACTATATCATTGTCTTTTTCGGCCATGTGCATGAGATGGCGGCCGAATACGCCGGAATATGTCGGCGGAGCCGTCGGATTTTTGAGTTTTCCTGTTTCTTTATCAAACGGCCCTACGCCGTGGAAGCGGTCGGGATGCTCCTCTGCAGGCTTGTATCCTTTTCCTTTTTCTGTTATGCAGTGCACTACTACCGGTTTTTTCATCCTTACAGCATTTGTAAGTACTTCGATCAGCGCTCCGATATCATGTCCGTCGACGGGCCCGAGATAAGTAAACCCGAGTTCCTCGAATAAAACGCCTGGAACCACGAGATACTTGATAGCGTCTTTCACTGTACCGATCCCGCTGACTATGGTATCACCCACGACAGGGATCTTTCTGAGTGAATCCTTTACGTCGCTCTTTACGCTCAGATAGTGTTCAGAGGATCTGAGCTTGTTCAGATGCTGCGGCAGACTTCCCCTGTTGCGCGATATGGACATACCGTTGTCATTGAGTATGACGACGAGACCACTGTCCATAACTCCAGCGTTATTCAGTGCCTCATAGACCATGCCGCCCGTCATAGCTCCATCGCCGATCACAGCAGCTACATTGTAGTCATCTCCGTCCAGATCTCTCGCCGCTGCCATTCCGAGCGCGGCAGAAATCGAATTGCTGCTGTGTCCGGTATCAAAGACATCGTATTCACTTTCCTCTCTCTTCGGAAATCCGGAAAGACCGCCGTATTTTCTCAGCGTTGAAAACCTGCCGGCGCGTCCTGTCAGTATCTTATGAACATAAGACTGGTGCCCCACGTCCCACACGATTTTGTCGCGCGGTGCGTCAAACACTCTGTGAATAGCGACAGTCAGTTCAACCGCACCGAGATTCGACGCAAGGTGTCCGCCCGTCTCCGATAGCGTATTTATTAATTTTTCTCTGATCTCAGCACAGAGCTGATTCAGCTCGTCGATCGACATATCTTTCAGATCTGAAGGATAAATACCGTCGTCAATACCTTTCATAAAAACGTCAGCAGCGCCTTCCCGCGAAACACACATCACGAAAGAGCCGCTTCCTCCTTCCCTTTAAGGGCGCCGGCATCAGACCGGCTTTTATAGATCACAGCCGCCAGCGGTTCACTATCCCGCTGTCAGCGTTCCGTAAAAAATGAGATAATCCTGCCTATTTTCGTCACGATATTCTTAGACTTTGAAATCGCAAATTCCTTGCCCATAGCCTTGCCCCCGATGGTAAGCGAAGCCACTATGCCGCTAAGCAGCAGCGACAGTACAGCGTAATCCATGAATCCTGCTTCAGAAAGCTGCGTTACGATATATGCTGCAGAAGTACCGCTGATGATGCCGCACGTATCTCCGACGACATCGTTGCAGACGCTCGAGACTTTCGGAGCGTTCTTTATCAGTCTGAGAGAGCTCTTCGCACCCTTTACTCTTGCCGACGCCATCGAATTGAACGGTGTCGGATCAGCCACCGTGACAGATACGCCTATGATATCGAAGACTATTCCGATCAGGATTATCAGTATCAGGACGATGAATGCGACCACGATGTTCGAATTCCTCATCAGCATATCCGAAAAAAGATTCATGAAAACAGACAGACAGAAAGCGCATACCGTTATGGAAATAGTCCACACGCGCTGCGCTCTCGATGCTTCTGCTTCTCTTGATCTGTTTTTATCTCTGTCTTTTTCGTTTTCTGTATTATTATTTGTCTTCATAATTAATCTTCAAAAATATGGTGGACAGTGCCTGTGTTAACTTTTCGGCATAGGTCTGGTCAGATTTCCTGCCTCCGCTGCTGAAACGTCGCCGATTCAGCGGTTTCCCATTAAAGCGGAGCGCGTGCCATCACTGACATCGCTACCAGATGGCCACTGAGTCCGAACCGCAATCCACAGGCCCTATACAGTCTAGGAGATTTCCTCAACAGTATTGAATATTCTTATCCTCTTTTGCAAAAGGAGTTTCAGCCGGCAATTGACACACGTCCTCGGCCGCCGGACCTGTGGCTCGATCCGACATCCCCTCTTTTCACTCAAGGCAGGCTACGCTTAGGTGAAGTCTCGCCTTATGCGACTGTGACCTCACTTCAGGTTTATTACTCGCAGTCATATGGAAATATGAAAGTGAGCCTCCACGGCGGAAAGGGTTCTCGCCCATATGCCATTACGGATCGCCCTCTGCGCCATTCTCCCGATAAATGCCCCCGACTGGGCGTCAGCGGCAAATAAAAGGAGCTTCATCGATGTGCCCTTTGGCGGATTTTTAGCCCCGTCTTCAGAATAATCAAATTCTGACTAGAATACTGCGCCACCTTGTGTCATTTTAAGATATTCTGTCTGACAGGTCAAGCGCCAGAAATTTAAGAAACTCTGAATCTTTTATGTTTTCAACAGCGCGGCATGCCTCATCGGTCGCCTTTTCGGCAAGCGCCCGCGACTTCTCCACACCATATAGCGAAGGATATGTGAGCTTGCCGAGCTCGGCGTCGACACCAGTGTTTTTGCCGAGCAGCTTTGTATCACCCGTGACGTCAAGTATGTCGTCTATTATCTGAAAAGCAATACCTATCTGCTCGCCGTAATGTGAAAGACGGCCGAGCAGATCCTCGTCGGCTCCGCCGACAAGCGCGCCCGCCGCGGCGGCCGCTTTAATGAGCGCACCCGTTTTGTTCCTGTGAATATATCTCAGCTTACCGGCATCATCAAGCCTGATAAGTTCAGGTCTCACGTCCGCGGCCTGGCCGGCGATCATGCCGCGCACGCCGGCTGAAGCTGAAATCTCACGCGCCGCCCTTATACGCTTCTCTGTTTCGCTGCCATCGTCTGCGTGCCGCGCAATATCGCTGAACATAACATCCATAGCACTGTTCAGCAGCCCGTCTCCGGCCAGTATCGCCATATCGTCGCCAAAAACCTTGTGGTTCGTCGGTTTTCCGCGGCGCAGATCGTCGTTGTCCATCGACGGATGATCGTCATGGATCAGCGAATATGTGTGGATGAATTCGATCGCGCACGCATATGGCAAAGCATCGCTGTAGCTTCCGCCGGCGGCGCGGCACGACGCGATCAGAAGAACTGGTCTGAGCCTTTTGCCTCCTGCCTCGAGACTGTACTTCATCGCGTCATATAGTATGCTGCTACCACTCTCTGTTTCGGGCAGAAATCTCAACAGATTATCTTCAACAAGATTTTTTATTTCTTCGTATTCCGGATGCATTTTAAATCTCCTCAGCGGAATCTGTTTCTTTGTCGTAAACCTGTATGAGCTGCTTCGCTTCATCGAGTATTCCGCTGCATATTTTATAGTATTCTATGCCTTTTTTATACTGCTCTACGGCGTCGCTCAGACTCACCTGAGAATTATTGAGCGATTCCGCGCATTCACTGAGTTTCCTGTAAGCAGTCTCAAAATCCATCTTTTCTTTTTTACCTGCCATCGTCATCTACCTCTGTCGTTTTAACTTCAACCTCCGCTGTTCCGTCTCTCAGCCTGATGCTGAGCATGTCTCCCGATGCAAGCCCTGCTGCCTCTGATACGACGGCGCCGTTTTTATCTGTAATTATAGCGTAACCGCGCTTCACGATTCTTTCAGGGTCAGCCCCGTCTATCATGATACGCGCTTTTTCGAGCGCGTTTTCCTTCTCAGCTATTCTGCTCCTGACTGCAGCGCTGAGCCTCTGTGATTCATGTTCAAGCGCCGCGCGGCTTGCGCCGTACCGGCTCTTTATCATGCGCGTCAGCTTCTGCGGCTCATAGAGCGCGAGCCTTCCGGCGTCGAACATATATCTGTTTCTGAGACGCTTCATAAGCTGCTCGGGCGAAAATCTCTCAACGCTTCTGGCACGCTCTCTGCAGAGTGCGGCGAGTCGTTCTGTCAGAGCTTCCGACATGCTGTCGAGACTGAGCCTCACATCGCGTATGTCAGGCACAGCGATGGCGGCGGCCGCTGTCGGCGTTTCAGCACGCACATCTGCCGCGAAATCCGTCAGGACGAAATCAGTCTCGTGGCCTACAGCCGAGATTATCGGAATACGTGATTCGTAAACTGCCCTGACGACGGGTTCTTCATTGAAGGCCCACAGATCTTCAGTTGAGCCGCCGCCTCTGCCGACTATGATTACATCCGTATCCGAGAAGCATTCAGCTCCTGATATGTCTGCGGTCTCTTCGGAGCCGCACTCTTTTTCTTTGTCCGCGGAGCGGTCGCCGGCCTGAGATTTCTTCCCTGCTGTCATTTCCGTGCCAGCTGCACGGCTGTTGACGTCTCTTATAGCTTCAGCTATTTCGCCCGCTGCGTTTTCGCCCTGAACGAGCACCGGACAGACTATGACATCGACGGCGTCGTTTCTTTTTTTTATTATCTTTAGAATATCCTGAACCGCAGCGCCTGTGCCGCTTGTGATCACGCAGACTTTTCGCGGAAACAGCGGCAGAGATTTTTTATGTGACGGGTCGAAGAGACCTTCGTCTCTCAGCCTGCCGTAGAGCGCTCTGTAGGCCGTCATGAGTCCGCCCTCGCCGCTGACTTCGACATCTCTGACGATCAGAGAGTATGATCCTCCCTTTGCGTATACCTGAACGGCTCCGAATGCTTTTACTTCCATGCCGTCCTCGAGCTCGTACCGCAGCAGCTCGGCGTACTGGCGCCACATGCTGCACCTCAGCGATGCATCCCCGTCTTTAAGCGTGAAATATATGGCGCCGGAGCTGTGATATTTGAGGTTTGAAATCTCACCCACTACTCTGATATTGCGCAGTATCGGGTCTGTTTTGAAGATGTCTGATATGTAATCTGTGAGTTTTGAAACTCTTACTTCCATTTATCTTACCTGTTTTTTTATATTTATTTTATTGCTCCGGCCCGCGCCGTACAGCAGACTGTATGCTTTTCCAAAACGTGAAAGCCGATCGCGGATCATGACATTCCCTCAACTCCGGTGCGCTTGTTTAAATCATCCGCGGCTCATTTTCATGCGCGGACCGTGCATTTAATTTCAGCATCCAGACTTCGCGCATTTCTCGGCTGGATTTTATATACCTGTCCGGCATGCAGTTTACAGCACTATGCCGTAGTTTTCGCGTCTGCTTTCTATGCCTTTCTTTTCCTCGTCGTTTAAGAGATGAGCCTTTGGGCCGAGGCCTGTTAGCATCAGCATCTTGGCATAGTATTCAAGTGTTTCGAGCCTGAAATATGCTTTTTCCATTGACTCACCCCACGTGACAGCGCCGTGGTTTGCGAGCAGCACTGCTACATGGCCGTTGAGATAGGGAACTATGGAATCTGCAAGACCTGTCGTTCCCGGCAGTGCAAACGGAGCGCACGGAACCTCGCCGAGATTCAATACTGCTTCGTTAACAACCGGCTCACACATATCTTTTCTTGCGCAGGCGAATGCAGTGGAAAGAGGCGGATGCGCATGCACTACAGCATTGACATCGGGCCTGTTTTTATAGACCTTGAGATGCAGGTTTATCTCTGACGAAACGTGCAGATCTGTATGCTGCTCAATAACATTGCCGTCAGAATCTATTTTTATCAGCATGTCTTCAGTCATATATCCTTTTGAAACTCCCGACGGAGTTACCCAGAAATATCCGTCCGCTGTTCTGCAGCTGATATTTCCGTCATTTGCTGCGCAGTAGCTCTTATCATACATTCTCCTGCCTGCCTCAAGTATGTTTTCCTTAGCCTGTCTGTCGTCAGGCAGTTTTTCATTAAATTTCATGACCTCTCGCCTCCATAGGTTTATGCTGTTCTGCTTTGATAAGGTCTCTTAATCCGCGCATAGTCTGTCTGTAAGGCGGTCTTATAATACCGTATTCCGTTATTATTCCTGTGATTAGATCAGCGTCCGTGACATCAAACGCCGGATTGTATGTCCTGACATCGTCGGGCGCCATAGGTTTTTTGTACCACATATTCTTTATCTCGTCTCCGTCACGCTCTTCGATAATGATCGAATTGCCTGAAAGCGTATTGAAATCTATCGATGACGCAGGCGCCGCGATGTAGAACGGAATGTTAAAATGCTTAGCCATGACGGCCAGTCCGAGCGTGCCGATCTTGTTCGCCGCGTCGCCATTCAGCGCAACTCTGTCGCAGCCTGTGATCACGGTCTGAACCTTTCCCTGTTTCATGACAGACGCCGCCATATCGTCACATATGAGCGTAACATCTATGCCCGCGTTCGACAGCTCGAACGATGTGAGTCTCGCTCCCTGAAGCAGCGGTCTCGTCTCATCAGCATACACCTTGAAATCGTATCCGCGCTCATTACCGAGGTATATCGGAGCAGTCGCAGTTCCGTATCTGACTGCCGCAAGCCTGCCGGCATTGCAGTGAGTGAGTATGCCCTGCCCGCTCTCCAGCACTTCGAGACCGTTTTCGCCGAGCTTTCTGCATACTTCTACATCCTGATCACGTATTAGCTTTGCCTCGCGCTTCAGCTCGTCGACGATGCCGTCCACACCGAGTCCGAGGCACGCGTCAACTCTCTCCATCATCCTGTCGACAGCCCATTTTAGATTCACAGCTGTCGGGCGCGCTTCAGCTATAACCTGGGCGCTCATCTGAAGCGCTTTCATGAAGCTTTCTTCTTCGTGAAATCCGTTTTCCATAAGTTTGTTTGCGATCACGAATATGCTTATCGCGGCTGCTACTCCGATAGCCGGTGCTCCTCTGACCTTGAGCAGGTATATAGCCTGTCTCATCTCGCCGAGATCATCCGTCTCAACAAATTTCACTTCTCCCGGCAGAAGCGTCTGGTCTATGAATGCGAGCTTTCTGCCGTCCTCTGAAAATCCGACTGTATCGTAATCGCCGTTTTTAAAATCTGTTTTCATGTATTATATGCTCCAGTAAATCATTAATTTGTAATATCCTGTTCGTTTTTGAGAACCTCAGCCGCCTCTGCCGCTGCTTTTTCTGCGAATTCTCTCATATGCTCGGTGTCGTTAAACACAACCTGAGCCTGAGTATCTCCGCCGCCTCCGCGTCCCTCAGCTGCGAGACTCCTGACTATCATGCCGCATTTCACCGGCGATCCTTTTGCGCTCGTCAGAAGCACAGACATCGCCTCCGGAGATGAGATCACGACAGGAGCATCCGTGATTTCCGAAAGCTTTTTAGCTGTGATCCTGAGCAGATCCATATCTGCTCCTCCTATTTCGCCTGTGATTACGGGAGCATCCTGTTCAGATAACCTTCTGGCGTTTGCTTCAGCTATCCCTGTCTTAAATTCGTTGTATTCTTTCCTGATCTTGTCATTCTTTTTTTCAGCCTTTTCAACCTTAGAGAGCAGCGTAAACTCATCGGCTGAATAACGCTCAGACAGAACCGCTACATCCTTGTGTTTCTGACGGTAGTCGAGCAGTGCTCTCCTGCCGCACTTGAAATGTACTCTCGTGAGCTGCTTGTATTTTTCGTGTCCTGTGATCTTTATGATTCCTATCTCGGATGTATTTGCCACATGAGGACAGCAGCATGCCACGCAGTCCACGCCAGGCACTGTGACGACGAGTATGTCGCTGTCGACGGTGAGCTGTTTTCTAAGCGGCAGCTTTTCGGCCTCCTCACGGCTCTTCACAAATGTCACCTCGACCGGAAGCGCATCGTAAACTGCCTGATTTGCAAGATCCTCTGCGCGGTCGATCATTTCGTCTGAAAGCTCGAGAGTGTCGAGATCAAATGTACCGTCCTCGTCACCGAGGTGGAAGCCATGGTTGTCAAGTCCATATTCGCTTTTGAAAATGCCTGAAAGAATATGTTCGCCGAGATGATTCTGCATGTGATCAAATCTGCGCGCCCAGTCAATTTTCAGCTCTACAGTGTCTCCCGGTTTGAAATCTGCTTCATCTTCAGCCCTCTCAAGCGTGTGTACAATATCATTCCCGCGCTCTGTAACGCTTTTTATTCTGCAGCCGTTTATCGTCCCGAGATCGCATGGCTGCCCGCCCGCGTCCGATGCGAAAATCGTTCTGTCGAGAATTATGTCAGCGGAGCTGACGTCTGTCACTTTTGCAGTCATTTTCTTCAGATATCGTTCTTTCTGATAGATTTTTTCTGTCATTATATGCTCCTGATGAGGTAAAAGTTATATTCCCGCAGGACCGCCGCGTGTGCTACGCGCGTCTTTCCTGCCGTTTCTGTAAATGCAATAAAGCCGGCTCGATTGTATATAAGCCGGCCGTGTATTAATTATATATCATATCTGCGCCCGCGGAGTCTCAATGTCAAATATTTGACCGCAGCGACCCGCCGAACTCATCAAGCGGTCTTGGCCGCCCCTTCCCGTCGAGGAAAAACATCTCGGTCCTCGTGTAAAGCCACTCATAGTCACGGTATTCCACTTCACAGAATCTGCAGAGCTCTTTCATCATGATCTCAGGATTGAGACTTCCACTGTTTCCGGCACCGAGCATCATGCTGAAAAGCAGTCTTTTTTCGGAAACGGAGCTGAGCGAATATATGTTCGGCCTTATATCGCTCTCGACGTCTTTTTTCTTTTTCTTTGAATATTTGACGCTCACTATATGCTCCTGCGCAAGAAACGGAACGATGGCATCTGTTACTTCAGCTCGCATGCTCCCGTCTTCTCCTCTGTAGAGTGCCGTATATGATGCGCGTGCCAGCACCGCGGCGGCTGTCTTTTTACCGGCGTTGTCTATACGCCTGCAAGAGATGGCTTCTATGCCCGGCGGCATCTTTTCATTCAGCATATCGCCAATCTGCTGAATTCCGTAATCTGTGTCGGTTCTGAATTCCAGGTACTCAGCTTCGCTCTCGAACCCGAGCGAAAGAGGCATCGCAAATCCGATCCTCGGATGTGGGTTGTATCCGTTTGAGTAACTGATATCGATGCCGGCGCGCCTGAACGCACGCTGGAATACTCTCAGCATGTCAAGATGCGATATGAAACGTATACCGCCTTTTTTTGAAAATTTAAGTAAATATCTTGCCATATCACGTCTTTCCTCTAAGAATAATTTGCTCCCTGTTCATATACCGGGCACTCGACGAATCGTTTGAGTCCGCATCCTGTGCATCCCTTCCTGCAGTCCTGTGTCTGAATCTCGTTCATGGCCTCGTGCAGCTCATGGAGCATGTATTTCTTCGTCACACCGCAGTCCATGATATCCCACGGCAGATACTCCGACTCTCCTCTCGCTCTGTGCGCGTAGAAATCGATGTCAGCACCTGTATCAGCAAATGCCTGCTTCCACTTTTCAAAGTCGAAAAACTCCGTCCAGCCGTCGAATTTGCAGCCGAGCTCCCACGCGCGGATTATCGTCTTCCCGAGCCTTCTGTCACCCCTCGCGAGCACAGCCTCGAGCTCGCTCGTATCGGTCCCGTGATACTGAAACGAACAGTGCTTGACTTTCCTAAGCTGTTCCTTGAGGTAGATATGTTTGCGGTCGAATTCCTCAGGGCTGTCCTGAGCCGCCCACTGAAACGGCGTATCTGCTTTAGGCACAAAATTCGACACGCTGACCGTGACGTTGAACCTGCCCTTTTTCTTTTCATCACCATACTTCTTGTTGAGCCATACGATGTTTTTCGCGATTTCAGCGATTCCGTCGAGGTCCTCATCAGTCTCTCCCGGCAGTCCGACCATGAAATACAGCTTAATGTTTGTGTATCCCATCTTGATTACTTTCTCTGCGGCGCCGTATATGTGCTCATCGGTTATCGACTTGTTGATGATATTGCGCAGCCTCTGAGTTCCAGCCTCAGGCGCGAATGTCAGCCCGGTCTTCCTGAACTCCTGGATTTCGCGCAGCATGTCCTCCGAAAACGAATCGAGCCGCAGAGACGGCAGCGAAAGCCCCGTATCTTTCTGTTTGCAGTCGGCCATAAGATCTCTCACAAGTGGCTCTATCTGCGAATAATCGCTCGTAGACAATGACAGCAGACTCATTTCGTCATATCCCGTGTTTGCGAGACTTTCAGACGCGAATCGGCGCACGAGCTCAGGAGAGCGTTCTCTCACAGGCCTGCAGATCATACCGGCCTGGCAGAACCTGCACCCGCGCGTGCATCCTCTGAAAAGCTCTATAACAGATCTGTCATGGACAGTTTCCATAAAAGGCACGATAGGCTTCAGCGGAAAATCAACAGAATCCATATCCATGACAATTCTCTTGACGACTCGGTCAGGAGCGCTGTTGTAAAGCTTCCGGTACCCTGTCATGCAGCCGTCATCACCATACTGAGGCTCGTAAAACGAAGGAACATAAACTCCTTTTATCCGGCTCACATGCTCGAGGAATTCGCGTCTTGTCCAGCCCTCCTTCTTCTTTTTCTTCAGCAGCTCCGAAACCTCAATCAGCACATCTTCGCCATCTCCGATCATGAAAAAATCTATGATGTCCGAAAGCGGCTCCGGATTGAACGAACAGTTTCCGCCTGCTGCGATTATCGGATCATCTTCCGACCGCTTCGTGGACAGCGCAGGAACACCTGCCAGATCCAGCATATTCACTATATTTGTAAACGAGAGTTCATATTGCAGTGTAAATCCGAGCACATCGAGCTCAGATGCAGCCTGACGGTCTTCTACCGTGAAAAGCGGGACGTTTTCCTGTCTCATCAGCTGCTCCATGTCATCGCCAGGCGCGAATATCCGCTGGCAGTAAACACCGGGGCAGCTGTTCAGCACGTGATAGATTATCTGAAGTCCGAGGTATGACATTCCAATTTCGTACAGATCCGGGAAACAGAATCCCCAGTAAAGCTCTGTTTCTTCAGGCATCTTCCTGACCGAATTTAACTCTCCTCCCATGTACGAAGCGGGTTTGTTCACCTTTGTCAAAAGCCGTTCTACTCTGTCGGATAAATACATATATTTCTTACCTTCCGCTCTGTGAACTGCCGGGCGCATATTGCCCTCTGCCCACATTGTTTCATCCTTAAAAAAGCCTTCTGCCCTTCGGCGGGCAGAAGGCATGCATATTAATATTTCTATTGGCTGACCTCAAGCTTATATCTGTCAGCGTACTCCTGTGTCAGATCGAGCAGCTCATATGTTCCTCTGTCGAACTTGAGCCTCGTGACATCTGAGAGAGGCCTGCCGGATAGCTCGCATTTTAGCACGCGCAGCACTCCCGAATGACTCACAATAACGACGTCGCCCGGCTGTTCCTGAACTATCTCATTGAATTTCTTCAGCACGCGTGCTCTGAGATCGTAAAAATTCTCAGATGCGCCGTCTATTCTGAATCCAAGGAGATCCTGACCGCGCTTCTCGTACTCCGCCGGATGCTTTTCCCTTATCTCTCTGATCGGAATTCCGTCCCAGCTGCCCAGATTCATCTCCTCGAATTCCGGTATATCGATTATCGTAAAGCTGCCTTCCATGTTCGATGCGATTATTTCAGCGCTTTCGCGCGCACGCCTGAGATCGCTGCAGAATATAACCGGAGAATCGATGTCGAAATGCTGAAGCTCGATTCCAACTATCCTGCACTGACGTTTTCCCTCATCGCTGAGAGGCACATCCGTTTTTCCGAGGAAAATCTTTTCAGCATGCTTTTCCGTCTCACCATGCCTTATGAGCACAATCCGCTTCAGCACTTTGTTTTCTGCCGCATCATCTGAATTTTTCTGTTCACTGTCGTGCTCTCTGAGAAGGTCGTAAACATTTCTGCCGATCTTAACGTTGATGTAGTTCATGACAGCATATGTGCAGCCTATTTTTGATTCTATGTCGCGGACAGCTTCCGGATCATCTTTCCAGCGCAGCAGCACAGGAGCAAGTCTCTGCTCAAGTGTAACCAGCTTGTCTTCCTGACGCAGCTTATCAGAGAGACAGATCACGTCTTTTTCCGTTATGTCATATACGGGCAGCGGATGCTGATATTTCATATGATCCTTGATTATATCTGCGACTTCGGGATATCCGTAATCGAGTAGCAGCTCAGCTCCGAGTCTCGGATGATCAGGTCTCATGCGCAGCACATCGTGAAGCGATCCTGATGCATAGATCAGCGGCAGTGACATATTGAGTCCGTTGTAGTTCAGCTCCATCGCGATCGTCAGCGCTGTGTCTGTCACAGCCTGGCAGTGCTTGACGATGTGTGCCGGAGTTCCGACTCTGTCAAGAATCCTCTGGCATTGCTCCTTGTCAGGATACTTGTGAGTTTCATAAAATTCAGTGAGTTTCCTGTAATCCTCCTGAGTGTCCATGTCCATCGTTATGCTCTCGCAGTGAGTGTCGACGCGCATCATGGAGGAAGCATGCAGCGAAGTCACTGATTTCATGCCCATGGGACCGTCTGACGTCATTATCTCTCCCGAGAACTCCGCCGGAATAAGAAGTGGATGCGCTTTTTGGCCCATATAGCAGGCTACTGCAAATCTACAGCGGTCAGATCTGTAAAATCTGTTTATCAGTGCCTTGAAAATGTATGGCGGCACAAGAGGAACGTCAACAGGATTCATGAGAAAGCAGTCATTTCCATTTCTGAACGCGGCATCCACTCCCTTTTTTACCGAGGTGAACATGCCGTCTGCGTAATCAGGGTTTCTAACCAGCGTGACGTCCTTATCTTTTACGAACTCCTCAATGAGATCAGCGTTGTGTCCAACGACAACAAATATGTCATTTATGCCTGCCGTCTTCATGTTTTCTATAAGTATCCCGAGCGGACAGCTGTTTCCAATCTTCATCAGTGGCTTGAAATCATTCATTCTCGACGAATAGCCCGCGGAAAGGATCAGCCCGGCCGGGTTTCTTCTGATATCCATTTGCTAACCTCATCTGTCTGAAAAACCATATTCAGCTATATTTAATCAATATAAAGTATATCAATTCACAAGTTTTTAATCAACTGTTCAAAGCCAGAGGAAAATCAGCCTGCGATGAAATTCATCGAAAATTCCTGTCATGCAAAAATAATTTCAGCCTGGTTACTCATTGATATTTGCAATGCTGAGCTTTCAGGAAATGACTTTAACCGCAGGAAACCAACCTACGTTCAAATACGGGTCTAAGTGAACTACCACCCACCTAAAGGTAGGCGGCTTTTGAGAGCCTTACGGCTCCGTTTAAGAAGTTTGATATTTAAGTTTCCACCTTTTCAGGCAATCCTTATTCTTACAGGCGTGTCCACTTCGCCTCTACTGTATAGGAT
>CADBRA010000016.1 GCA_902796965.1 uncultured Eubacteriales bacterium | reverse complement strand
TATCTCCAAAATCGGACACTTCATCATCTGTAAGTTCAAGAGGTTCAATATCAAAAAGCTCTGTCAGCTGCGCTTCCTTCAGCTGTTTTGAACACTCCGTCAGCACCGCCTGATGCAGCCGGTGAAAGTAGTCTGTTTCATCATTCACTGTCCGCCTTGTGAATAATTCCATGTAATATGGCCGTCCGTTGCTTATAACCGGAAAGCATTCATCAATCGTTCTTCCCCAGAGAATATTTCCCTCGCCATTAACCTCGATAACATTCTCATTGTTGCTGTAAAGACCATATTCATAATAATCATTCAGCAGAAACAGAATCACAGCCAGAAGATTGAAGCTTCTGCTCTCGGCATCACCATTAAAAAGATTTACAATCTGCTCTTCGGAGCGGTTGTATTTTGAGATTACACGCATTACCTGCTTCATCTCGGCAAGCGGCTGTCCGTTGGAGAAAATGTATTTCGGATAGCATTTGAGAACACGGTCTCCGACCATTATTACACCGACGAACGTAAAGACATACAGATATGTACTGTCGTCAACCTCAACATCGGCTACTTCAACATCTTCCTCCAGAAGATCCGACATGTTCTTTTGAAGTTCGGATGCTTTTACGCTCTTCAACACGCCGAACTGCTTGAGTCTGCGTATGACTGGCACGGCTTTTTCTTCAGAGCAATGTAAAATATGGGCAAGTTCCGCCTGCGTGTACCTTTTTTGTTCTTTTACATACTCCGATATCATTCTTCAGATGCTCCATCCGGATCTGTCTGGGCATAGCCATTATGAGCAAGATCCTTTACATTAACCATGTTCTGTATATCTGAGTTGAAAATACCGATTCCCTGAGCATCAAAAGCTGCACAAACCTCGGAATATCTATTGGTATTAATCCTGTCATGACGTCCACCGATATCCTTCACAGCGCCCTCGAACAAACGGTCTCTGCGCTGTCTGGCGGCATCTTCGAAAAGGTACATCAACACCTTATTCTTGAATGTTTCGCAGAACTTCCCGCTGTCTATTTCCGTTCCGCCATTTTCAGGAACCACAATGCTTCTGGATATGAAGTAGGGACCAAGCTGCTTGTCTTCATTGATCTTTTCCTTCGCAAGCCACTCGTTGATTGCTTTTCTGAGCGAGTTCCACTCAATACGTTGCTGTTCTTTTTCCGGATCACCGACAACAACAAATTTTCCACGGATATCCTCGTCATTCTCATCAACTCCAAGATAGGTGAAGTCCCATCTGCGCTTAAAGGCCGTATCCATCGGGAAGACACCCTGATCGGCCGAATTCATGGTTGCCCAGATGTACATGTTGTCCGGGATTTTAATCTTTTCATAATCATCCGGTTCTCCGCCAAGTTTATCCGCAAGATACCCGCGGATATCCTCGCTTGCTTCGATTTCATACTGACTGGAGCCGTCGTCATCTCTGTCAAGCAACTGGAAAATATCCCCGAATACTGCCGCTACGGGAGCACGGTTTATTTCCTCTACAAGAAGAACATACGGCTGTGGATTGTCGCTCTTTCCGTTTTCTATAGCAT
The DNA here is from genome assembly GCA_902796965.1 of uncultured Eubacteriales bacterium. GTDB lineage: Bacteria > Bacillota > Clostridia > Peptostreptococcales > Anaerovoracaceae > RUG708. The sequence continues at coordinate 1,354 of CADBRA010000016.1, read as the reverse complement.
TGACAAAAATACGCATAAACGGACCGGGCACAAATTTATAGTAGATTTCCTTTCCTTCGGACACCGGTTTATAAGTTCCGACAAACTGGGAATACGTGTAATCAGGATGGAAAGTTACGCGCTCATAGCCGCCTATATGAATCTTCGGATTATTCTCGTCTTCCTGCAGTATCTTTTTTCTGTCCTGTTCAAGTCCATAGCTCTTGCCAGTTCCGGGAGCCCCGAATACGATACGATTCAGTGAAAATCCCGTGTCGAGTCCCGTATGGTATACAGGCTCTGTAAATGGTTTACCCAGATTCATATACTCATCACCGCCTTCTTCTTTGCCGTAATAGTATCTTTCATAAAGGAAGATCAGATTTTCTTCCTTCTTGATTTCATAGCAGGATGTCAGATGACCCTCTGTTTGATTTGGAAGGACTTCATCATTATCAAAATACAAATGCCACTTTCCCTGATGTCTGTGGCCGAGTGCTTTTTCTCCCTCAAAGTAGTTCTCTCCAATGTTATCAACAAATGCGAGAATACGCTCCCCATCCATAGCTACAAAAACAGTGTTTGAACCGGCGTTATAGAATATCATCAGTTCTCTGGCTTTTCTCGAAGCAACACCGCTCTGCGAGTCATCAGAATAATACTTTTCTTTCAGCGCATCCGTAAGTGCCTGCTTGTTAATACTGCTGCCGGTAATATAATCAGACAGAGATCCCACCTTATTCCAACCTATGCCGACCGCACTGTCTCTGCGGAGTTCCTCAGCAAAATGGTTTCCTTCATTATCTGTAGTTCCAAGGCGGAGAAATGTCTTTACTCCTCCGAACCTGTCTTCAAATGTCTGGTAAAAAGAGACATAATCCAGTCCGACCAGTTTTCGCACAATCGAAATCTGACCATCCCTGCCATAATAAGTCTGGCTCGGTTTGATTCTTAGAGCATACAGGATGTGTCGCTGCCAGTCATAAGAATGGTAGGGCGTCAGTTTGTCAGGAAAAAGCATGGAAAAATATTTGTGTACCCATGCAAATGTGCATTTCCCGTCTGTGACCGCCATAAGATCATTATCAAGAGTTTCGTAATCTTCCGGCGTGTCAAGTTTTGCATTTTTGATTATTTCCGCACCATTTACAAGATAATCCCTGAGCTGTTTGCCGAGCTCAAGTGCCTGCTCCTCCGTAAGTTTAACTGGCTTTTGTCCGCTTCCGGTTGTCCATTGCCCGTCCTTTTTATCCTGAAACAAAATAAACTTATACGAGGAACCGCCGGATATGCTTCCGAACAGTTCTCTGCTGTTTTTGTTGAACTCAAGGAAATAGCAAAGACTGCTGTTGTCCGATTTGGACGAATAAAACAT
>CADBRA010000015.1 GCA_902796965.1 uncultured Eubacteriales bacterium | reverse complement strand
ATTCTCTTTGCAAAGAGAATTGCGTGCATCTGATGTGGCATTAATCTGAATATCCTCAGATTAATGCCACATAATTTCATCAGAATTGACACTAACCATGCCTAAAGACGGTAGATTCTTGAGAAGTTTGATGAATGACTAACGCCTGACAACATATACTGAAGGGGTTAATTATCAGAATATCCTTCTTCTCAAGGGACTTGCCAGCTTCTGCACAGTTCCCCTAAGCCAACGTTCTGCTTAATTTTACGAAGTATGCCTGTAGAAACGTTTACACCTGCGTTGCCAATTCTTCCATCAGCAAACTGTACCAGCCACAATAGACATGTTTTCCGCTGAATGCCCATATGTACAGCTGCTAGTGATTGCAGACAGGAATGTCGTCTAAGTTCATGCAGCTTGCTCTTGATGTGCAGGTTTCCTCTTATTCATGTACCTCATGTCGCAATGCTCACAACGGCCTTCTAGTGTTTTCCTTAACATGGAATATTCCCCTTTTTGAAAAATCCTTGATGACGCTCTATTAAGTTAGATACATATACCTCGTCCGCTTATTCTCCTCTTATATATTAACCATATAGAAAAACAGTCATATCAGCAAGGCCATCTGCTGCGTATGGCAGCATGCTTGAGCATCGAGCTCACTAAGCCTGTCTGCCTTATATCCGCATAGCTAAAGTCAGGGAGTACAGCGGTTTCAATAATTGGATTATAATACCATAAGATACAAACATCAAAACAGCGCTATGAACAATTTATCCCCCACTTTTCTAAGTGGGGGATAAATTGTTCATAGCGCTTTAAATTTTAAAATCTATTTCCGAGGCCAAAATTATCCTTAACTCTCTTTACGGTCTTCTCAGCAATCGCATTGGCTTTTTCTGCTCCATCCGCAAGAATCCTCTTTAGCTCGTCAGAATTTCTAATATCATTGTAGCTCTTCTGAATAGGAGCGAGACTTTCGATAAGAATCTCAGCGAGATCCTTTTTAAGAGCTCCGTAACCCTTACCGTCATATTCTTTAACAATATCCTCAACAGGTTTTTCGGTTACTACACTGTAGATATTAAGAAGATTTGCGAGTCCAGGCTGATTTTCAACATCATATCTTATGATGCCTTCAGAATCTGTGGTAGCACGCATGATTGATTTTTTAATCTTTGAAGGAGAATCAAGCAGCTGTATTCTGCTGTATTCATTCTCAGCACTCTTGCTCATCTTGCTCGAAGGATCATCAAGACTCATGATTCTTGCTCCGCTCTTCATGTATCTTCCTTCAGGGATTACAAATGTATCTTCTCCATATTTTCCGTTAACTCTCTTTGCAAGATCTCTGGTAAGCTCAATATGCTGCTTTTGATCATCACCTACAGGAACTATATTTGTATCATAAAGGAGTATATCAGCAGCCATGAGAACAGGATACATGAAAAGTCCGGTCGGTGCTGATTCCTGCATTTTACTCTTCTGCTTGTACTGCGTCATGCGCGAGAGTTCTCCCGTATATGACGAACAAGTCAAAATCCATGAAAGCTCAGCATGTCCCGGAACATCCGACTGGACAAATACAATTGACTTGTCAGGATCGATTCCAATCGCCAGATAAAGAGCTGCCACATCCATTATGTTCTTTTTTAAAGTTTCAGGGTCTTTTGGTACTGTTATCGCATGCATATCTACTATGCAATATATGCACTCATTATCCTTCTGAAGATCGACAAATTGTCTGAGCGCTCCGAGATAGTTACCGAGATGTATATTTCCCGTAGGCTGAATACCTGAAAATACTCGCTTCATTTTAAGAATTCCTCCTTGAACCTGGCTTTTATTTTTTTCTCTATACGTGACACGGTCATCTGGGAAACACCGAGATTCTCAGCAATCTGCTGTTGAGTCATGCCCTCGATAAATCTCATATTGCAGAATTTCTTTTCCTCAGGAGTAAAAGAAGCCATTGTCCTCTTAAGGATATCGGCATTCTCTACCGTGTCGAAGTTCCTGTCTTCTTCGCCCGTATAGCGTTCGAGGAAAGAACCCGCTCCTGAATCACTTCCGTCTTCTTCCAGACTCTGCTGTAAAGAATATGCGCTGTAGGCTCTGCCCGATTCCATCGCTTCGATTACTGTTTCATCGGAAACCCCAAGTCTTTCAGCTATCTCTGATATTTTTGGCGATCTTTGAAGTTCCTTTTCCAGTTCCTGCTGAACCTTCGGCAATTTAACCGAAAGATCTTTTAGCCGGCGCGGAACCTTCATAGACCACCCTTTATCGCGGAAGTATCGTTTTATTTCTCCTAGAATCGTAGGCGTCGCGAAAGCCGCGAAATCAACCCCGCGTTCCGGATTATACCTGTCTGCGGCAAGAATAAGCGCCATCGAACCAACCTGATACAGATCATCGTAGTCCACACCTTTGTTTAGATATCTCTTTACAAGAATATCAACGAGATACATGTACTTTTCGACTATCTTGTTTCTGATATTCAGATTTTTTGTCTTTATGTACTTTTCAAACAGTTCTTTCTCGTCGCTGTCAGGCTTTGCCATGTTGAAACTCCGTTTTTATTAACTATAATTCTTGATCATTTTGATCAGAACATCTCCATCGCTGCACGAATAAATCGAAACCTCGTCCATAAGAGCACGAAGCATGATGATGCATATCGACGGATCATATAATTCAGGTAAGAAGTTAGCGACAGGTAAACAAAAGCACGGATGAAAATCTTCATCCTCTTCCTTTTCATCACTTGTAATATCATCAATTACAATTACCATACTGTCGTTTTCAATCTCACATGAAACTTCATAAGAAGATGTTATTCCGCTGCAGAAGATATTCGTGCAAACTTCTGTTACAGCAATCGCTATATCTTCGATGTCATCCACTCCAAAACCCGCAGCAGAAGCAGCTGATGAAACAGCCAGTCTCACCACACCAGTGTACTCGGGTTTAGCAGGTACAGACATTGTCAATTTATCTGCCATTATATGTTCCTCCTCAGGATATCTGATATTTCCTGCAAAATATAAAATTAATGATCTCATGGCGAAACCATTGATTTTATACCCTTTACAGCCTGTATCAAACGTCCAGAGTCATCTGCATGCTGCCGCTTTCGTTGTCATCGTCAGGTCCTTCGCTGTCTTCAGACGCATCTTCAGGTATCTTTGCGATAGCGATTATGTTTGCATCGTCCGCAACCTTCATGATTTTCACACCCTGGGTTGTTCTTCCGAGTCTTGAAACGTCACCGGCCTTTATTCTGATGATAATTCCGTCCGAGTTGATGAGCATCACTTCGTCATCCTCATTTACTATCATAGCACCTACAAGAGGACCTGTCTTTTCAAACTTGTTCTTATCATAGGTGAGTATGCCCTTTCCACCGCGTTTCTGAACAGGGTAATTCTTGACAGGAGTTCTCTTTCCGTATCCTTCGGAAGTAACGACAAGCAGTTCTTCGTTCTTTTCTGCGAGAGCCATCGAAACTACTTCATCATTTTCATCGAGCTGTATAGATTTTACTCCGCCGGCCATGCGTCCCATTTCTCTAACATCGGCTTCATTAAAACATATAGCTTTTCCGTATCTCGTAACGATGATTATCTTATTGCTTCCGGTAGTTTGCTTTACGTCGATCAGCTCGTCGCCTTCCTTGAGCTTTATCGCCATCAGACCGTTTTTTCTGTTTTTGTCGAACTGCTCCAGCGAAGTTTTCTTTATGATCCCATTTCTTGTAACGGCTACAAGATATCTTTCATTGCTGAATTCCTTTACAGGCATTACAGCCGTGACACGTTCATGCTGCATGAGATTGAGGAAATTTACAACAGGAGTTCCTCTCGCTGTTCTCTTTCCCTCAGGAATCTCATATGCTTTTATTTTATATACTTTTCCCGTATTAGTAAAGAAAAGCAGATTATCGTGCGTAGACGTAATGATGAGATCTTTTACAAAGTCATTTTCTCTCGTTGTAAGACCAGTGATTCCCTTTCCTCCGCGTCTCTGAGTCTTGTAGTTGTCCATCGACATGCGCTTTACATATCCCAGATGCGTTAAAGTGACGGCAACCTGTTTTTCTTCTATGAGCTTTTCTTCATCGATTTCACCTTCTGCCGGCACGATATCTGTACGTCTTTCATCGCCGAATTTGTCTCTTATCTCTATGAGTTCTTCTCTTATGACACCCATGAGCACGCTTTCATCAGAAAGAATTTTATTGAACCAGTCTATCTTCTTCATGAGTTCAGCATACTCAGACTCGATTTTTTCACGCTCCAGTCCCTGCAGACGGGCGAGTCTCATATCAAGAATTGCCTGTGCCTGAACTTCGGAAAGGCTGAACCTTTCCATAAGCTTTACTTTAGCATCATTGTAACTCGATCTTATTATCCTGATAACCTCGTCGATGTTATCAAGAGCTATAAGATATCCCTCCAGAATATGAGCTCTCTCCTGAGCCTTATTGAGATCGAATCTGGTTCTTCTTGTAACTACTTCCTTCTGATAATCAAGATAATGCGAAAGAATCTCGTATATATTCAGTATTTTAGGTTCTCCATTTACCAATGCTATCATTATTATGCTCTGGTTTTCCTGGAGCTGAGTGTGCTTGAGAAGTCTGTTAAGAGTTATACGCGGATTAGCATCTTTTTTAAGCTCGATGACTATCCTCATTCCTTCTCTGTCAGACTCGTCTCTGATATCTGATATATGCTCTATTCTCTTTGTCTTTACAAGCTCAGCTATCTTTTCTATGAGTCTGGCTTTATTGACCTGATAAGGAATCTCAGTGAAGACAATCTGCATTTTGCCGTGGCTCGTCTCTTCAAATTTATATTTCGATCTGACTGTAACCTTGCCCTGGCCTGTTTTATATGCTTCTCTGGCATCTTTGTACCCGATTATCTCAGCGCCTGTTGGAAAATCAGGCGCTTTGATGATGTCGATTATATCATCTATCGTGCAGTCCCTGTCATCTATCATCTTAACAACTGCATTTATTACATCCGTAAGATTGTGAGGCGGTATTGATGTTGCCATACCTACGGCTATTCCATTCGAGCCATTTACCAGAAGATTTGGAAACCTCGACGGAAGAACAACAGGTTCTTTTTCATCACCGTCGAAGTTCGGCTGAAAATCAACTGTGTCCTTGTTTATATCTCTGAGCATCTGCAGAGCCAGAGGAGTCATCCTGGCCTCTGTGTATCGCATAGCTGCAGCGCTGTCGCCATCGACTGAACCGAAGTTTCCGTGTCCGTCAACGAGCGGGTATCTTATATTCCATTTCTGAGCAAGCCTGACCATAGCGTCATATACGGATGAGTCGCCATGTGGATGATATTTACCGAGAACATCACCGACGATACGGGCCGATTTTCTGTGTGGCTTGTCAGGCGTAACTCCGAGTTCCATCATGTCATACAGAATTCTTCTGTGAACAGGCTTAAGACCGTCACGCACATCAGGAAGAGCGCGCCCTATGATTACGCTCATAGAATAATTGATGTACGAGGTCCTCATTATTCTGTTTATTTCAACATGCTGGGCTTTTGAGTCCTCTATCATATTGTCCATGTATTAATTACTCCTTAAAATCTCACGCGGTAAAATCCAGCAAACTGACAATCTTTCTCGTTCTTATACTTTTTAAATTAAATATCGAGATTGTCAACATATTTGGCATTTTCTTCAATAAACTGGCGCCTTGGCGGAACCTTATCGCCCATAAGTATTGAAAAAGTCTCGTCCGCCATTTCAAAGTCCTCTATTGTAACTTTGATCAGAGTCCTGGTATTGTAATCCATGGTCGTTTCCCAGAGCTGCTGGGCATCCATCTCGCCCAGACCTTTGTATCTCTGAATATCAAGCTTTTTGTCTGCACCGATCTTGCCAAGCAGATCTCTCTGCTCTTCTTCCGAGTATGTATAATACGTGTCTTTGCCCTTTTCGACTTTATAAAGCGGAGGCTGCGCCACATAGACATATCCGTTTTCGATCAGAGGACGCATGTATCTGTAAAAGAATGTAAGCATCAGTGTGCAGATATGTGCTCCGTCGACATCGGCATCTGTCATGATAATTATCTTGTGATATCTCAGCTTTGATTCGTCGAAATCATTTCCTATACCACAGCCGAATGCCGTGATCATATTCTTGATTTCTTCTGAGTTCAGCATCTTGTCATACGTGGCTTTTTCCACGTTAAGTATTTTTCCGCGCAGCGGAAGGATAGCCTGTCTTTTTCTGTCTCTGCCTTCTTTTGCAGATCCGCCGGCTGAATCTCCCTCCACGATAAATATCTCTGAAAGCGCAGGATCTTTTTCGGAACAATCAGCGAGTTTTCCTGGAAGCGTCATGCTGTTGAGCACGCTCTTACGCCGCGTCATATCCCTAGCTTTTCTCGCTGCTTCTCTTGCGCGGAATGAAGCAAGGCTCTTATCCATGATAAGTTTTGCCTGCTTAGGATTTTCCTCGAAAAATCTCGTTACGTTTTCTATGGTAGCGCTATCTACAAATCCTCTGATTTCGCTGTTTCCGAGTTTAGTCTTTGTCTGACCCTCAAACTGAGGATCTGTGAGCTTTACTGATATTATTGCTGTCAGTCCTTCTCTTACATCATCACCAGTAAGAGCAGGATCCTTTTCCTTTAGGAATTTGTTTTTTCTGGCATAATCATTGACTGCTCTGGTAAGAGCTGTTTTAAATCCTACAAGATGAGTTCCACCTTCAGTAGTGTTGATATTATTCGCATATGAAAGTATGAATTCACTGTAGCTCCTGGTATACTGCATAGCTATCTCACACTCGCAGTTTTCCCTTGAAACCTCAAAGTAGATTATATCGTCATGAATAGGAGTTTTATTTTTATTGCAGTACTGAACAAATTCCTTTATTCCGCCCTCATAGTGGAATTCGAGCTTTTTTTCAGGCTCTTCTCTTTCATCTGTGAGAGTTATTCTTATTCCCTTATTCAGAAAAGCAGTTTCTCTGAGACTTTTTTCAAGCACAGAAAAATCGAATACAGTATCTTCAAAAATTTCACCGTCAGGTTTAAACTTCGTCCATGTGCCTGTCGAATCAGATTTTCCTATAACTTCAAGAGGTTTAAGCGTCTTTCCTCTTGAATATTTCTGATCGTAAATTTTTCCGTTTCGCTTGATCCTAACCTCCATGCTCTCGGAAAGTGCATTTACTACAGAAGCGCCTACACCGTGAAGACCACCGGAAACCTTGTACCCTCCGCCTCCGAATTTTCCTCCGGCATGAAGAATAGTGTGAATTACTTCAACCGCAGGTATTCCAAGCTTCGGATGTTTATCTACAGGCATTCCTCTGCCATCATCTTCTACGATGATTGAATTATCGTCAGTAATAGTAACTTCTATATTATGGCAAAAACCGGCAAGCGCCTCATCAACGCTGTTATCAACTATTTCGTAAACAAGATGGTGCAGACCTTGTTTACTCGTGGAACCTATATACATACCAGGTCTTTTTCTTACAGGTTCGAGCCCTTCAAGAACCTGGATCTGTTCCGCATTATATTCATGATTTACTTTTGTATCAGGCAAAATCTTCACTCCTTTTCATCTGCTAAAAAGAAAATCTATATTAAAACGTCTCCGTGAAACATACAATATCATGTTAGAATCACCGAGCCGTTATTGATTTTGAAAATTTCATATTCAGGTATTTCAGCTATCAGATTTCTGTCTATTTCGGCAGAAGTCACGAAAATCTGTGATTCGTTAAATGAATTAATCAGCTGTTTCTGACGATCGAAATCGAGTTCTGAAAGGACATCATCGAGCAACAGAATCGGAGTATCTCCCGTTTCCTGCTTTATGACTGCCGTTTCTGCAAGCTTCAAAGAAAGAGCAGCAGTTCGCTGCTGCCCCTGTGAACCATATTTTCTGACATTTCTGTCATTTATATAAAGGTCAAGATCATCGCGCTGCGGACCTCTGCATGAAGTCCGCCGCTCTATATCTTCATTTCTGTTTTCAGCGAGAATATCCAGAATTACTGACTTCTGATTATTTTTGTCTTTTGAAACAGGAATATCTGATTTATATGAAACACGAAAATCCTCTCTGCTTTCTGTCAGATCAGAATGAATTCCGTTGGATATCAGTGAAATTTTTTCTATGAATGAAGCCCTGGTGCGGATTATATCCGCACCATAAATGGCCAGTTCTTCATCAAAAACGTCAAGTATTCCGCAGTCAGGAACTGAGTTTTTAAGCAGCGCATTTTTCTGCTGCAAAACCTTGCGGTATCTCATGAGTGATGAGAAATACACAGGTCTGATCTGCACCAGTTCTCTGTTCATGAATCTTCTTCTGCGCGACGGATCGTCCTTAACTATTCTCAGATCATCCGGAGAAAAGATTATAACATGAATATGATTCAGCAGTTCCGAAGTTTTTCTGACCGGAGTTCCATCTATCTTTATACTCTTTCCGCCTTTAACAAGTCCTATTTCAACAGTTATATCATCGTTTTCACCGACAGCATGAGCTCTGACAAACGCATTTTTTTCACCGAATTTTATCATATCGCTGTCATTTGTCTGTCGAAAAGATTTACCAAATGAAGTGATATAGAGTGCTTCAAGCAGATTTGTCTTCCCCTGAGCGTTCTGACCGAGCAGTAGATTCACTTTTTTATGAAAAATTACTTTTTGGTTCTTGTAATTTCTAAAATTTTTAAGTTCTATCTCGCTGAAATGCATATCTTTTTAAATTATCCTTACAGGGAGAATCATGTACGTGTAGCCTCCGTTTTCAGGTTCCATAGTGCAAGGACGTACACTTGTGTCATATTTGAAAATGATATTTTCAGTATCTATAGCCTTTAATCCCTCGAGCAGGTAATGCGAATTAAAGCCTATCTCTATGTCAGCTCCGCTGACGGAAACAGGAATATTATCCTCTAAGTTTCCTGATTCAGATCTTGCTGTTATTCTCAGATTATCGTTTGTAAATCTGAGTTTTACAAGATTATTCCTGCCATCCGCTGACATAAGAGAAGCTCTCTCTATGCTCTTTTTGAAATCTTCTTTGTTGAGAGTTACTTCTGCTTTGAAGTTCTGTGGAAGAAGCTTTTCATAATCAAGATAATTTCCGTTGATAAGACTTATTATGATTTTACTGTTAGCCGTTATTATTTCGGCATTTGCTTTCTTCTCGTTATATTCTATAGTTATATCGTTATTTTCGAATTCCTCATCTGATATGAGTTTTGTCAGATTGTTGAGAATTCTTGCTGATATTATGATTTTTGCGTTAGTGTCATTTTCTGCATCTATTTCGGATTCAGCAACTGCCATTCTGAATCCGTCAAGTGCTACCATAGTAATTTTTTTGTCGCTAATGTCTATAAGAGAACCGACTATGACTCCTCTTGCCTCGACTTTGCTGGCAGCGAAGCTTGTTTTGGTGATAAGGCTTATGAACGTGTCTTTATTTATTTTCAGCTTTTTATCTTCTTCATATTCATCGAGAGATGGATATTCATCGGCTTCAAATGTTGATATTTGAAAACTGCTGCGTTCTGTTGTTATGTATGCAGTGGCATTATCTTCACTTGATACTGTGACTCTTTCATCGGGCAGTGTTCTTATTATATCAGCGAAGAGTTTTCCTGGAAGTATCGTTTTTCCTGGTTCAAATTCTTCAGCTTTGATTCTTTCCTCAATTCTTATTTCACTGTCTGAGCTTGTGAGCTTTATGGTTCCCTGATCATCTGTTTCTATTAAGATACCTTTATAGATATTGAGTGGTGTCCGTGATGGGAGCGCCAGAAGTGTTTTGTCCAGAGCTTTGTTTAGTTCTGATTTTCTAATTGCAAATTCCATTTTGTGGCTCCTGGTAAACTGTGAATGCGGTTTTTGGCCGCATGAGCAATGTTATTTTTATTAGATTTCTTAGTAGAAGTAGTAGTAGAGCATGTGGATATGTGGAAAACTTGTGTGGATAAAGCTTTTTCAATGCGATTTTTGGAGCTTTTATTGTGGATAAGCTGTGAAAAAACCTGTTGAAAGCCTGTTGATACTGTGTTGATATCTCAAATCGTTATTTTTGCTTTTTCCTATGGTTATATATCCATTATGCTGCTTTTTAGCTTTTCTATGTCTTTTTTCAGTTCTTCGTCCGTCTTTATTTCTTTTGAAATCTTTTCGCAGGCATGTATCACTGTTGTGTGGTCTCTGTTTCCAAAGTTTTTGCCTATTTTGGGCAGTGACGTGTCTGTAAGTTCTCTGCACAAGTACATTGCGATCTGTCTCGGATGCGCGAGATTTTTTGTTCTTTTTGATGAATCCATATCCTGGACATTGATATTGTAATATGCGCAAACAGTGTTCTTGATAAGAGGTATGTCTACCGTTCTGTCTTTTGTATTGAATACGCCCTTGAGCACTTCGCCTGCCATTTTTCTCGTAAGTGGTTTATTTGTGAGATTGGCGTGAGCTATTACAGTGTTCAAAGCTCCTTCGAGTTCTCTTATATTTGTAGTTATTTTTTCTGCTATGAAGTAAAAGATTTCCAACATCTCGTCATTTACTTCTATGTCTTCCATTTCTGCTTTGTTCTTAAGTATTGCCACTCTGGTCTCGAAGTCAGGCGGCTGAATATCAACAGAAAGACCCCATTCAAATCTGCTTTTGAGACGCTGGTCAATCGTTGAAATATCTTTTGGAGGACGGTCGCTTGTGAACACTATCTGTCTGTTTGTTTCATATAATGTATTGAAAGTGTGGAAAAGTTCTGTCTGAGTGCTTTCCTTTTTTTCTATAAACTGGATATCGTCAATCATCAGAATATCGATATTCCTGTATTTTTCGCGAAATCTGTCCATTTCATGGCTCTGCAGCGCGTTTACCAGTTCGTTGGTAAACGTTTCGGATGAAAGATAGAGTACCCTTCTCGCTGGATCATTCTGCTGCACATAGTGACCTATGGCGTTCATCAGATGCGTTTTTCCAAGTCCAGAATTTCCGTATATGAACAACGGATTGCTGTTGACTGATGCAGGACCCTTAGCCACTGCTCTGCATGCTGCATAAGCAAGTTCATTATTGCTTCCTACTACAAATGTATCGAAATTGTAGCGTGGATTAAGAGCATTTTCCTCGAACTGATAAGGTAAATCAGATTGTTTTTCGGATTCGCCGCCGTTCTCAGGTTCATATCCTTGAGATACGATGATTTCCATGTCAAATCCATAAACCTCTAATACAGCTTGTTTTATGATAGGCATATATCTGTTTCTAAGAATTCCTATCGAAAGAGTGCTGTTTGTCGTCAGCCTTATCTCTTTGTTCTGCTCATCTGCAGATATGAATCTGAGTGGTTTTATCCACGTACTGTAAATTGCCGGCATGCTGTCAGCTTTGATTTTCTGGAGGACCAGATTCCATTTTTCTTTTTCACTCAAGTCAAAGGTGCTTTCCATTATAAATCCCTAACAATAAAAAAAGGTGCACGTCAGGCTTATGTCTGTGCGCTTGGTTCTGCATTACGTTCTGCAGTAAAGCATTAAATGACTTATGCACCACTTATCCACAACGATTATAGCATTCTCACAGCGTTAATAACAAGCTTTTATAGGATTTTGGACGTTTATGTCTTAAATAATCCACAATTGCGTTTTTTTCCACAGATATTTTATTAACACCCTGTGGAAATAAAATTACGTCTGCGGACAAATATTTTACACCGAAATTTTTACGGTGAGATGCTTTTTTTCTAAATATATGCGGTATTTCTTCATTGACACAGATAAACAGCACAGTTATAATAAACAGGCGATTATGCACTGATTACGGTAAATCGAAAATAATTTCGCCTTACTATCGTGTAAAATTCAGCGTTTTATCGACGCAAAACGGGAGGTGTAGAACTATGAAACAGACTTACCAGCCAAAAGTAAGACAGAGAAAAAAGGAACATGGCTTCAGAAAGAGAATGAGCACGAAAAATGGACGCAACGTACTCAAGAGAAGAAGACAGAGAGGCAGAAAGTCCCTTTCAGCTTAAGACCGCGTTAAGTGGTCTTTTTTTCATTATTGGATCCAATAATGAAAATTCGGTCCGGGCAGTGTTATACAATATTGAGGCTAAAATCTATAGGTTTGTTTATGGAATAGAGCCGGAATAAATTAACAAAATCTCGCCAATATTTGGAATAATTAAAGTATAAAGGAAGACTGACTATCCTTCCTTGCCTCAGGGCAGAAATTTACCGCAATGTGGCTGCAGAGCTGCATGGTAATGAAAGTTCTCACTCAAACAGAATTATACTCATATATCAAAAGTATGGAGATAATGAGTCATTATGAGCTAAAATTTGAAATGAGAACTCCCAATTGAGCCTGCTCATGGGAATAGTCAGCTGCATAGTGTAAAAGCAGCCGCGAACGATTTGGCAGACAGGATGTGTTTTAATGCTGAGCAAATATGTACTTAGAAGAGATGAAGATTTCAAAAGAGTATATAAGCGCGGGAAATCTGTCGGAAGCAGATATGTAGTAGTATTCTGCTGCCGCAACGGACTTAAATACAACAGAATGGCCTGGCTTGCAAGCCGCAAAGTCGGCAACAGCGTGCAGAGAAATAGAGCAAGAAGGCTTATGAAAGAGAGTGTAAGGCAGATCGGTGATATCGAAACAGGGTATGACATCATATTAATCGCAAGAAAAACGATCAATGACAGGAAATGTGCGGATGTGAAAAAATCTATTGAGACCGCCTTTAAAAAGTTAAAGATCAGAACTAAGGTGACTGCAGATGAAAACCGTTAGTGATATTCTATCAAAAGTAATAATATCCTTAATAAGGGGCTATCAGATATGCATTTCACCGCTTATGCTGCCGGGCAAATGCAGGTTCATACCTACGTGTTCCGCATATTTTATACAGGCTGTTGAAAAATATGGTCCGTTTAAAGGAAGCGCTCTCGGCATAAAACGAATATTAAAATGCCATCCGTTTCATCCGGGAGGATTCGACCCGGTTCCTTAAGGATGGACAGATCCCCTTGAATGATAGACTTGGAGGATAATTTTTAATGACAAAATTATTAGCCGTCCCACTTGGCTATGTCCTCAAGGCACTTTACGGCCTTCTGGGCAATTACGGTCTTACGATAATTATATTTACCATAATTATCAGGCTTATCATACTTCCTCTTTACGCAGCTCAGATGAGAAGCAGCCGCCAGATGATGGAAGTTCAGCCTAAGATTAAGGAAATTCAGACTATGTACGCGGGAAATCCGCAGAAGATGAATGAGGCTCTTCAGGATCTTTATGATAACAATAAGATACATCCTGCGATGGGATGCCTCCCTCTTCTGATTCAGCTCCCTGTTATCTGGGGGCTTTTCGGCCTGCTCAATAACCCGCTTAAATACTTAGGTGAAGACAGCAACATGGTTATTGCTGTACATCAATCATTCCTTTGGGTATCAGACCTTTGTCAGCCAGATCAGATTTACCTGCTCCCTATAATCGCAGGTCTTGCCACATATGTTTCGATGAGATTCACAATGGCGATAAGTGCGAATCCACAGGCTGCAGGCGGTGCATCCATGAAAGTTATGAGGTATTTCATGCCTGTGATGATAGGCTGGCTTGCGCTTACTCTTCCTTCCGGCGTATCTATTTACTGGATAGTCAGTTATATTTTCCAGATTTTCCAGACACAGATCACGAACTGGTATAATGACAGAAAAAAGGAAAGAGAACTCATAAAAGCGAGAGAAAACAGAAAACTTAAGCAGACACACAGGAGAAAGAAAGTCAAAACAGCTTAGAGTGTTGCTGACAACAGTGGAATTCCTGAACAGCTGCTTTGCAGCTGTTTTTTAAGATAAAATTATGGAGGAATCTTATAAATAATGTCAGATAAAGTTGAAAAATGGGGAGACAGCATAGATGTAGCTGTCGAACTTGCTCTTAAGGAGATGAAGCTCACACGCGATGAAGTAGACGTCGAGGTTCTCGAGCAGCCTTCAAAGGGATTTCTCGGGCTTCATAAAAAACTTGCTAAGGTGCGCGTGACAAAGAAGCCTGAACCTGTTCATGTTCCTGAAGAAAATAAAGATCTTTTCACAGAAAAAGTAAGAACAGCGAAAAGGGCCGAAAAAACGGAAAGAAAAACAACAGAAGAAAAAACTGTGATCAATGCGTTTGGAAACAGTACTTATGTCGTTCCGGCTCCAAACAACAATGCAGTTTCTGAAGAAGAAAATGAAGAACGAATATCTTCATCATCAACAGGAACAGATGAGAGGATTCAGCAGCGCCGTCATGAAAAAAGAGAGCGTGAAAGTGCAAGGCGTTCTGACAGTAAAAATCAGAACAGAAGCTGGGACAGAAATTCAGAAGAGATGCATACAAAGTTTACTGTAACAGCTGATGACAAGGATACTGTGCCTGCTGATGATTCATATGCCGTAGATTTTATTAGGAAAATAATAAAACAGATGGATATCAAAGCCGAAGTTCACGGTGCCATGATAGATGATGTCCTTTATATAAATCTTTCAGGCAGCGAAGTCGGTGCGCTCATCGGCAAACGAGGTCAGACTCTTGATTCAGTACAGTACCTGGCCAGCATTGTCGAAAACAAGAATTCCGACAAACATGTCCGCGTTCTTGTCAATGCTGAACACTACAGGGAAAAGAGAGAAAAGACTCTCCAGCAGCTTGCTCACAAAGTAGCAGATAAAGCTGTAAGATCAGGCAGAAGCCAGAGGCTCGAGCCTATGAATCCTTACGAACGCAAGGTCATACATTCTGCTCTTCAGTCAGATCCGAGAGTTTCAACAAGAAGCGAGGGTATTGAACCTTCCAGAAGAGTAGTAATAGAATTAAAGAAATAGGATTTCAATCAACGGCCTCCATCTTAACTGACAGGAGGCCGTTTTTTTGAGGGCGGAGCCCTCGGAGGCCAAAATATGTACGACACTATTGCCGCAGTTGCAACTGCAGTTGGCGAAGCCGGTATAGGAGTAATCAGAATAAGCGGACCTGATTCGCTGAAAATACTGACTGATATTTTTCGCTTTAAATCCGGAAGAAAACTTGAAAATCCTGAACCGCGCAGAATGATTTACGGATATGTCTGCGACGGCAGCCGGATTATTGACGAGGCTATGGTTATTTACATGAAAGCGCCTCATACATATACCGGCGAGGATGTTGCGGAAATTCAGTGTCACGGGTCTTCAGTCACGTTGAGGAAGATTCTGACACTTGTGATTGATCGCGGAGCCGGCCCGGCTGAAAGAGGAGAATTTACAAAACGGGCATTTCTTAACGGAAGGATAGATCTTTCCCAGGCTGAGGCAGTCATTGATATAGTAAAGGCAAGGTCCCAGGCGGGGAGCGCAGCCGCAGTTTCGCAGCTTTCAGGCAGACTTTCTGAAAGAGTTTCTTCGATAAGATACGAGATGGCAGATCTTGTCTCAGAGATGGCGGTAAGAATCGAATATCCGGATGAAGATCTTGAGGAAATGGGAAACGAAGACATAATTCCGGTGATAAATAAGATATATGGCGAGATAAAGGAAATGTACGACACTGCGTCGACAGGCCGCGTGTTCAGAGACGGGTGCATTATCGCGCTTGCGGGCAGACCGAACACAGGCAAATCTTCACTGATGAATGCGCTTCTCAGGGAGGAACGTGCGATAGTCACAGATATACCGGGGACGACAAGGGATACGATAGAGGAATATGCGGAACTCGGAGGGATTCCGGTAAAAATTATCGATACGGCGGGTATCAGAGATTCCGGAGATAAAATAGAAAAGATCGGGATAGGCAGAAGCATGGATGCCATAGAATCGTCCGACATTGTCATATTCATGCTCGATTCGTCAGGCAGACTGAGAGAAGAGGACCGCGAGGTGGTTTCAATGCTTTCAGGAAGGAAATGCATCGTTGCACTAAATAAATCGGATTTGCCGCAGGTGCTTAATCCGTCAGAAATACTTTCAGAGACGGGACTTTCTGAAGATACGCCGGTAGTGGAAATTTCAGCGGTAACAGGAGAGGGAATACGCAGCCTCATAGATGAAATCACGAACATCGTGTGCGGCGGCAGCGTAAGCATGGCACAGGATATCATGGTAGCAGATGTAAGGCATGAGGAACTTATGAAGGAAGCTATGAAATCGCTTTCAGATGCTGAAAAAATACTGAGAAATGGTGAAGCGCTCGATTTTGCGGAAATAGACATACGTTCGGCATGGACGACACTTGGTGAAATCACGGGCGAATCAGTAAATGACGACATAGTAAATGAAATATTCTCGAGATTCTGTCTCGGAAAATAACAGCGCAGGTGAGTGATATTATGAATCTTTATGAAATGGGTAAATACGATGTGATAGTCGTAGGAGCCGGACATGCCGGATGCGAGGCAGCTCTTGCACCTGCGCGCATGGGACTTAAAACATTGATGCTTTCAATCACACTGGAGGCAGTCGCCATGATGCCATGCAATCCATCTATAGGTGGAACAGGCAAGGGTCACCTCGTTCGGGAAATAGATGCGCTCGGCGGCGAGATGGGAGTAAATATCGATAAAACGTTTATACAAAGCCGCATGCTTAACACAGCAAAAGGACCGGCTGTTCATTCTTTGAGAGCACAGGCGGACAAACGCCGCTATCACGAAGAGATGAAAAAGACTATCGAGAAAACTCCTGATCTCGATCTGAAACAGGCTGAAGTAGTCGATATCATTGTGGAAAATAACCGCGTGCGCGGCATAATAACGCGTACAGGCGCCGTATATCGTTCGGAAACAGTGATAATAGCGACAGGAACATTTCTGGCCGGAAAGATTTTCATCGGAGAATCATCGTTTGCATCAGGTCCAAATGGGATGGCACCGTCGCTCATGTTGTCGGAAAATCTGAAAAAACATGGTATACCTCTGCGCCGCTTTAAAACGGGAACACCTGCCAGAGTGAAATCGTCATCTATAGACTACAGTAAAATGGCAGTGCAGCATGGAGATGAACCGACCGTTCCGTTTTCATTCATGAATGAGAGTCCTGGAAAAAATCAGATTGACTGCTGGCTCACGTATACGAATGAAAAAACACATGAGATAATCCGCAGTAATTTTGAGCGCTCCGCGCTCTTTACGGGAGAAATAGTGGGAACAGGTCCGCGCTACTGTCCGTCGATTGAAACAAAGATAGCGAGATTTCCGGACAGAAAACGCCATCAGCTTTTTATAGAGCCGGAGGGACTCGACACAGAGGAGATGTATATACAAGGCATGTCGTCCAGTCTTCCTGAAGATGTACAGCAGGATTTTTATCATTCTATCGCAGGACTTGAAAATGCTGAAATAATGCGGCCGGCTTATGCGATCGAATACGACTGCATAAATCCGCTCGATCTTAAAACATCGCTCGAAAGCAGAATAATAGACAATCTGTTTTTCGCAGGACAGACAAATGGCAGTTCCGGATATGAAGAGGCTGCGGCTCAGGGAATAATGGCAGGAATAAACGCTGCACAGAAGGTTAGAGGAAAAGAACCGTTTATCCTCGGACGTGATGAAGCATATATCGGCGTGCTTATCGACGATCTCGTAACAAAAGGAACAAACGAGCCGTACAGAATGATGACTTCAAGAGCTGAATACAGACTGACGCTTAGACAGGATAACGCATGTGACAGACTGACAGAACGCTCTTACAAAATCGGTCTGGCCACAGAGGAACGCTACAGACGCTGGCTTGAAATAAAAAGTGAAACTGAGAACGAGATAAAGAGACTTAAGGAAACGAAAATCGGAACCGACATCGTCAATCCTTTCCTGGTTTCTGTCGGCAGCGCTGAAGTAAGTGAAAGCATAAGCATGGCTGAGCTGCTCAGACGCCCTGAGGTCACATACGATAATCTTGCGGAAATCGATGCTGACAGACCTGATATTTCATATCACAGCAAGGTGCAGGCAGCTGTCAGAATAAAATATGAAGGATATATAAAAAAACAGCTCCGCGATATAGAAAAATTCAAACGCCTTGAAAATCACAAGATTCCGGCAGACATAGACTATATGTCACTCAACGGAATAAGGACAGAAGCCAGAGAGAAACTGGCTGACAGGCATCCTGATTCCGTAGGACAGGCGTCGAGGATTTCAGGCGTTTCGCCCGCAGATATAAACGTTCTGCTCATATATCTTGAGAGGATGAAATACGCCGGCAAGGACAGAAAAAGTCAGGGAGGCGGAACAGATGAATGAGATACTGGAAAAATATTTGAAATCCGCTGGTCTCGAGAGATCTGCAGAAAAGCTTGAAAAATATATGGATCTCGTCCTCGCTTATAATGAACATGTAAATCTTACGGCTATAAGGGAAAAAGATGAGTTTGTTGTCAAGAATATCATAGATTCGCTGTGCGTGATCTCTGATAAAAGATATGAAAACGCGAGGAAAATAATCGATGTAGGCACAGGCGCAGGCCTACCTGGAATTCCGCTTGCAATAGTATCGCCCGATAAAGAGTTTGTCCTGATGGATTCGCTTGCCAAGCGCGTGAAGATAATAGACGATATTGTGGATGAACTCTGCATTTCCAATGTAAAGGCTGTTCATTACAGAGCTGAGGATATGGCTCACGAAATCGAATATCGCGAAAAATTCGATATTTGTGTGTCCAGAGCGGTGTCACATCTCAGTGTGCTTACAGAATACTGTCTTCCATTTGTCAGAAAGGGCGGTTACTTCGTTTCATATAAAGGCTCAGAATTCGAAGAAGAAGCTGACAGCGCTGCGAATGCGTTGAAAATTCTCGGAGGAAAAATAGAATCTGCTGAACGGGGTCTCATGAGCAGCTACGGTCTTTCTCATACGCTGATCTTTATAAAAAAGGTGAAGCAGACCCCTGCGAAATACCCCAGGAAAGCAGGAACGCCACGCAGAAATCCGCTTTAGTACGGACATTGTACGGAATGCCCGCTCATGTGGAATATCGTGAATCCTTATTCAATTTAAAAGGGAAATAAAAAAACTGCCCGTAATAAATACGTGAATTATCATGGACTTGTTACGGGCATTCTCTTTCTGATTTGCTGATTAAGACAGTCTATTTTTTAAGCGCCAGCAACTGTTTGTAAGTTTCCATGTCATCGGCGTTTACTTTAAGCCCGCATGCGTGTTCTTTTCCGTCAGATGTCGTGATCTTTATCTCTATCATCGTGCCTTCGTCGATATCTTTGTGGATTTTCTTGAAAAAGTCAATTACCTTTGGATGCTCATTCTTAAATAAATTCGCTCTTTTTTTCATGCCCATGAGTTGCATAGGATTAAATGCCATTTTTACTTCCTTTCTCTGTTTTTAATTCCAATATGTTCGTTATTTAATCATATGAAAGAAGCCTTACGGTTTCAAAAGCATTATACAGTTTATTTTACCCGATATATAGCGAGGTGTAAGAATGAAACTGTACATTTTCATTTTTATGAATGGTAAATCAGATGCAGTGATTATAATGTACATATATGCCGTTTCACTATGAAACTATAATTATGAATGATAATATGCCTTTGCGAACGCTCCGTGTACAAACAGTCCGTTTCTGATCACTGCCGGAAGGCGGAATTTCCGTATATCAGCCGTCAGCTTAATATCAGGTGAAAATGAGTATGCTCTTATTTAGGCCGGTGGTTTTGTGCATTTGAGAATATGCAGATTACTTATGCGGTCAGGTTTTAAGCAACATCAGCTGTCAGTATCGGACCGGACGGCACGGAACTCATAAAACAGAAAAATAAAAAACCTCGGAAACAAATCCGAGGTTTAAATCTGGTACACCATCAGGGGTTCGAACCCTGGACACCCTGATTAAGAGTCAGGTGCTCTCCCAGCTGAGCTAATGGTGCATGTATTTATCTTTGCGACTTTGTTATAATAACAAAGGAAACGATCTGTGTCAACACTTATTTAACACTATTTTAATTTTTTTATTTATGAAAATTATTATCTATATCCTCTATCATTGAATTCGAAGCGCCCGTCATCTGATTCTGCTTATGTCAGCTTAATGCGGAAATGCATTTTACTATGAAATACCGGTAAACAGTACAAGTATTTCAGAACCAGACATTACGTAAAATATACTGTTGAGAAAGACTGCGTGTTTTTCATCAGAAATTTTTCTGCTTAAAAATGAATAAGTATTAAATATCATATTCATGCAATTAATTTGGTCGATAACATGATATTGTTCATATTTTGCATGATTGATATTAAATATATTTAGATTAACAAAATATTATAAACGTTGGAATTTTAATGCTTATCCCGCTTTGCCATTTTTTACAGATTGAAATTGCGTTTACGGATGCGTATAATTAGTTTATCGTTTTATTAGTTTAAAGCAAAAAATACAGGGAATAACTTATTAATAAATATTAATTTTTCAAAACCAGAATTTTCTTATTATAAAATAATAATACATCTGTAAAATATAAATTTATAACATGGTATCAGGCAGCACAGAAAATACACAGATCGATCTGATACGTGTGTTTATTATGCTGTGAAACCAGGGGAAGGCGGGAAGGCAGTCAATATGGATCAGAAGGATTTAAGATATTCTACGATAACGCCTGAAATCGAAAAAATGGCGGATATAGTCCAGCAGGCAGATATAATAGATAATGAGGAATTCATAAACAGAGATGTCAAGCGGGGACTTCGCGATTTAAACGGTAAGGGTGTCCTGGCAGGAATTACAAATATTTCAGATATAAAGGCAGTAAAAGAATTAGACGGAAAAACAGTTCCCGACTACGGACATCTTTATTACAGAGGCTACGAAATCAGCGATATAGTCCATGGTCTGGCTAAAACAGACAGATTTGGTTTCGAAGAAGTTGCTTATCTGCTTTTGATAGGACATCTTCCGACAGATGCAGAGCTTGAGGAATTCAGCGATCAGCTCATAAAATTCAGACGTCTGCCGTATGGATTTGTAAGAGACGTGATAATGAAAGCGCCGAGTACGGACATGATGAACACTCTGGCAAGGAGTGTGCTTACGCTTTACGCTTATGACAGCAATGCCGATGATACATCTGTTCCTAATGTTCTCCGTCAGTGCATGGAGCTCATCAGCGTTTTTCCGATGCTTTCCATATACGGATATCAGGCATATAAATACTATTACGAATCTGAAGGACTTTTCATAAACAATCCTCTTGCTCACGGCAGTATGGCAGAAAACATTCTGGCATTGCTCAGGCGCGATGGAAAATACCTTGATATAGAGGCGAGAGCATTGGATATGGCTCTTATTCTGCACATGGACCACGGCGGCGGAAACAATTCCACGTTTACAACTCACGTAGTAACATCGAGTCTGACGGACACATACTCCGCAATAGCAGCGGCGCTCGGGTCGCTGAAGGGACCGCGTCACGGCGGAGCAAACATCAAAGTAGTGAGGATGTTTGATGAGATAAAGGAAAATGTAAGTGACTGGAAGGATGAGGATGAAGTAAGAGCATATCTGGATAAGATACTTCACGGCGAGGCGTTCGATCACAGCGGTCTTATATATGGAGTCGGTCATGCGGTTTATTCAAAATCAGATCCGCGCGCTGTTTTGTTTAAGGATTATGTAGAAAGAGTCGCGTCAGTAAAGGGCATGCACGATGAATTCGAACTCTATGCGCTCGTCGAAAAGCTCGCTCCTCAGCTCATAGAAAAGGAATTCAAGATGTATAAAGGTGTAAGCGTAAATGTAGATTTTTATTCCGGCTTCGCGTACAAAATGATGGGCCTGCCGGAAGAACTTTATACCCCTATATTCGCAATGGCCAGAATAGTAGGTTGGAGTGCGCATCGTCTTGAGGAACTCGTAAACAAGGGGAAGATTATCCGTCCGGCTTATACGACTGTTATCGAGCCGAGATACTATGTGCCGATTGAAGAAAGAAAAAAGAAATGATCGCAGCAAAGAAAAAATAAATATTGAAATGATGTTCACCAGGTGATAAAATATACAGGCTTGCACTGAAAAGGCGAGCATCCTTACTTCATCACAAAGATGAAGTCATTAGTCCGTGAGGAGGTGAAGAACATGACAAATTATGAAGTAATGTACATTCTTGATCCGGTATCAGAGGATGCAGAAAAAGAAGCATTTTCAGAAAGGGTACAGGGCGTTATCACAGAAAACGGCGGTGTCGTTGGAAATGTTGACGTATGGGGAATGAGAAAGCTTGCTTATCCGATCCAGAAGAAGAACGAAGGCTACTACACTGTCATCGAATTTCAGGCAGAACCTGAGCTCCCTAAGGAGCTTGACAGACGTCTCAGAATCGCAGATATCTGCATGAGACACATCATCGTAAACAAGGACGAGAAATAGTTCCTTATATTATCAGATGATGAAAAGGAGTTTGAAATGAACGAAGTCGTACTCATCGGAAGATTAACAAGAGATCCTGAAATCAGATATACTCAGAGCCAGATGGCCATATGCCATTTTACGCTTGCGGTCGATAGAAATAACAGAAGATCAGGCAATGATGGAAATGCTCAGACAGCTGACTTTATCAGAATCACTGTTTTCGACAGACAGGCTGAGAACTGCAACAGATACCTCTCAAAAGGAAGCCAGGCAGCTGTGCAGGGAAGAATCCAGACAGGTTCATATCAGGACAGAGACGGAAAGACTGTATATACGACTGATGTCGTTGCCAACAGAGTTGAATTCCTCGGCAGCAGAAACAGCAGTCAGGGAGGCGGCTATCAGGGTCAGAATTACGGTGGCGAAGGTTACGGCGGAAACGGCGACCAGAATTATGGTGACCGTAATTACGGAAATCAGGGCGGTTACAGGAATGCTGATCCGGTTCCGCAGTCCCAGGGAAATGCCGGCCAGGCTGATGATCTGCCTGAGGGCTTCCAGACTGTAGATGAGGACGATCTTCCATTCTAAGGAAAGGAGAAGCAGATCCATGGCAATGGACAGAAAAAGAGGCGGCAGAGGCAGAAGAAAAGTCTGCCAGTTTTGCATGCAGGAAAAGCAGAACGGTGCTGCTGTAATCGACTATAAAGATGTTGAGACACTCAAGAAGTTCACGACTGACAGAGGCAAGATTCTCCCTAAGAGAATCACAGGCACATGCGCTATCCACCAGAGAAGCGTGACAAAGGCTATTAAGAGAGCGAGAATCGTAGCACTTATGCCTTATGTTCAGGACTAATTGAAGTAACTATACATTCGATTAAGTTGACTGAATTTCGTGAGCTCCGCTCACACAGGATGTCAAAAGACCATTTCCGGTTCGGAAATGGTCTTTTTTTATAGTAAAGGCTGCCGATTTGCAATAAACATCTGCCCGATCAGACAGGATTTTTCATGCGGACGGAGTCCGCGCAGGGCTCGGAAATTGTATATTTTTGTTTTTTCATGCTCTGTATGCGGACTTTGCTGCGTTGATATGAATAATAATTTGTAATATAATGCTTTATGTATATTTTTAAATCGATATCTTTTTGTTGTGTCACGTCAGCCAAGGAGAATTTATGAAATGTAAAAATTGCGGCAGAGAGCTGATGCCGGGCGCAAAAAAGTGCGTGTACTGCGGTGCCGCAGTTCCTGCATCGGAAAGCCGGGCAGGCAGTGAGTTCAGTTGGAACGTTCAGGACTTTCCGAAACCCAGAAAAAAAACGAATGTCAGTATCGATTGGGGCGGAGAAAAAATAACAGACAAAGACTCCGGCAGGACATACTTCCAGAAAGAAAGCAGATGGGAGGAGCCTGAGGAGGCTAAGAGCATGTTTAATTTTGACATGACTCACGAAAATCTCCAGCAGAAGTTCGATAAGAAGCTCGATGATTTGGCTGCGGACGAGCCGCCTGCTTCTTTACGCTCACGCGGAAATGACGATATTTTTGTTCTTCCTTCTGAAATGCAGATGGAAGATTTCAGCGATCTCATCGATGATATTCCGACGGAAAAAAGAAATGAACCGGAAACGGCACACATGGCTGAAACAGAGCCTGAACAGATCAGAACTGAAAATGAAATTAGAAATATAGAACATACGGAACCCAGGAGAGAAGCCGGAAATTCTGACAGAGACAGCCATAAGGGCGCAGAGAGTCATACTGTAGCCGGCCGCGGAACTGATTCTGGAAATGCATCGAGCTTCAGCGGCAGCGGATCCGCAACAAGAAGAAAATATGAAAACTATGATCCATTTGAGGGAATGGGCATGGGGCGCACCGAAGCTGAAACGATCCCTGATTTTCTAAAAGGTACGCGGCCTATGCGCATGAGAGATCAGAGCGGAATACACACAGCGCCTGCTAATGAAGTGAAGAAAGAATCTGCAAAACGCAGCAACGGGAACCTCGCTGAGATGACTCAGAAAAGCACTGGGGAGCCGGAGAGAGGATACACTGAAGAAGAAGAGCGCCGTGCAGTAAAGGGATTTCAGAATCTGCTTAACGCAGAAAAGACTTTTTCGGACAAGATGGGTAAAGCGGCTCATATGTCAGATGCTGAACTAGAAAAAGTTCATGAGGCGGACCGCAGGCGCGAATACCTGACTGAAGCACCTGAAATTTCATTCAGAACGCTTGAGGACGAGTACGAGAGATACAGGAGTTCAAGAGAAAAAGAAACTGCGGAAAAAGCGAAATCTGTCGGAAGCCGGAATGGAGGCGCAGCAGGCAGCCGAACTCGAAAAAAGGCAGAAAAAGAAAATCCTCGCGAGGTTAATATAAAAATAAATGAGCCGTCCGGTACAAAATTCTCGGTAAAGACTCAGGAAATCGATCTGGCGAAGATACAGGATGATAATGTAAAAACGCAGCCTGTCGATCTTAATCAGATAAAACAGGGTCCGAAAAGCGTTCAGGTTCAGGTTGAGGTCAGCAGTTCTCAGTCGAGCAGTTCTGTTGAGGTCACGAGGCGCCATGATGGAGCGACTGTAGTTAAGACGCTCGAAAACGGTACTGAAAAAGAACGTCTGTACGATGAGCCTGGTGATGCAGAAAATGCAGTGCCTGGAGAAGAACTGACAGGAAAATCGTTCTGGGAAAAGAGCTCGTCTCCTGCCGGGAGAATGACTATTACAGATATTTTCGGACCTGAGGCAAAGGATTTCCGCGACAAGTGGGAAGAAGAGGAAAATGACGATAATCAGGACGATTCCATGATACTCGGAATTTCACCGGAAGACATCGCACTGACAAGGGATCAGACACAGGCGATCGAGACAGTGACTCCGCCGGATGATTTTTCTGATACGCTCGATTTAGGAAAAAGAACATTGTCAATTGACGATGCGCTTAGAAACGATCTGGACGCGGATGCATCTGTAATGCTTGAAGATACTGGCGCTGATGATATTTCTGGCAGCATGCCTGATAACTCCGTTAATGGAAAAAATATATCAGTTGATGAAGAAAAAGGTGAGGAAGCTTCAGCAGCGGAATCTGTAAAGATTGAATCAGTGGCGGCAGAGCCTGTTCCGGCTGAAAAATATGAGAAAGATGCCGGTAATTCAGAGGACGAAGCGGAAATCAAATTGTCGGATATGGCTGCGGTGCTTGACAAAGTGCTTGAAGATGATAGTACTGAAGCAGGAAATGATGCTGAAATATCGGCAGTAAATTCAGATAAAAGTGGTGCTGATGCGGAGGCCAGATCTTCTGAAGATGTTGAAAATGCTGCTTTTGAAAAGACCGATGATATAATAGCTTCAGAGGAGGAAAAAGTATCGTCTATTAACGATATAAATGATGATACCGGAACAGCTTATAACTTTAAAAGCATAGAAGATCATGAGCTGTCGGGCGCCGGAAATGAAGAATCAAAGTCTGAGGAAAATGAAGCTGATGGCGAGGAAATCTCTCAAGCAGCAAAACGGTATGATGATATAACTACAATGATCCCTGTTGATGAGATAAATGAGAAGGCAGCAGAACAGGAAAGAGACGCCGAAGAAGGAGTCTCTGTCAGATCATCAGCCGGTGCGGCAGCCAGACATGAAGAGACTGCGTCAAGCGAAAAGAATGACGGACGCGGCGGTGTTGCTTTTTCATATACTGTCAAAGAAGATTCTTCTGAAAAAGAAGTACCAGAAGAAACAGAAAACGTCGGCGATAAGATTTTGACGGAAGAAAGCCGGAAGCCGCGAAGCCATAAACTTGCAGAAAGACTCCGTAACAGGAGATCAGAAAAAGAACGCATAAAATCAGAAAAGCAGGCTGCAAAAGAAGCAGAACCGCAGAAAGAAGAGACGAAGGACATCGTTCTGGAAAAAAGCGTGACGAAGGCCGAGCCTGAAAAAAAATCGCTCACTTCGAGGATCATGCAGATTGTAATAATCATTCTCATTATCGCGATTGCGATAGAATTCCTGATAATTGGAATCAAGCTGTTTGCACCTGATTCACAGGGAGCTCTTCTGATAAGCAGAATCGAGAATTCTTTCTCAGGGGAATCATTTGGTTCTTATAAAGCGCTTGAACAGAGTCAGGGAATTCAGTTAGACATTGCCGAAGTGTCTGAAACAGCCTCAGATGCCGCATAGCAGGAGGGTAATATGGAACGGAAAATGACGCGTCGAAAGCGGAATGTGATAATCGGTATTATAATAGCGATTGTCCTCATTGTAGTATTTTTTGACGCCATAGTGACATTTATAACCGATTACTGGTGGTTCAAAGATCTCGGATATACGCAGGTCTTTCTGAAGAATTTCTTCACAGAACTCGCGATAGCGCTACCGTCTTTTATCATTGTGACGCTGCTGCTCGCGCTTTTTATGAAATCACTCAGGCAGTCATATTTGAAAAAGGTCGATACTGAAGAAGGCGGAATGTCTGATATAAATATAAGACGGATTTCACTCGGCGTGAGTGCACTGCTCGGTCTTATAATAGCATACGTGATTACGACATCGCTGTGGAAGCAGCTGCTTTATGCGTCAAACAGCACCGATTTCGGCAAGTCTGATCCTGTTTTCAATATTGACATATCGTTTTATGTGTTTCAGCTGTCGTTCTGGAAAGGCATGCTTTCAATAGCGTATGGCATAGTAATACTATTCGCTTTCCTGACGCTGTTTTATTATATTTTCCTTATGGCGGTCAGAAAGCCGGTATCTTCGGCTTTCGGCCAGCAGGAAGTTTATGAGGCTCAGGAAATAAGAAACAATCCTTTCAGGATGATTAACCGCGGGAGAAAATCGTCAGGCACTGACAGTGCGACAGTACTTCTCAGCATTGCAAAAAAACCGCTTGTGGTACTTGCGGTTGTGTTTTTTGCGCTTCTCGCGTGTTCGTTCACGATCAGACAGCTGGATCTGCTCTATACAGACTCAGGCACTGTATTCGGTGCTGGTTTCAGAGCTTCATACATAACCATGAATTTGTACAGAATAGAAGCTGTTCTTGCAATTATGGCCGCTGTTCTCACAGTTTTATTCACGAGAAAAAAACAGTATAAAAAATTGCTCTATGTGCCTGTCATAATGATAATAACTGCTATGGCCGGCGGAATAATCGGCGCAGCAGTTCAGTCGCTCGTCGTTTCCCCTAATGAGCTTAACAGAGAGAAACCGTATCTTTCGTATAACATAAAATATACACAGGATGCTTATGATCTTTCAAACGTTACCGTAAAGGATTTTCCGGCAGATGGAGAACTCACAGGCGAGAGCATCGAGAATAACCAGCCGACGATTTCGAATATCAGAATAAACGATTTCGAGCCGTCGAAGCAGTTCTATAATCAGACTCAGTCGATAAGGACGTACTACACATTTAATGATGTTGATGTAGACAGATATAATATTGACGGCATGTACACACAGACATTCCTGTCGGCCAGAGAGATGAACAGCGACAATCTGGAAGACGGAGTTTCATGGCTTTCACAGCATCTGAAATATACGCACGGCTACGGACTTACTCTTTCAAGAGTTGATGCAGTTACCAGTTCCGGTCAGCCGGATATGATAATCGATAATATCCCGCCTCATTCCGATACAGACAGCATAAAGATCACAAGACCTGAGATCTACTTTGGTGAGATGACTGACGATTATGCAATCACAAATACCAAAGAAAAAGAATTTGATTATCCGAGTGGAGACGATAATAAATATACAGAATATAACAGCAGCCATGGCATAAAGCTCACTCCTATAAAGCGTCTGCTCTATGCGATTGACCAGAAAAATATCAGAATTCTCGTGTCGTCAAACATAACAAGCGATTCTAAAATTCTCTATGAGAGAAATGTGGAGAACAGAGTAAAGAAACTGGCTCCGTTCCTTGAATTCGATTCAGATCCATACATAACTATATCGGATTCAGGAAAACTTTACTGGATAATCGATGCATATACGACTTCGAGGTACTATCCTTATTCTGAGACAACTCAGATAAAAGACGGATCATATGTAAACTATATCAGAAATCCTGTAAAAGTTACTGTGGACGCGTATGATGGAACCGTACACTTCTATAAAGTCGATGACGAGCCAATAGCTGACACGATATCCAAGATATATCCGGGCCTTTTCAAGAGTGTGTCTGATATGCCGGACGGCCTTGAAAAGCATATAAGGTATTCAAACACGATGTTCGATTATCAGGCGAAGATATATCAGCGCTATCATATGAATGATATAAATGTCTTCTATCAAAATGAGGACAAGTGGTCCATAGCTACTGATGTATATGGTCAGAAGGAACGCGAGATGACGCCTAACTACTACATCATGAATCTTCCGGGAGAAAAAGAAGAAGAGTTCATAAGTTCGATTCCGTTTACTCCTTCAGGAAAGAAAAACATGACGGGACTCATGGTGGCGAGATGCGATGGCGATCATTACGGTGAGCTTATGCTTTACAAGCTGCCTAAGGATAGGGTAATATACGGTCCGATGCAGATAGAATCACAGATAGACCAGAACACTGAGATTTCAAAGGAATTTTCGCTCTGGAACTCATCAGGTTCGACATACACAAGAGGCGATATGTTCGTCATTCCTATAGACAATTCGCTGCTTTATGTGGAGCCGGTTTATCTGGAATCGGATACCGAGACGAGTCTGCCTGAGGTCAAGCGTGTAATCGTCGCATATCACGATAGAATTGCCTATGGATCAACGCTTGCCGAATCGCTCAAGAGTCTGTTTGACCTGGGTGACGACTATGACGTTGACGCTGGAACAACAGCAGGCACAGGGGATCAGACAGGCGGTGATGCTTCTTCATCGGAAGCTGCATCGTCAGGATCCGCTTCATCGATTTCAGAGCTTGTATCAGGAGCCGCTCAGGCGTATGATAATGCTCAGGCTGCGCTGAAGGAAGGTGACTGGACTAAGTACGGCCAGTATCAGAGCGAGCTGAAGAGTTATCTCGATCAGCTGGAAACTGCAGAGGGAACATCAGATACAGGCACATCAGGTACAGATGCAAATGCCGGAAATACAGCAGACAACGCGGACAGCACCGCGCAGAATTAATAAACCAAAAGATTTGGAGGATCAGCAATGTTAGATATTAAAAGAATCCGCGAAGATTTCGAAGGTGTAAAGAGTGCGGTAGAGTCACGCGGCAAGGGCGATTACGACATCGACAGGACAATCGAGCTCGATGACAAGCGCAGAAAGCTTCTCGCCGAGGTGGAAACGCTCAAGGCAAAGCAGAACAAGGAATCAAAAAAGATACCTCAGATGAAGAAAGCCGGCGAGGATACGAATGAGCTCATGGCTGAGCTCAAAGAACTGTCAGCTGAGATAAGCGGTCTTGATGACCAGGTCAAGGAGGTAAAAGATGAGCTCAGAGAAGTTCTTCTCAGGATACCGAATACACCGAGCCCTACGACTCCTGTAGGAAAAGATGAGACAGAAAATGTAGAACAGCGCAGGTGGAAGGAACCTACTAAGTTTGACTTCGAACCTAAAGCTCACTGGGACATAGGAACAGATCTCGACATTCTTGATTTTGACAGAGCAGCCAAGCTTTCAGGTGCGAGATTCACGGTATATAAGGGCAAAGGCGCACGTCTCGAGCGCTCGCTCATCAATTTCATGCTGAACACGCATACTGAAGAGCAGGGGTACATGGAAGTTTTCCCTCCTTTCCTGGTAGGGAAGAAAGCTATGACAGGTACTGGCCAGCTCCCGAAATTTATCGATGATATGTTCTATGTACAGGATAAGGATGAATTCCTGATTCCTACTGCAGAGGTTCCTCTTACAAATCTCAGATCGGATGAGATCATAGACGGAAGCGAGCTCCCGCTTTATTACACGGCATACACTGCATGCTTCAGAAAAGAAGCGGGCTCTGCGGGCAGAGATACAAGGGGAATCATCAGACAGCATCAGTTCAACAAGGTAGAGATGGTAAAGATCGTAAAGCCTGAGGATTCGTATGATGAACTCGACAAGCTGACTGACAATGCTGAGGATATTCTGAGGAAACTTGGTCTCCCTTACAGAGTCATTGCTCTGTGTACAGGCGACACGGGATTCAGCGCAGCGAAGACATTCGATGTCGAAGTATGGATGCCAAGCTACAACAGATATGTTGAGATCTCCAGCTGCAGCAATACTGAGGATTTCCAGGCGAGACGCGCAAACATCAGATTCAGAAGAGATCCTAAGGCAAAGCCTGAGTACGTTCACACGCTCAATGGCTCCGGTCTAGCAGTCGGAAGATGCCTTGCTGCTATTCTGGAAAACTATCAGAATGCAGATGGTACAGTTACTGTTCCAGAAGTTCTCAGACCGTATATGGGCTGCGACGTCATCGAAGGTAAATAGCTGTGAAGAAAATGCCGGCTGTTTTTAACGAGGGAACCGTCGTCGAGCTTCGCAAGAAACATCCATGCGGAGGAAGAACATTTGAGATCCTCAGACTCGGTATGGATGTAAAGTTGAAATGTCTCACATGCGGATCGCAGATCAGACTGCCTAGAAACAAGCTTGAAAAGATGATTTCAAAAGTCATAAACAGTTGACAATCATCTTTTGCCTGGTTATAATGCTTTCGTATAAAAAGTAAATCACCAAATGCATGGACGGAGTTATTGATGTCTTTGAGATGTGCTTCAGAGAGCCGGCGGATGCTGCGAGCCGGTGCGCTTTCGACAATCAAGTCTCACTCCCGAGCAGCATTCCCTAAGGCATCAGCGTATAAGGAATGACGGAAGGTTCCGTTATCATGACCGGAAGCTTGACAGAGCTTTGCGAGAGACCATATGAGAAATATGGTAATCGGGGTGGTACCGCGGTAATAGATTGAATTATCGTCCCTGAAGTCACAGCGTGGCTTCAGGGACTTTTGTTTTATTAAATGAAAGTCCCCGGAGATCATGCAAGTTCAAAGCACTCATGTACTTGGAGGTACAAAAAATGAAAAAGATAAAAATCTTCGATACAACTCTGCGCGACGGAGAGCAGTCGCCGGGATGCAGCATGAACTCAAGAGAAAAGCTCGAGATGGCAAAGCAGCTCGAAAAACTCGGAGTTGATGTCATGGAGGCCGGATTCGCCGCATCATCTCCAGGAGATTTTAATTCGGTAAAGGAAATCGCAGAAACAATAAAAGACAGTTCTGTGGCATCGCTTGCGAGAGCAATTCCTGCTGATATAGAAAGAGCCGGCGAGGCGGTTAAAAATGCTGCGGCTCCGAGGATTCACACGTTCATAGCGACTTCACCGATACATATGAAGTATAAACTTCTGATGGAGCCTGACGCTGTAATCGAAGCTGCTGTAAACGCAGTAAAGCAGGCGAGAAATCTCGTTCCTGATGTTGAATTTTCAGCAGAAGATGCTACCAGAAGTGATGTAGATTTCCTTGCCAGGATCGTGGATGCGGTAATAAAGGCAGGTGCTACCACGATAAATCTGCCTGATACAGTAGGTTACACGACACCTGAGGAATTTTACAAGTTCCTGACGGATGTCAGAGAAAAATGCCCGGCTCTTGATGACGCTGTTCTCTCAGTTCACTGCCATAACGATCTCGGACTCGGAGTTGCAAATTCACTGACAGCTGTAAGAGCAGGAGCAGGTCAGATAGAGTGCACGATAAACGGAATCGGCGAGCGCGCCGGAAACGCCGCTCTCGAGGAAATAGTGATGGCACTCAGGACCAGAAAAGATATATATAAAGCTGAGACTAATATCAATACGACTGAGATAATGCGTTCGTCAAAGATGCTGACGAGAATCACGGGCGTCAAGGTTCAGCCTAATAAGGCGATTGTAGGAGAAAACGCGTTTGCTCACGAAGCCGGAATCCATCAGGACGGCATGCTTAAGAATAAACAGACATATGAGATAATCAGTCCGGAATCCATAGGAATTACTGAGAAAAATCTCGTACTCGGGAAACATTCGGGAAGAGCGGCTCTCAAAGCCCGCATAGAAGAGCTTGGATATAATATATCGGATGAAGAACTCAATGTCGCATTCAAGAAGTTCAAGGATATCGCAGACAAGAAGAAAAAGGTATACGACAGCGATATCGAAGCTATCGTCACTAAGGAAACAGTTGAAATTCCGAAGACATACGAGCTCGTCCGCTTTGTTTCAAACAGCGGAAACACGATAACTACGACTACGGCGGTATGCCTAAGGAAAAACGGCGAGGAGATCGAGAGAATCGGCACCGGTGACGGTCCAATAGATGCGGCTTTCGACGCGATGGGCATGATCGTCGGCAGACAGCTCAATGTAGAGGATTATAAGCTTCAGTCAATCACAGAAGGAAAAGATGCGCTCGGCGACGCGACGGTAATTCTCAGTGATCCGGAATTCGAGGGAAAGAAAAAGCCGAGGGTACAGGGCAGAGGACTCAGCACCGACGTAATAGAAGCTAGTCTCACGGCTTATGTAAACGCAGTAAACAAGCTCATATACGAAGAAAATCAGAATAAAACTGAAGCTGCTAAAGCTCAGAAATAAGGAGGAAATTCATATGGGAATGACGATGACCCAGAAGATCCTGGCCGCACACGCCGGCCTCGATCATGTAGAAGCTGGACAATTCATCGAGGCTAAGCTCGATGCCGTGCTCGCAAACGATATTACCGGTCCGGTGGCAATAAAGAATCTGCCGGGCATGAATGCTGACAAGGTATTCGACAAGGACAGAGTATACCTTGTTCCGGACCACTTTACGCCTAATAAGGATATTAAGGCGGCTGAGCAGTGCAAGATTGTGAGAGAATTCGCGAGAAATCAGGAGCTGAGTAACTACTTTGAAGTAGGACGTGTAGGAATCGAGCATGCGCTGCTTCCTGAGCAGGGCCTCGTGACAGCGGGAGATGTCGTCATAGGCGCTGACTCGCACACATGCACATATGGCGCTCTCGGTGCATTTTCAACAGGCATGGGATCAACAGATATCGCAGCAGGCATGGCAAGGGGTATTTCATGGTTCAAAGTACCTTCGGCGATCAAATTCGTACTTACTGGAAAGCCTTCAAAGTGGGTGAGCGGCAAGGATGTAATTCTTCATATCATAGGCATGATCGGCGTGGAAGGCGCTCGATACAAGTCTATGGAATTCACGGGTGACGGACTTGAGCATCTGAGCATGGCTTCAAGACTGACGATGGCTAATATGGCGATAGAAGCAGGAGCTAAAAACGGAATATTCGACGTCGACCAGATAACACTTGACTATCTTGCAGAGAGGGAAAAGCGCAGGCCTGTAGTATACAAGGCTGACGATGACGCTGAATATGATGAAACATACGTGATAGACCTGTCGGAGATAAAGCCGACCGTGGCATTCCCTCATCTTCCTGAAAACACAAGAACGATTGATGAGGTCGGTGAAGTTAAGATCGATCAGGCGGTTATCGGCTCGTGCACAAACGGTAATATCGATGATATGGGCACGGCTGCTGAAATCCTTAAGGACAGAAAAGTTGATGACAACGTAAGATGCATAATAATCCCCGGCACTCAACACATTTATCTTGAATGCATAGAGCGCGGATGGGCAGAGATATTTATCAAGGCAGGAGCTGTTTTCTCAACGCCGACGTGCGGACCATGTCTCGGCGGCCACATGGGAATTCTCGCAGCCGGTGAGCGCGCGGTTTCGACTACTAACAGAAATTTCGTAGGACGCATGGGACACGTCGATTCCGAAGTTTATCTCGCAAGTCCGGCAGTTGCAGCAGCTTCGGCAGTTCTTGGAAGAATCGCCGGCCCTGACGAGTTATAAGGAGGAAAGTCAAATGGGACGTGTATATAAGTACGGGGACAACGTAGATACAGACGTAATCATTCCTGCAAGATATCTGAATACTTCAGAGCCGTCAGAGCTCGCAAAGCACTGCATGGAGGATATAGACAGTTCATTCGCTGGTTCTGTTGAAAACGGAGATTTCATAGTTGCAGACAAGAATTTCGGATGCGGTTCCTCGCGAGAACATGCACCGATCGCTATAAAGGCGGCAGGCGTAAAGTGCGTCATCGCATCGTCATTTGCGCGCATTTTCTTCAGAAACTGCATAAACATCGGCCTTCCTATCATGGAATGTCCTGAAGCTGCAGAAAAAATAGAAGCTGGAGACGAAATAGAAGTGAA
Organism: uncultured Eubacteriales bacterium; assembly: GCA_902796965.1. GTDB lineage: Bacteria > Bacillota > Clostridia > Peptostreptococcales > Anaerovoracaceae > RUG708. The sequence continues at coordinate 79,633 of CADBRA010000015.1, read as the reverse complement.
TTTCGATACGGGCGTGATTTCCAACAAGACAAAGGGAGAGACATATCAGTCGCAGCCGCTGCCTGAGTTCCTGCAGAATCTCATAGCGCAGGACGGGCTTATAAATTATACGAAAAACAAGCTGGCAGAGGAAAACAACAAATAAAACTCATATCACGAAACTGCAGGAAATCAGAAAGGTGCTTGAGAAATGAAATACAATATTGCGGTAATCAAAGGTGACGGAATTGGTCCTTCAGTTGTAGAGCAGGCGATGCTGGTTCTCGACAGAGTTGGCGAAATATACGGACATGAATTCGAATATCATGAAGTTTTAGCAGGAGGATGCTCGATAGATGAGTACGGTAAACCGCTGACTCAGGAAACTCTTGATGTGTGCAAAGATAGCGATGCTGTTCTGCTCGGAGCTGTAGGCGGTCCTAAGTGGGATTCGCAGCCGAGCGATAATCGCCCTGAGAGAGCATTACTCGGCCTGAGAAAGGGACTCGGCCTGTTTGCAAATCTTCGTCCTGCAATGATATTCGACGAGCTTGCCGATGCTTGTCCTCTTAAGCAGGAACTCGTGGAGGGCGGAATAGATCTCGTCATTGTAAGAGAACTCATAGGCGGAATATACTTTGGTGAGCGTGGAAGCAGAGAAACTCCTATGGGACCCGCTGCTTATGACATCGAGCAGTATTCTGAGGGCGAAGTCCGCAGAATCGCTAAGATCGCGTTCGATATGGCTATGAAGCGCAGAAAAAAGGTAACTTCTGTAGACAAGGCAAACGTACTTGACAGTTCAAGACTTTGGAGACGCGTAGTTGAAGAAGTGGCTCAGGATTATCCTGAGGTCGAATTAAATCATTTCTACGTGGACAACGCTGCGATGCAGATCGTGAGAAATCCTAAACAGTTCGACGTAATACTCACGAGTAATCTTTTCGGAGATATTCTTTCTGATGAGGCCAGCCAGGTCACAGGTTCGATAGGAATGCTTCCATCAGCTTCGCTCGGAGAAGGAAGCTTTGGAATGTACGAGCCGATTCATGGCAGTGCTCCAGATATCGCCGGACAGGATAAGGCAAATCCTATGGCTACGATCTTATCGGCGGCTATGATGCTCCGCTATACGTTCGGACTTGGAAAAGAAGCCGACGCTATTGAAAACGCAGTAAAGCATGTTCTCAAGGATGGTGTGCGCACAGGCGATATCGCGAAACCGGGTGAAAAAATCTCAGGAACTGTTGAGACTGGCCGTCTGATTGCAGAAGCTGTCAAATAATGAGCAGACGGAAATAAAGACTGAGGAATGTGACGGAAAGGAGCAGCGGCCATGATCAGAGAGATAACAGCAGATGAAGTCTGGAAGAGACTTCCCGAACGCATAGAAGACAGTCATAAGGGCACATACGGTAAAGTGCTGGCCGTGGCAGGCTCGCGTCAGTACAGAGGCGCGGCAGCTCTGTGCGTCGAAGGAGCTCTAAGAACGGGCGCCGGCATCGTAACGCTGGCATCCGTCGAAGAAGTGTTCGGCACAGTGCTGCCGCGCATGCCGGAGGCAATCTGCATGCCCTGTGCGCCATCGGCTGCCGGGAGCATCGCATCCTCGAATTCATCGCTGCTGATTAACGAGCTTTCAAACGGATGCACGGCGCTGCTCATGGGCTGCGGCATGACAAACTGCGCGGATACGCGTGACCTGGTCCGCGCGCTCGTTCCGGCAGCGGGCTGCAGTGCCGTTCTCGACGCCGACGCTCTGAACGCATGCGCTGTTTCCGGACTGCCGGAGACGGCTGAGGGATACGGGCTCGTTATTACGCCGCATCCCGGTGAGATGGCACGTCTTACAGGCACCAGCATCTCGGACATAAAAAAAGAAGCCGCCGCAGCTGCTTCTGATTTTTCGAGGAGGAACAGATGCGTGACCGTTCTCAAGCAGCACCGGACAATTGTGGCATCGCCTGACGGTCACGTTTGGATAAATACGACTGGCAATTCGGGTCTCGCGCGCGGCGGCAGCGGTGATATACTTGCGGGCATGACAGCTTCGCTGCTTGCCCAGGGGCTTGAGCCGGAAGATGCGGCGGTCTGCGCAGTCTGGCTCCACGGCAGAGCCTCAGAAGTCTGCTCCGAGCAAAACAGCGAGACTGCGATGCTCCCCCACGATATATTCGGCGCACTGGGCTCTTTATATCGCGGGAGCGGCCGCCGGTGAGGCGGCCGCTCGGCCCTGCGGGGCTGTATCAACTGTTCTGCTGCTCTATTTCTTCAGCGAGCTCGTTAAGATAAACCCATCTGTCTGTTTTTTCGTCGAGCTCGCGGCTGAGCGCGGAGCGCTCGTCAGTCAGCTCCTGTAGTTTTTTGTAGTCGCCTAATCCTGATGAAACAGCGAGTTCTCTGTCTATGTCTGCGATTTTTTCTTCAAGTTCTGCGATATCGTCATCTATAGTTTCGTATTCTTTCTGTTCTTTAAAAGTGAATTTCAGCTTTTTTTTATGTGTACTGCGTCGTCCGGTCTTTTTTTCATCCTTTTCAGCTTTTTCGGAAGGCTTTTCTTCGAGTTCTTTTTTTAACGCCTCATATTCCCTGGCTTTCATAGTGTCCGTGTATCCGCCGTTGTACATGCGTATCACGCCGTTTCCTTCAAATGAGAATGTGCGCAGACAGAGTCTGTCGAGAAAGTACCTGTCATGTGAAACGATGATTACGGCTCCGGCAAAGCTGTCGAGGTAATCTTCGAGTACCGTCAGCGTTTCGATGTCGAGATCGTTTGTCGGCTCGTCAAATATGAGCACGTTCGGCGCACGCATCAGGACTCCGAGCAGGTTGAGCCGGCGTTTTTCACCGCCTGACAGGCGGCCGATCTTTACTGAATGTTTCTCTGATGGAAACAGGAAGCGCTCAAGCATCTGTGATGCCGACATATAGCCATCTGTTGTCTTTACGTTGTCTGAGACAGATTCGGCGTATTTAATAACTCTCTGATTGGGATCGAGATCTTCGCTTTCTTGTGAAAAGTATCCGATTTTCACTGTGTCGCCGATCGTTACAGTGCCGGAATCGGGCTTTATTTCGCCGGTAATTATCTTTAGAAGCGTAGATTTGCCGCTGCCGTTATCGCCGATAATGCCAATACGATCATTCCTGAGAACTGTATATGAAAATTTGTCTATGAGTTTCCTGCCTTCGTACGACTTGCTTATTCCTTCGATTTCTATTATTTTTTTTCCGAGACGGCTGCTTGCGGCGTCCATATTCATCTCGCTTCTATCGATTATCAGTTTGCTGTCGCGCAGCTCCTCGAAGCGTTCGATATGTGATTTTGCCTTTGTCGAGCGAGCCTGCGCGCCTCTTCTGATCCATGCAAGTTCTTTTTTGTACATCGCCGCGCGTTTTCTTTCAGAGGCGAGCGCTGATTCCTCACGTGCCGATTTAGCTTCCAGATAATAATCATAGTTTCCGTCATAGCTGTAGAGAGATCCGCGGTCTATTTCAACGATCCTGGATGTAACGCGGTCGAGAAAATATCTGTCATGGGTTATCATGAAAACTGCGCCTTTGTATTGTGTAAGATAATCCTCAAGCCAGTCGATTATGCCGTTGTCCATGTGGTTCGTGGGTTCATCAAGTATTATGAGATCCGGTTCAACGCATAGAACAGCTGCGAGCGCGACTCGTTTTCTCTGACCTCCGGAGAGATTTCCCATAACGGCATCGAAATCAGTAATGCCAAGCTTTGTCATCATGGAGCGGCACACGTATTCAGGTGTGTTGCCTCCGAGCATTTCCAGATATTTGGCTGCCTGTTCAGAGACAGTTAGAGAAGCGTCATAATCAGGATTCTGAGGCAGATATGATTTTGTTATGCCGTTTGTGTATGTAACATCTCCAGAATCGGGATCCTCTGCTCCTGCTATTATGCGCAGAAGTGTTGATTTTCCGGTACCGTTCACGCCGATGAGACCAATTTTCTCACCTTCATGAATGCTGAGACTAACACCGTTCAGCAGCGGTTTTTCAGTGTAGCTTTTCGATATATTGTCAGCGTTTATGAGTATCATCTGTTTTTCTCCGTTCTTTGTCCGATAAAACATTAAAAGAATAGCAGAAAACGATAATCCGTTCAAATAATTTACCCGGAGGTTATTGCCATATGAGTGATATTATGTACTTCATCGGGTATAATAAACAGTAGTTATGATTTGATCTCACAGTTGATTCCGGGAGGTTTTTATAGATGGCAGACTCGAAAGTTACTAATTTAGATGACGCAAGAAAAAAACAGGACAAGAGCGACTATGCGGAACAGAAAGTAGAGAATACTACTGTAGACGGCATGGCGGTCAGGACATATACTCTGCTCGATCAGGACGACAGCCTGTTCAGAGTTATGACGGAAGAGGAGATAGCTAAGAAGGAAGCCGAATATCAGAAGAAGCAAATGGAGGAGGCTGACCGGAAGTTCAGTGAGCGTGAGCGCCAGATGAATGCTCAAATAGCCGGCGAAATGGCTGACTCGGCATTTGCGGCCGGAGCTACCGCCGCAGAGGGCGCGGCTGATTCGATACGCCTCGATCCTGATCAGGTGGAAGACCGCCTCGCAGCTATAAAAAAAGATGACAGAATCGTATGTATCGGTGACAGTATCGTTTACGGATATGAGGTAGAGGGAACTCTTACGTGGATCGGAAGACTCCGCCGTGAAGAGGAGATAAACCTGCTTAACGTAGGCCTGAACGGAGACACTACAGAGGGTATGTTCGACCGCTTCAAGGAGCATGTAGTCGATATTCAGGCAAAGGCGGTTGTAATTCTCGGCGGCGGAAACGATATAATCGGCGGCACTCCTCTCGAATTCGTGACGAATAATTACGCTATGATGTGCCAGATGGCGATGAATTACGGTATAGTTCCTATAGTGGGCATCGCTCCGGAGCCTGATCACAAGCGCGTACCAAAGGAATGGAAAACCATGATAGATTATGACGGCAACGTTAAAAATCTTCAGATATATAAGGAATGGCTTCTCGCTTTTGCAGAGGCAAATCACATGCCGGTGATAGACTTTGACACTGGTATGAAAAACCGTCTTAAGGCCGGCTACAGCAGATTTTTCATTGACGGCGCACATCCTAATCCTGCCGGACACAAGATTATGGCAGCAATTGCCAAGGAAGCTTTCCAGAACATGGGCATTCTTGCTGAAGACAGGCCGCCTGAGGAAGACGATAGATTTGCACTGTAAAAATATGCGCACAGCTGCGTTATGCGTATTATAATTAACAGACGGAAGGCTGCATTTCCCGGCCGGGAGGTGCAGCCGCTTTTAAATGATGGAGGCAGCACAATATGTATGATGAATTGAAAAAAATCATCGATGAGAGCGAAAACATCGTATTTTTCGGTGGAGCAGGAGTTTCAACAGAGAGCGGTGTGCCTGATTTCAGATCGGAAAACGGCCTGTGGAACGCTAAGACGAAATTCAACGCTGCGCCTGAGGAAATAATAAGTCATTCGTTTTTCATGAACAGGACAGACGATTTTTACGAATATTACATAGAAAATCTGATTTTTACTGATGTGAAACCGAATGCCACTCACTACGCACTCGCCAAACTTGAGCAGCAGGGAAAGCTCAAAGCTATAGTGACGCAGAATATCGACGGGCTTCATCAAGCGGCCGGAAGCAAGGAAGTTTATGAGATCCATGGAACTGTGGCGAGGCTTCATTGTATGAAGTGCGGAAAGGAATTCGATCTCGATTATATGCTTGATAAATCGCATTGGAAGGAGGGAACCAAGACGCCGCTGTGTGATGATTGCGGAGGAATTCTCAAACCTGATGTCGTTCTTTATGAGGAGCCTCTTGATGAAACACTCATGAGAAAGTCGATCGACGCGATTTCCAATGCTGACACGCTGATAATCGGAGGGACATCTCTTGTAGTATATCCGGCGGCAGGTTTCGTCGATTTCTTCAACGGAAAGCATCTCGTCCTCATAAACAAACAGGAAACAGGATTCGATTCGAGGGCAGACCTCGTAATACATGACTCGCTTGGAAAAGTATTTTCTTCAGTAGTATCCGGAGTAGAATTCAAGCCGGTTGCAGTTAAATTAAAGAACCAGGAGTAATAATATCAGAGTATGAACGTATTAGTATCAAATGACGACGGAATAAACGCTGATGGGATCAGAGTGCTCATCAAGGCTCTTTCCGGCGTTGATGGTGTAAATATATATGTATGCGCGCCGGACGGTCAGCGCAGCGCCAGCGGCCACAGCATCACGATGAGCGGCGGCCCTATATTTGTAAAAGATGATGAAATCCCGGGCGTGAAGTGGGCGCAGTCGCTTTCAGGAACACCGGCTGACTGTGTCAAGTCAGGTATAAAGAGACTCAGGCGAGAGCAGGGCATTGGGATCGATGTCGTATTTTCAGGAATAAATCACGGCAGCAATATAGGAACAGATGTATTTTATTCAGGCACTGTTTCTGCTGCTGTTGAAGGCGTTCTTAACGGTGTTCCGGCTGTTGCTGTTTCACTCGGGACCCATCATCCGACGATGGAGCAGCTGGAGAACTGCACGGCAATTATACAGGATATGGCGGGACGTATAGTGCCGAAATTAGACAAAGGTACTATTGTGAATGTCAACTTCCCGGATCTCCCGCCGGCAGAGCTCAAGGGCGTAAAATTATGCGAAATGGGGCCGAGAGAATACGATGAAAAATTTGAAGTTGAGACTAATCCGGGCGGAAGGAAATATTACTGGTATACCGGAAAGCTGGTCCACTATGATGAGCTGCCCGGCAATCCTGATGTAATAGCTTACCAGAATGGATATGTGACAGTCACACCGCTTAAGATCGATATGACTGACTACAAGCTTATGGATGCCATGAAAGACTGGAATATCAGAGCGTGATTACGATGCCGACTGGCTCGGATCAGCCGGCATGAAAAGGGAAAGCAGAGCAATATATGCAATTTTTCAGCAATGAAATAACTTTGGACAAGAAGGAAGAACTGGAAAACTTCCTGAACAGATATAAACACGAGACCTCCGGTCTCACGTTCACATCGCTTTACATGTGGAGAAAATCAAACGATTTTACATTTGAAGTAATAAATGATTTTCTGTGCGTAGCTGGCCGCAGTAATTTTGAAGGCTTTGAAGAGGAACCTTTTGTATTTCCTCTTCTGCCGTTAAACGGCGAATGCGATGCGGCCAAGATGAAAGATGCACTCAGAGTAGTAATGGACAGGTTTAAGGAGATGGGAAAGCCGTATGTTATGCGTCTGATACCGTCTCACATGATAAAACACTACACGGAGCTCATGCCTGGGAAATTTTTATTCCTGGAGGACAGGGCAAATTATGATTATGTTTACAGGGTAGATGATCTCGCTGATCTCAGAGGACGCTCATTTCACGGTAAGAAGAATCATGTCAACAAATTCAACAAAGAGTTGGACGGACGTTATGAGGTAATCCCGATGTCGGGAGACCTGGCGGAGGAAGCCATAGATCTTCTGAAATACATAGACGCAAAAAAACAGGTCGAAGGCTTTGAAGCCGCTATGCTCGGTGAAGAAGCAAATGTGCTGCGGGACACTCTGCCGCACTTCGAGGAACTCGGCATGGAGGGAACAGCGATAAGAATAGACGGCAGACTCGAGGCTTATGCATTCGGGGGACCGCTCGGTGATGACACGATCGTTGAGCATATCGAAAAGGGCAATATAGATTTCCCCGGAATTTATCAGAAAATAAATCAGGAATTCTGTAAAGCTGTTCAGGGAAAATACGAGTTCGTAAACCGTGAAGAGGATATGGGACTTGAAGGTCTTAGAAAAGCCAAGACATCATATAAACCGTGCCGTATGATTGAGAAGAGCATCGCACTGCTCGCAGATGACAAAGAAGCCATGGAGCGCTATGGAAATTTAGATTAGCGGTTGCTATGACAAAGCCCGGAAAATGCAGTGGCCGGGCTTTTTTATGGTCAGAATCCGGCAGAAATTCTGCGTATATAGGCAGGAGTATTTTATGACTATTGAAGAAGCTAAAAAGATAAAACATGATTTCGACAAGAATCAGACTCCGACTGACGAAGACAAATTCATGTACACCGAAGGGATGGATTTTCTAATCAAGGAGACAGGCGAATCGTACTATATGATGGAACTCGGCGGATGGTATTACGAGCAGAGGGAGTTTATGCTGGCAAAGAAGTATTATGAAATGGCAGCGGCTCTCGATGACAGCAATGCGTATCTGAGTCTCGGATATATATGGTATTACGGACGTGTCGGTGAGCCGGATTATAAAAAGGCTTTCGAATGCTACAAAAAAGCTGGAGAGCAGGGGAGCATCGTCGCGGAATATAAACTCGCTGACATGTATAAAAACGGATATTATGTTGAAAAGGATTACCGCAGATATAAGGACATAATAGAAAAACTCTACGATAAGGTCGAAAACGCGCAGTACCTCGACGAAGCGAAGCCGGAGATTTTTACGCGTCTGGCGGCGATTCGTGCAGAAGAAGGAAGAAAAGCTGAGGCAGCAGAGCTTTATCTTGTAGCGGAGGATTTCCTTGCACAGAGGATAAAATACAATCCGTTTTTCGGAAATTTAACGATAATGAAGTATCTGATCGACAATCTGTATAAGCTACTCGATTTTGACTGGTATGACATAAGTTTTTATGATCTTTACTATGTTCTTCAGGCCCCGTCTGTTGTCACTTTAACGTTTATGGACGACGGCGGAAACGAGATGACAGGCAAACTTTCATCTGTATGCGATGATTCCAGCATAGCAGTTGAATTCAACGGGAAATGGTTCAGGACGATCGATGATTTCTTTGCTAAAGCTGAGCTCGGCGGACACAGGTTGACGGAGATTTATGACAGGATATACATACTTGAGGCAGGCAGCAATTAATGAATGAAATACAGAAAAATTCAGTGATCGATGAAGAGAGAGCACGCGCATTCAGTCGGTATGAAAAACTGATTATTAAGAGAGATCAGCTTGAGAAAGAAGCTGAGATCTGTGAGATGCTGTATTATAACGAGTTCGGGGAGCTGTCAGTCGATTTATTTCACAAAAAAATAGAGTGTATCAGCTGGAAAAAGATAATTTCATACTGTCAGGCCGCAGCGAACACAGGACAAGCAGTTAGGGAAGATGAACTCGACACATATATCGGAAACAGTATGAAAGAATACCAAGAGCAGTTAAAAAATCTGATAGATATGAAAAACGAATCTGAGAACATCCGTACATCACCTATATATATCGTCGAAAAGTCAAAGCGGAAATATAGGGAGATAGCAAGGATGATACATCCTGATCTGCATCCGGAATTCGCGGACAGCACATATTTCAGAAACCTATGGGAGGCTGCTGCCGGAGCATACAGAAGGAACGATCTGACACGTCTGGAGGAGATCGAAACACTGGCGCGTGCCGCGCTGCTGCGGAGAGGAGGAGCAGCTGACCTGCCGGAGCTTTCGAACATAAAAGACCGCATAAGCGCTGTTCAGAATGATATAAACAGGATAACCTCAACTGATCCGTATCTTTATAAGTTTCTGCTCGATGATCCGGATGCCGCTGCAGATAGGAAAAAAGATCTTGAGACTGATCTGGGAGAGTACACATCATACGGACTCATGCTCGAGGGAGTGCTGACTGAAATGATGGGGAGGGAATTTGTTAACGCATGGAAGATGAAAATGCAAATGGACTGATTGCCCAGCATCGGCAGGATCTGGCAAAGGCTGTTGATGAAGACAGGAATCTCGGCGATCTGATAAAACCGCTCGTCCGGGAAATTCATCTTTTTGATTCATTTATCGCGGGAACTACTCATCTGGCTGATGACTCTGTGCTGAGCGATATCAGCGAGGGAGAGAAACTTATGCTCAGGCGGGAAGTGAACAAGTTCGATGAAAACGCAATTTTGATTTTGAAAAAGGACGGCCGAAAGCTCGGTTACGTGCCCGAAAAGGATAACATCGTGTTTGCGCGTATGATGGACGCGGGAAAAATGCTCGAAGCGCGTATCACTGATATCATGAAAAGGGGCTCGTTTACGCGTATAGCGATCGGGATTTATTTAATAGATTTTTGAGCCGGCGCAGACATAACGACAAAATTCGGTGTAATAAATAAATCGTAAGTGCAAGTACAAAGACCCGCCTGAAACAGGCGGGTCTTTTACTGTTTTGTCAATATTTATAATGCAATACAGCCGCTTCTGTACCCCTCGGACGCATATGACTACAGAACAAGTGAAGGTGCAGAGTAAACTCTCGCAGAAAGCTCCTGATCGAGCATATAGAGAGACTTTGCGTCTGTTCCGAAAAGATCGTAGCGGTTTAAGATATCATCGATGTTCTGCTCTTCTTCGCCCTGCTCCTTGACAAACCAGTCTAGGAACTGCATAGTGCGGAAATCATGAAGCTCAAAAGCAGCGGCGTAAATGTCGTTGATCCTTGCAGTTACCTTTCTCTCGTGTCCGGCTGCAGTTTCAAGAGGAGACCTGAAATCAGGGTAGTTGTTGTCATATTTATCGACAGCGTCAAGCGTCGGGTTCTCGCCGTTATTCAGCAGATACTGGTTGAACAGAAGCGCGTGGTCGCGTTCCTCCTGAGTCTGGATTGTGAACCAGTTTGCGAAGCCGTTGAGATTTTTGTCTGCGAAGTAGTTTGCGATTCCAAGATAGATATATGCGGAATAAAATTCGTAATTTTCCTGATCGCTGAGCATTTTTACTAATTTTTCGTTGAGCATGTCCGATTCTCCTTCCAGAATGTGTGAAGACATATTTATTAACCGCATACATAATACGTCAACTGAAACTTAAATTCAACACCTTGCAGAGCGCGAGTTTCTTTGAATATCCGCTGTGTGATTAATACAGTTTTATCAGATGCTTTGCGGATATTGACTGGAGCTAAAAGGTAAAAGCGCCTGCGAGTGCTCCGCACACATCATGCCGCAATGGCGGCGTAAAGGCGGACGTACTAATGCGCCTGTGCCGTACGGGGCTCATATGACAGCAGTGCTGTATTGTTTTCCGCCGTCTACCGGTACAGCACCTGTCCGCAGAGCGGACGTCAGAGAAAGATGTTTTCTGCCTGATTTTCCGCCATAAATAAACGATTACCGGTCAGCTGTGAGCCAGCCGCAGCGATAACGTGTTTAGCAGCTGTTTTACAGAGAGAATTGCGGGCATATTATCATGGAATATTTTTAACCGATTATTACACTATGGCAAAAAATATGACAATATAAAACAATGTATACGATTGAAATATTTGATTGCACATGTTAACATTATGTATATCAAGGATTTGATAATTGCCATATAAGGGAATCATACGTGATAATTTTATCAGACAAGGAGGTTAGTCCATGAAAGATGTTGTAATCGTAAGCGGCGTAAGAACTCCGATCGGGAAATACGGAAAAAGTCTTAACGGAATAACGACTGCAAAACTTGGCGAGACTGTAATGAAGGAAGCCATAAACAGAGCCGGCATCGATGCAGGAATTATCGATGAAGTTTTGTTCGGCTGTGTGCTGCAGGCCGGGCAGGGACAGAATGTAGCGAGACAGAGTGCAATATATGCGGGCATTCCGGAAGAGGTTCCTGCGATGACTATCAACAAGATGTGCGGATCAGGCATGAGAACCGTCATGCTGGCTGCTCAGATCATCAAGGCGGGAGATGCAGATGTCATTCTCGCGGGAGGCATGGAGAGCATGTCAAATGCGCCGTATCTGTCGAGCAAGATCAGATTTGGTGCGACGATGGGCGATTTCCCTCTCGAAGATGAAATGCTTAAGGACGGTTTGACAGATACGTTCTCGGGCAAGCACATGGGTCTTACGGCAGAAAAGGTTGCAGAACAGTGGGGCGTTACGCGCGAAGAACAGGACGCATTCGCGATCGAGTCAGAGCATAAGGCTCAGGCAGCCGTTGAGTCAGGCAGATTCAAGGATGAGATCGTTCCTGTTGAGATTCCGCAGAGAGATGGTTCGGTCAAATTATTTGACACTGATGAGCATCCTTGGTTTAACTGCATCGAAGAGCTCTATCCTAAGCAGATGCCTGCATTCAAGAAAGACGGAACAGTAACTTCGTTCAATGCATCAGGACTCAACGACGGAGCTGCGGCACTCGTCATAATGTCTGCTGAAAAGGCTGAGGAACTTGGGCTTAAGCCTATAGCAAAGATCAAATCATATGCTACTGCAGGTGTGGATCCGTCAATCATGGGTATTGGTCCTGTTCCTGCAACAAAGAAAGCGCTTGAAAAAGCTGACCTGACAGTAGACGATATTGATCTTGTAGAGGCAAACGAAGCTTTTGCGGCGACATCTCTTGCAGTAGCGAAAGATCTCCACTTTGATCCTGAAAAGGTTAATGTAAACGGCGGCGCTATAGCGCTCGGTCATCCTATAGGAGCGTCGGGAGCTCGTATCCTCGTTTCGCTTATCTACGAAATGATGAAGCGCGAATCTAAATTAGGACTGGCTACTATGTGTATCGGCGGCGGCATGGGTATATCGATGATCGTGGAGAGACCGGAAGAATAAGCTGCCCGAAATCGGTTGTTAATAAGGTTGTTACTCGTTTAGAGAGCGTCTGTTTTTCGGAGCGGGCGCTCTTTTTTGTTTACTTAATTTGCAGTGCGTGTAAAATATATACGACACGGAGGTAATTTCTTTGGATTCCATAGCGTTAAAAACATATGCAAAGATCAATCTCGCGCTGGATGTCACAGGTATCAGAGAAGACGGTTATCATCTCGTCAGGATGGTGATGCAGTCTGTTGATCTCTTTGACGAGATGCGCATAAGGCTTGTCGACAGAGCTGTTCAGCCGGAACCTGTTGCATTGAAATGCGATAAGTATTATGTGCCCAGAGACAGCAGGAACACTGCATTCAAAGCGGTTCAGGCTTTGATGGATACGTATCGCGGAGCATTCGGCGAATTGGGAGTCCGCATCGATATAAAGAAGAATATTCCGGTTTCTGCGGGCCTCGCTGGCGGGAGTTCGAATGCGGCTGGTGTCATTGTCGGACTCAACAGCCTTCTTGGTCTCGGAATGCCGCTCGAGGAGATGTGTGACATCGGAGCTCAGATCGGGACAGATATCCCTTTCTGCATAATGACTCTTGCGGCCGATTCCAAATGGCATATAATGGGCGGCTCCACATGCGCGCTTGCGGAAGGTATCGGCGATGTCCTGACTCCTGTCAGACCGCTTGATATGTGGGCAGTAATGGTAAAGCCGCGTCTGAGTGTGTCGACTCCTGCTGTCTACAGGGCGCTGGACAACATTGGCTCATATGAACATCCAGATGTTGAAAGTGTGCTCAATGGACTTTCTGAAGGCAATATGCAGCTTGTACAGAAGGGTATGGGCAATGTTCTTGAAAATGTCACGCTTGCAGAGCACCCTGATGTGGCAGAGCTGAAAAAACTCATGGAAAAATACAACGATTCCATGACGCTTATGAGCGGAAGCGGTCCGACCGTATATTCTCTTTTCGGCAGCAAACGCAGGGCTGTCAATACATATCTGCAGCTGAAGAAGGATCTTAAAGACAGTGAATCTTCCGTGTTTATAGCCGAGACACTGTGATTCTGCGGTGCGCAACGGTATTTTGAGGACCGTTTTGTGCTGTGTACAGTCAGTCATGAACATTAATTATGTATAAAATACACAGTGGCGCGCAGATGTCAGAATGCCGGGCATGAAATTATCATTATTAACAGAAGGGAGGTGAAAAAATATGGCAACATATCTTATAGACTATGAGAATGTCAACAAGGACGGATTGAACGGCGTTTCAAAGCTGACCGAAGAAGACAGAGTCATAATTTTCTACAGCGAACGTGCGGACAGAATGACGTTTGGACTGCACAGGCGTCTCAATGAGACAAAGGCGCTGATCGAGTATAAGAAAGTCGAAGTAGGAGGGCATAACGCACTTGATTTTCAGTTGGCTACATATCTCGGATTTCTGATTGCGAACGACAGCAGCGAACAGTACTGCGTCGTCAGCAATGACAGAGGATTTGAGTATCTAACTGGCTTCTGGAGGCTGCCGCAGTATGACGTATGTCTCGCCCGCGAGATTGCAAACAGCCCTCAACAGGAGGAGCGGCGCCATCAGAGAAGGATTCGCAGAAGCAATGCGGACGATCATGCAGAGACACACGCTTCTGATAAAGACAGGGCGATTAAATCAGCGTCAGAACATACAGTTCTTTATGCGTCGGAAAAGCCTGCTGAACGAACTTCAGAGGAAGATGTACGTAAAGATGAGATTTATGAAACTGAAAAATTCGATGCTGCGTTCAGAGCTGAAGAAATTGAAGAAAAGACGAATCTCATGCTTGTAAAAAATCCTGAGCATAGTTTGACTAAAGTCGGAGAAACTGTGACAGATGAGTTGAATGATCGTGCAGCTTCAGAAAACAATACAGCCGGCGCCGACTCTGTCGGAAAAGATGCTGCTGAATCTGACGCTCCTGAAACAGAAAGCCAGACTGAAGCAGCTGAGAATATCACTGCGGTTTATGAGTCTGTATCAGCTAAGCCGGAGGAATATCCGGAAAAACACGAGACAGGGAGATTCTGGTTCAGAAATGAAGGCGGCAGGAATGCGTATGCAAGCAGCATTGTAGCTGAAAATGACGATATAGAGCATATATTTGTGCTTGCTGATGGTGATATAACAGACGTTTCAGAGGAAGAGCAAAACACTGGTGCAGAAAATGCCGGCAATGCAGCGAAAGCAGAGGCTTCCGGCGCTGAAGAAGTCAGAATGCACGAAAATGATTGCGGACAGCAGACTGAAAATAATAACAGCGCTGTAAAGAACAAACCGGCACACGAACAGCCTGAAAATACTGAGTCTGACGTCCAGAAAAAGAGTACTCATAAGCGCGGTGCGAAGAGCCGCAGCGGGCAAAGTGCTGCAGCAAAAAAAACGCGCAGTCCTGAACAGGAAAAGCGCATAAAAGAAGTGAGGAATTCAATAACTGAAAGCCGCGTAAGCGGAGATGCTCTCACAGACTCTGATTACAGTCAGATCGCTTCATATATAAAAAAATACAAGACGAAACAAGGTGTCAACAATGCTCTCGTGAGAAGATTCGGCAATCAGAGAGCAGGAGAGATCTATCAGATGATAAAGCCGATGCTCAAGGATAAAAAGGGCGGAAACAATCAGAAGTAAACCTGATCTGCCCTGAGCGATCTGTAAGTTCCGGGGGCCAGATCATAAAGGCTGTCTATGTATGTGCCTGAAAAAATTTCAGACGGAGTTCCGATATTATCAATGCGCCTGTCTTTTATACACATTATGATATCAGATATGCGCTCCGCGAGAAAAAGCTCGTGCAGACTCATGATAACAGTAGTACCTCTTTCAGAAGAAAGACGTCTGAGTGTACTGAGGAGTTCGAGCTGATATTTTATATCAAGATATGAGGTGGGTTCGTCGAGAACAAGTATGTCTGATTCCTGAGCTTCGGCACGCGCCAGCATAACTCTCTGTTTCTGACCGTCGCTCAGAGTCATGAAATCTCTGTCGGCCAGATCTGATATGCCGGCAGCCGCCATTGCGCGTTCTGCTGCATGGCGATCTTCGTTCGACAGGATTCCGAGCAAGTCAGTATATGGATACCGTCCTGTCTCCACGACATCGCGGCACGTCATCATATCTGTTTTAACGCGTTCTGTCAGCAGCACAGCTATCGTACTGGCCAGTTCTTTTCTGCTCATTGCTGCTGTGCTGCGGCCGGCGATATACACGGAACCAGCGATGGAGGGCAGATGTCCCGTAATCGTTTTGAGAACAGTCGATTTTCCAGCTCCGTTTGGCCCGATCAGCGTAAGAATCCGGCCTTTTTTAAGTTTTATATTTATGTCTTCAATAAGCGGCTTTCCTCCGTATCCTGCGGAGAGGCCGCTTATTTCGAAATATGGTTTTTCCTGCATAATATCTTTTAGTCAATCAGAGTTTGAATTATAAAAATTACAGATGAACTTACGATCTAAATCATGAGTATATTAAGCCGATGTCAGCGTTCTTCCGGGCGGCGGAGCATGACGGCGATCACTACCGGCGCGCCGAATACGGCGGTAACTGTGCTTATGCTCAACTCA
Organism: uncultured Eubacteriales bacterium; assembly: GCA_902796965.1. Taxonomy (GTDB): domain Bacteria; phylum Bacillota; class Clostridia; order Peptostreptococcales; family Anaerovoracaceae; genus RUG708. The sequence continues at coordinate 63,438 of CADBRA010000015.1, read as the reverse complement.
GCAGGCGCGAACATGGTGCGTGCGAGCAGATCACAGAAGAGACAGAATATGCTGCCTCCCAGGAAACATGCCGGAATCATAACAACGGGCTTAGATGTGCGGTAAAGAAAGCGGATTATCTGCGGCACGGCTATGCCGACGAATGAAACAGGTCCTGCAAATGCTGTCACGCATGCAGACAGCATGCTGCTTATTATCACAAGCGCGATTCTGAATAGCTTTATGTTTACACCCATGCTCTCAGCATATGATTCGCCGAGAAGATAAGCTGAAATCGGCTTGGAAAGCAGGAAAGCGCACAGCGATGATACAGCAGTGACAACTGCCATTACGGCGGCATTTTCCATGGTGGTTCCGCTGAAGCTGCCCTGAGACCAGTTGTGCAGATTAACGATGTCGCTGTCGTCAGCGAATGTCACTATGAACTCAGTGACGGCATTGCATATATATCCGATCATTACACCGCAAATCACGAGCATCGACATGCGTTTTATCCGCCGGCTCGCAAGCATAACAAAGAACATACAGGCGAGGGAACCCGCGAACGCTGCAGTTATCATGCCTGCGGAATTCATTGTGGCTGAGCGGCTGAGAAGTATGACCATACAGACAGCGACTGTGAGCTTTGCTCCTGATGAAATTCCCAGAACGAACGGTCCTGCAAGCGGATTGTGAAAGAACGTCTGCAGCAGATACCCCGACAGTGACAGAGCTCCGCCCAGGATGAGTGCTGCGAGTGTTCGAGGCAGCCTCAGAGCGAATATTATGTCACGCTCGGATGAATCTCCTCCGTCTTTGAAAAGTATGCTCAAGAGTCTGCTCAGAGGCAGATTGACGCTGCCAATGCATATGCTCGCGGCAAAAAATACAACAAGCAGCGCAGACAGGAGAATAAAGCACAATATCCATCTTTTTCTCCTGTTTTCTGCGCTGCTCATCATTTAGTTCCTCTGAGTTTCCGCATTGCGTTTTCGGTCACGGATTCCGCTTTTGCACGTATCTGAGAAAACGGCTGCTATTTGAGCCTTTTCATAAATGTAAGTCTGCTGTCGGACACGTTCTGATCAGCTATTATACTGTGGAAATCAGCTGTTATAGTACCTGCTTCCATTGAGGACTGATACATGTTCCGTGACGTACACCATACGTTTCCGTTCTTTACGGCCTTGAAGTTCTTCAGCGAAGGTGCTTTTTTCAGCAGATCGTCTATTGACGATACTTCACCTTCGATCGCGCTGTTATATACGAGGATATCAGCATCGTGAGCGCGTTTGTAGAATTCCTCCATCTGCATAGTCGTCGTCGACGTTATCTTTCCGTCAGTAAGGTCGTCGGGTATGTATTTTCCGCCGGCAGCTTTGATCATGGCGGGGACGTAATCGCTGGATTTCCTTACGCTTGCCGCGCCGTTGGAATTGATCGAGAAATACGCGACAGTGTGCATCTTTGTGCCTGAACTGTCAGCGACAGCTGATTCATACTGATCTTTCTGTGCATTATATGCTTTTGCAGCCTGATTTTCTCTGTCCGTTATGACTCCGTAGAGTTTTATCCACTCGGTGCGGCCGAGCGGATGAGTTTCGTAGCTTGAGTAGTCGACCAAGACGGGGATGTTCATCTCGATCAGTTTCTCTTGGACTTCAGGTGTGTGAAGTATCATCGTGTTTTCGACCGCAAGGCCGCATCCTCCGTCAGTCAGAAGCTCGTAGTCAGGTATGTTGTATTTGCCTGCGTACTTGATACGGCCTTTTTTCATAGCTTCAGTCGCTTCGTTGATATACCAGCCGTCCTGCTTCTCGCCGCTGAATGCTATGCTGTCTATAGCGCCCATTGATGCGAACATGTCCATAGTGGCAGAAGCAGCCAGATAGATTTTGCCGACAGGCTGCTGCAGTACCGTTATATCGCTGTCGAGGTCCGGAGGTGCCGAAGCGTTTTCAGGTACTACGAGATATCTGGTGTCATCTGATATGTTGATCAGCGAAAATCCATTATCGTATCTGTATACGCTGAACTGCTCGGCATAATCGAGTTTGTCGGCGCTCTGAAATGTCAGGGCCGAGCTTATTGTCTTATCCGTTGAGAGTTTGCTGTCTCTTTGTGGGGAATTGCCTTCTGACCGTGACGCAGATGAAGATTCTGAGCCGGCGGAGCCGGCATTTCCTGAAGCGGAAGTACCGCATGCGGAAAGTGCAGCCACGAGAATCAGGGTCAGAATAATCAGAAAGACTGATTTTAATTTATATTTGTATCGAATCAATGAAGTTTGCTCTTCTTTCTTGATACTGTCTTCTTTTCAGCATCGAGTTCCTGTGCGGCTCTGCGCTCTTTCTTGTGTGCTCTGCGCCTTCCGTTAAGGAATCCGAATAGGATGGCGGCTACAATTGCAATTCCTAGGATAATCGCTTCGGACTTCGTGGACAGACCCTTTCTGCTGGCTGTATCTGTCTTGAAGTTCAGAGTGTATGTTATCTCATGTGGCTCGCTCATGGCCGTCGTATCAGCTATGACTTCCATACCGCCGTCGAATTTTGTGATTGGAATTTCAAACACTGAGTTTCCCGTATCGCTGACCGGTTCGTACTTTATGTTGTTGACGACCATGTAGTCGTAATGTGAACTGCTCCATTCGATCGTTGCAGTGGCGAATCCGTTTGAAATCTTCATCTTGGCAGGCGACTTTATGGAAGCCTTTCCGCTGCCGCCCGTCATATCAACCTCGATTGTGTAATTCCCGTCAGCGAGCTTTGTCGAACCGTATTTGATCTGAGATTTTGATGCGTCTTTTTCGTCGATATATTTTTTTGATGAAGAACTGCTGTCTGATGTTTTATCAGCCTCACCGGATGTGCCTGTTTCGACTGTTCCATCAGGAAGAGATGAAGCTTTGAAAACAAGTGTGCGCGGATACCATTTCTGTTTTCTGTGGCTGAATGCCGCGCAGTCAATCTTTTTGTCGAGGGCTTCTACCGGAACGGTGTATGTATATTTACCATCATCTCCGACGGTATAGCCGATACAGTCAGAATCATCAGCTTTTGCGGCTTTTTCTGCAGTTCCCATGTAAAGTTTTTCGTATCCTTTGCCGCTGAGCGTCATGTCGGCTGTCATCTTTCCGTCTTTTACATTTAATTTGCATGCGACGATTTTAAACATGGAGGAGCTTGAGTCGACTGTGATGTCGTAGCTTCCCTCTGCAACCTGATCGGCTGAAACAGGCGTCATGCTGCTTCCGACGTCTTCTTCGGATGCCATATCGCTCGAAGAAGCGACTGCGCCGCCTGTTGTCTTGACTTCGACCGCGCTTGAGATCACAGGAAGTGCCATCAGAAGCGTCAATGCCATAAGAACTGCGACGATAGATTTATTCCTTTTCATAAAATTTTCTCCTTGTGATACGCCGCCCGTTCAGTCTGTTATACCATATGCAGGAAAGCAGGCAGCTTAGTTATTTGACAGGCTGTCAATAGATGCCTGTACGTGCTGAATGTATATCTGCTGAATGTCTTTGTTTGCGCCGAGGCCCTTAATGATGCATTCTACCTGGTAGCCTGCGGCCTCGAACTTGCTCTTCCAAGAATCAGAATCGTCTCCGGCCATATCGTTGTTTGCGTGATCGCCGGCGACTACCATAAGTGGTTCGAGAACTATTTTTTTGTATGTGCCCTTCTGGCCGATTTCGCTTATTATGTCGTCTACTGAAGGCGAAGCTTCTACAGTGCCTATGTAATAATTGTCAAACCCGTCATCGTTGAGTTTCTGCTGGAGAGTCGTGTAATCGGAGTTTGAAGCAGCATCTGTTCCGTGTCCCATGAAGACAAGAGCTGTCTGGCCGTCGTCTTTTTCTTTCGTAGCTGATGTTATGGCCTTTATTACAGATTCATAGTCACTGTCACTCGTGAGAAGAGGGTCGCCGAGAACGAGATTCTCAAATTTGCTCGTGTAATTGTTGAGCTCGTTGGAAAGATCTGTGTATTCGTTTCCGTTCATGAGGTGCGTAGGCTGAACTATAAGCGTTTTGACTCCGGCATCAGCTGCTCTGTCAAGGGCTTCCTGAACGTTATCGATGTGGAGTCCGTCACGCTTCGAAAGCTTGTCGATGATTGTCTGTGACGTGAAAGCTCTCTGGACGGTATAGTCAGGATATGCTTTAGCGATCGCATCCTCGATAGCACCTATGGTCTCTGATCTGCTGTCGTTGTAGCTGGTTCCGAAGCTTACGACGAGGATTTCCTGATCTTTATCGATAGGAGTGCTGCTGTTCAGCTCGTCAGAAGCTGCAGCAACAGAGCTTGTGGAACTGCTGCCTGCAGATGATGAGGATGGATTTGTGCTGTTCCCGCAGCCTGTCATCATGACTGCTCCTACGCAGAGTGCGAGTACAAGTGCAAAGATTTTTCTTTTCATGTTTTACCTCCTTAATACAAAACCCGCTGTTGCGGCACAGCGGGCAAAAGGACGCAAAAACTCTTTCCGGCAGGATGTTCAAATAATGTGCCGGTAAAACGAATTTGCGTACAGCCAGTTACTCGTGGCCTGAAACTCCTTAAGGAATTTCCGTACAGTGCCTGGCAGGTCTCCTGACTTACGGATGCAAACGCTTCGGACGCCTTCCCGGTTTATCCAGTGGCATGATGTCTTAGGCTGTCCTGAATACAGTGACGAGTTCGCACAGGATTCTCACCTGTTTCCCTTTTCACCGGACCGGCCCTTTTGGGGCGTCCGGCACCTGACACTTATGAAAAATTATCGCATGAAATCCATGCCGTGTCAATTGACGGCGGCGGTCCGGCCTTTGTAATCAGAGGGCCGATCGCGTCAAGCACTGCCGGACAGGAACCCCGTTATTTTTCCTGCCGTCAGCTGTCATAAAGATTACGACAAATGTTTTTTGAGCAGTGAGTATTTAATGATCTGGTCGGCGGGGGCGCCTGACTGTTCCCATTCTTTGAAAATGTCGTTGAGACGGCTCTTTGTCATCACGGACATGAATTCCTTGCCGCACTTTGAACATTTTACGGCTGGGACCTCTCCGATAATGAGGCGGCCTCTCGGCGTATTTACAGGAATGCTTACTTTAGTTTCGTGGAGATCTCCGCTCCCGCAGTTCTGACATCTCATCTTTTTCTTTCCTTTCTTCAATAGTTATAAATTTATATTGCTGTAATGCAGTATTGATCGCATATAGCCGGCCGGTCATTTCGATGGCCTGTCTGCTGGTATTGTCGTATTTTTAAACAGATATTCTCAGTAACAATGTGCCGCAGTGTAACTGACTGCGGTTATGGTTTGCACAGACCGCACGGCTCATATCCCTCTGAGATCAGCTGATCTCGTGATTCTGTAACTGTCTGCTTATTCGAATTATTCATGCGGCTTACTGCGCTGCAGTCAGGATGATGAAATTTCATTGTGTTTGTATTGATGACATACTCCTGAACGGCAGACTGCGCCGACTTGCTGCCAGCTCCTGATTGGGATGATGCAGCAGTGCCTGCCGCGGAAGTGGTTCCTGAATTATCTGCTGAATCGCCTGACAGATGGCTTTCACCTGTTGCATAGTCGATCGTGACACCAGGCTGGACATTGTAACAGAAAACATTGAACATAACGCCTGATCCGCTGTCTTCAACGGATTCAGCCTCCATGTGAACCCCGTCGGCAACGAGGTTGCTGCCGGTAAATACGGGAGTAACTCTGTAGAGAACGTGATTTCCTGTTTCTTTTACGTAGTCTGCCACCATGTTTTCAAACGGAAGCATTCCATCGACGTTAAGATATCGCGTTCCGGTTATCAGGTTTTTTTCGTTGGCGTTTTCTGCCGTCAGCTGATAGCCGATCAGGTGGCATCTGTTGTACAGATATTTTCCGTCGACAAAATCATATTTAACTGTATGCCATCCGGTGGGCTTTACCATGCCTATGCTTCCGCGCTTTTCAGTAGGCATAAGATCCTGTCCTACAGATGCTGTGCAGACGCCGCAGCGGCCGAGCGAATCGAGATCGCTGTAATGTTCATATGACTGTGCTGTAAGGTCTGCAGAGGAAAAATCTGGGACGTTGTCAGCAATTGCGACGTACGGGTCTCCGCTGTATGCGGGTATGTCTGAAATGGAAAACGAAGAATTTCCGGCAGACTGAGTCTGGGTGCTGCCGCCTGAATCCGATGACTGCTCTGTCTGTGTGCCTGAAGATGATTTGCCGGCCGCACCGCTGACAGAAGATGTGAGTTCTGATCCGCATGATGTAAATATCATGCATAATGTGAGAAGCAGGACAAATAGAACAGCTCCTCTTCTACTGCTGCTGTTTTTCATAATCGATACCAGCTGTCTGTCCACTACTCTGGACCATGGTCGGACAGCCTTATCCTTTCATTAAACACTGAAAAACTCTGAACTTTGAACAATATCTAATTGCTTAATGCAATTTTTAACTACTAGATAATTATATATTTTTTCCATATTCATTTCAATCAGCACAGGTGGCGGGGCAGGCAGAAGTATGCGGCAGCCTGTGCATGCTTATCTGATATCCGGTTCTTGGTTCGGACAGAAGCGTGAACGGCTGTGCATGAGGGTGTTTGGCTCTTTGCGGCTGTTGAACTTCTGTGCCTTGCGAATACCTGTCGGTCAATGAGCTGCGGTGTGGCGCGCAGCTTGGGACAGTGTTATTTTTGTCCGCGGAGCGGACGTAGGCTCTGCATCATGTGTGATTGAAAAAAATCGTTTCATCTGATATAATCCATTCAGTCATGCGCCCGTAGCTCAGCTGGATAGAGTGTCGGATTCCGATTCCGAAGGTCAGGCGTTCGAATCGCCCCGGGCGTACCAGCTTTACAAGCCGTTTTTCGCATTTTCCTGCGAAAGACGGCTTTTTGTGTGTCTTGCTGAGAATACAGTTTCTCCCGCTGGGATTAAAGCAGATATTGAACAGACAGGACAACATATGCTGTGATTAACGTCCGGGCCGATTATGCTAATAGCATCTCAGTGTGTCCTGCAATACTGCGCAGATGTGCATTCAAATTGCAGAAATTTATATTCTGTTAAGAAAAGATGGATATAATTTAATGTCAAAGGGGTTATTGAGATGAGATTTTTAAAGGGGAAAGATCGGAAAGAAGAAAACAGCATTTGCGGGAGAAGTGCACGGTCACACAATGGCATCACCGGCGGAAGAGGGAGCAGCACCGGATATAATCATAAAAGTGCCGGAAATACACATAAGTACAGAACAGGAAATTACAAAAGATTCGAATCGACAGCTCCGCTGACACATGACAGAGGCGCTGCGCAAAGCGGGCGGCCGGCAGATAGAACTGGACTGCCTGCGCTCAGCGGAAAGACGAAGCTCATAATAGCGCTGCTGCTCGTTCTGGCGATTTCCATAACTGTTTTCCTGCATCAGAGGCCGGGCCGGGCTGTTAGTGCGGATAAACCGCCGATAGACGTCGAACTGCTGACAGTAAATTCATACTCACGTCCGGGCATTCCTCTCGATAAAGTAAACGGAATTGTAGTTCACTATACAGCAAATCAGCATTCTTCGGCGCTCGATAACAGAAATTATTTCGAGAACCTGCAGTATACGCACGTGACAAAGGCGAGCGCTCATTTCATCATAGGCACGGAAGGCGAAATAGTACAGTGCATACCTACGGCCGAAATCGCATACGCGTCAAACAGCAGAAATGGAGATACCATTTCTATAGAGTGCTGTTATGACAACGATGATGGCTCCTTTAATACGGCAACATATAACTCGCTCGTTCAGCTGGCGGCGTATTTGTGCGCGAGATTCGGACTGACATCAGACGATGTGATACGGCATTATGATGTAACAGGAAAGCTTTGTCCGATATATTACGTTAAACATCCTGACAAGTGGCAGGACTTCAGAGATGATGTCGAACGCGCATACAGCGCAGCATGAGTTGTGCTGAACAGGAGACATGCTTTATTCATTATGCGGCGGAAGAGCAGACAATGAAATGTGCAGCGGAACTGTGTGTTTGAACGGTTATGAGGTACGGCCGCAAATAATATTGCTTGTGCCGTTGAAGCAAGGGTATAATATCATCTATAGACCGACGAATAAGTTATCATCGATATCATATAAAAGGAGAATAAAATGGTAAAGAGCTATGAGCCTAAGGTCGATCCGAATACAGGAAAAGGATACGTTGAGCTGACAGAGGAAGACGGATGCAAATACATCGATAATCTGCCGGATTTTGATGATGAAGAGGCTGAAAAGAAATATTACGCAGCTCTCGAAAAGGACGGATATCTGGATATTGAAACTGCGCAGAAGCTTAGAACCGAGGAAGAAGCACAGAAGGGCGACGCTCCGTCGGGCAGATAAATCGGATTGTTGTTTGAGACGATAAGAAAAGAGGCAGATGTATGACAGAAAAATCAGGTGACAGAGCACTTGTGCTCCTGAGCGGAGGACTGGACAGTACGACATGTCTGGCTCTGGCAGTAGATAAATACGGAAGCAGCGGCGTGACGGCGCTTTCCGTCTATTATGGGCAGAAGCACAAAAAAGAAGTGGAAGCTTCTGAAAAAGTGGCCGGACACTACGGTGTGGAACATCTGTCGCTTGATCTGACTCCGATCTTTCAATACAGCGACAGTGCACTCCTGCAGGGATCTGACAGGAAAATCCCTGAGATTTCCTACAGCGAACAGCTTAAGGCAACAAAAGGCAGCCCGGTGAGCACCTATGTACCGTTCAGAAACGGGCTGTTCCTTTCGTCTGCGGCGAGCATAGCGCTGTCAAGGCACTGCGGAGTGATTTACTACGGAATTCACGCCGATGACGCGGCCGGCAACGCCTACCCTGACTGCAGCGAGGGGTTCAACAAGGCTATGAACGAAGCTATTTATATCGGCAGCGGAAATGCGCTGCGCCTTGAGGCGCCGTTCGTCAAGATGACAAAGGCTCAGGTAGTGGCCAGAGGGCTTGAGCTTGATGCTCCATACAAATATACGTGGAGCTGCTATGAAGGCGGTGATGAGCCGTGCGGCAGATGCGCCACTTGCATAGACAGAGCAAAGGCGTTTGAGCTGAATGGCGCTGCAGATCCGGCAATCGAGTACTACAGAGCGCTTGCCTCTGAAAAATAGAACTGTCGGCCGTGATGACAGGCGGCAGGGGCTGATTCGGATTGCGGCTGAAAAAGGAATAGAATGATATAGTTATTTGAGATCTCTCCGGTGAGACGGGTCATAAGGCCGCGCTCCGGAGGGATTTTTTATTTGATGAGTCGGTCGTGGAGCACGTCCGTGTATGGTATGCTCAGCGGCGTGCCAGTCAGCGGAGCTGACGCAGGCTGATACTGTCTTATTTCACATGCACAGGTTGTACAGCATAATGCGGGCCAGATTATTAAAAATGGTCACAAAATTAATTGTTTATAAGCACCAATGCTATTTGTTGTTACCGTATTGAATGAAAAACAGAGGGATAATATAATTTTATCAATAATTGATGAGACAATTTGTTTCACTTGAAATCAATTATTTTTTGCGGTTTGTTTTTTGTTCGGAGGATCTACTGTGAATATATTAACTGTCGGAGGAGAAGGTGACAAGATTCCGGAGCATTTCCTGGCTGACGGCATTAGCTGCGCACATGTTGCGAGCAGCAGGGCGGCGCTTGAAGCTGTGCGCATGAGACCGGGTCTTTTCGATATTATCGTTATCGGAAGCAGTATAACTGACACTGCCGGCGGTGAAGACAGAGAATGCTTTCTGACAATCTGCAGGATTAATTCTAAGATTCTTATTGCGATATGCACCGGGAAAAAATATATATCGCTGGATTTGTGTTCAATACCGAGTTTTTTCGCATTTTCTGCTCCGTTTGACGCCGATACTGTCGGGCGTATGATATACAGAGCTGAGATGATGAAGTGGAACTGCGGGAGAAGCGTATTTCCCAGGATACAGGTTTCAGATGGGAGAAATAAGAAGATGCTCCTTTTGGATGATATATATTATGTAAAGAAAGTCAGAAACGGTCTCACTGCTGTTACTGCTTCCGCCGAATATTATTATCCGGAAAAGATGGATTCGTTTTCTGAAATTGCCGGCGTTAATTTTTTGCGGTGCCACAGCAGCATAAGTGTGAATGTCGATCACGTCGTAATCTGGGAGGGAAGCGATCTCGTACTTTACGGAGGTGAAAAAATTCCCGTGAGCAGAGCTTACCGTAAATCCGTCAGAGATTATTTCAGCAGAAACAGTTTTCTGTGTTCGGATGCGCAAAAATAACAAAAAAATCTTGTGCGGGATGCTAATATGATGTAAAATATTCTCCGCATGTGAAAAAACATGCATATTTCACACGTTCCCGCACCTGCAGGACGGTGCCCGCTGATTTATGGAGGGCTGCCCGCGGGACAGACCGGGACGGAGGTATAAAACCAGGAGGAAAAATCATGTCAGTAGTTACAATGAAACAGTTACTTGAAGCAGGCGTTCATTTCGGTCATCAGACGAGAAGATGGAACCCTAAAATGGCTCCGTACATCTTCACTGAGAGAAACGGCATCTATATTATCGACCTTCAGAAAACAGTGAAGAAGATCGACGAAGCTTATGAATTCCTCATGAAGACTGCTGCTGAAGGCGGTAAGATTCTCTTTGTAGGAACAAAGAAGCAGGCTCAGGCAGCCATCAAGGAAGAAGCTGAAAGATGCGGAATGTACTATGTAAACGAGAGATGGCTCGGCGGAATGCTCACGAACTACAAGACCATCGCTACGAGAATCAAGAAGCTGAACGATATAAAGGCTATGGAAGAGGACGGAACATTCGAAGCTCTTCCTAAAAAGGAAGTTCTCAAGCTCAGAGCTCTCGAGGAAAAGCTCGAGAAGTTCCTTGGCGGCATCAAGGAAATGGGCGGAATGCCTGATGCTATGTTCGTAGTTGACCCTAAGAAGGAAAAGATTGCTGTTAAAGAAGCCAGAATACTTGGAATTCCTGTTGTGGGCATCGTAGATACAAACTGCGATCCTGACGAAGTCGATTACGTTATTCCTGCAAACGATGATGCTATCAGAGCCGTAAGACTCATTACAGGCAAGATGGCTGAAGCTGTTATAGAAGGAAAGCAGGGCGAAACTCTCGCAGAGGAACCTGAGGCTGATGCAGAGGCTGAGAATCAGGAAACGGCTGAAGATGCAGAGGCAGCAAAGGTAGAAGAATAATTTAATACAGATATCCCCCAAAGGAGGTAATGGCAATGGCAGTAACAGCAGCATTAATCAAAGAACTCCGTGAAAAGACTGGCGCGGGCATGATGGACTGCAAAAAAGCACTCACTGAGACGGACGGCGATATCGACAAGGCCATCGATGTCCTGAGAGAAAACGGCAAATCAAAGGCAGTAAAGAAGGCGGACCGCATTGCAGCTATGGGTCTCGCTGATTACGCATTCAGTGCTGATGCTTCAGAGGCATCTATCGTTGAAGTTAACTCGGAAACAGATTTCGTAGCAAAGAACCCGGACTTCCAGGAATTCGTCAAGAAGATAGCTGAAACTGCTCTCAGAAGCAGCGCGGCTGATATGGATGCTTTCATGGCTGACAAGTTCGATGACAACAACACTGTACAGGAAGCTCTCACTGAAAAAATCGCTACTATCGGCGAAAAGCTCAGCATCCGCAGATTCCAGAAGATTGCTGTACCGGGCACTGTAAATATCGGTTACAAGCACAACGGCGGCACTATAGCGGTTATAGTAACTCTCAAGACAGATGCTTCAGCTGAAGAAGTAAACACTGTCGGCAGAGACGTTGCAATGCAGGTGGCTTCAATGAGCCCTAAGTATGTAAGCGAAGATGAAGTAGATGCTGCTTATATAGAATCTGAGACTGAAATACTCAGACAGCAGGCACTCAACGAGGGCAAGCCGGCAGACATCGTCGAGAAGATGATCAAGGGAAGACTCAAGAAGGAACTCAAAGAAGTCTGCCTGCTCGACCAGAAGTTTGTAAAGGACGGCGAAATCACTGTCGCTGAATATGTAAAGAATGCGGCAAAAGAACTCGGCAAGGACGTTCAGGTTATCGGAATGGTTCGTTACGAAGTAGGCGAAGGAATCGAAAAGAGAGAAGAGAACTTCGCTGAAGAAGTAGCTAAGCAGATGCAGGGTAAATAAGTCTGCTCAGGGCTTGTGTGACAAAATTCAGAAAAAATACCCGGTGCTTGTATAAAAAGCACCGGGTATTTTAGAGTATTTTAGAGTGATCAGGGCGTTCGGGAGATATGCTGCCGAATAATCCGATCACTTTATTTTTATTCCAGCGTTAGTAGAAGTGCCATTTTAAATCTGGACACAGCTTTTACGTAGTGAAGGCCTCCTTTTGCGAAGTGGAAATTTTCACCGGCTTTGACAGGATGCTCTTTTCTTTCATATCCGATTATGCCATCACCGTCGAGAGCGAAAATCAGTGCTTCGCCTGGCGCAGCATGTTCAGCAAGTCCGGTGCCCTCATCAAAGGCCATCACGACAAACTTCATGTGTTCATTATGCATGACGTCCATATTTACGATTTTGCCGTCCTGATACGGAACAAGATCCGCCAGCCTGAAAATCGTGCCTGCTTTTACAGCGTCATTCATGATATCATCCCTCCTCATGCATATTTCCGTATAGACAGCACCTTTTGATGTTCTGATGCCGATAGGAATGTCTGTCGGAGTCAGTATGCAGTCCCCTGCTGAAAGCTGATGTCTGAAGCTGTCTCCGTAAACCGTAACGTCTCCGTCCGCAGTGATAATAAATTTGCTGTAAGGATATATTTCCGCGCTTATATCTGTGTTCTCTGCCAGAGAAAAGTACATGATGCTGTTCTTGCCGCCGGATACTTTTTTTGATATTGTACATCCCGGAATCGGGGCATTGTCTTTTCCTATGGAGAAAACTTCGCCTGCTTTTTCGTTCATAAGCCTATTTTTTCCTGATGGTATAGTGCGCATAATCCGGCGAAAGGAGTATAAACGGAGTTTTGTCCAGCATACCGTTCATTACACTGCTGCGTATCGTATAATAACGTGATGCGTCACCGTTCCAGTACTGTGCGTGTATGTCCTGAGTCATTTCCCAAGACACTTCGCTGTCATCCTCTGATCCGACAACATTTACTCTGTCACATGGCATACCGTTCACAAAGAAATCTTCAAATGCCCGGTATACATCGGCCGGAGATTCGGCGGATGAGCAGCCGTTTGATCTTCCGAAACCTGCTGCGACATCCTGAATTTCATCCATGCGCTCGCTGTGTCCGTCAGTGATGCTGCATATGAGGTCTGCGTAACGCGTCTCGGCATCATGGATCTGATTCTGAAGCCATCCGTGTATATTGCCGGTGTCAATGACGCCTTCCAGCGCAGGCAGATCTTTAATATAGTCATTCTGATCAGCTATCCAGCCATTTTCACTTGCATATAAAGCAACTGCTTTTGTAAGTTCCTCCTGTCTGCCGATTTTGTCGTACAGCCAGAAATGTACAGGTCCTAAAAATGCGCTCATGATACACTCACTTTCTGTTTTCCGCAATCACATCATTGATAGCTTTTACGACTGTGTCTGATGAGACACCATGAACAGCGCATGCATCTTCAAGGCTTTCGGCCTGAGAGGCCGGGCAGCCGAGGCAATGCATGCCGATACCGAACAGAACTTCTGCTGTTTCAGGGTACTGGTTTACGATTTCACCGATAAGGTTTTTTTCATTTACATATGTGTTTTCCATGAGTTATCCTCCTGTTTTCTGATTTCCATAACTGATGATAATGTAATAACAGCAGTGTGTATGTTGCTTATGCAACGTAATCGAAATTTTATTTTATAAATTTCCTGATGAAAAAAGCATTTCGATTTCATCTGAAATAAAAGTAGAGAAAGCAGATGCGCATGCCCGTTCTTTTTATGACAGGTTGCCGAGAAAATGTTCTTTTGCGAACTCCATGTCCTGAACGAGTTCGACAGTTCCGATATATTTGCCGGATTTGTCACGCACAGCCATGTACTTGACAAGCATGGTGTGTCCGCCCTTTTCCATCCAGACAGGGACAAAGTCCCGGCGGTTATTCCTGAAATCGTCTATGATCTGTCTGACCATCGGTTCGATTTTAGGAGGGTGGCATGAAAATACTTCGCGGTCGATTGCCATGCCGGGACGTTTGAATACCTTTGGACCTTCGTTGAAGAATCTGTTGATATTATCTGCATCGACAAAGGTTATCTCCATAGGAATCGTATTCAGAAGCGCGGTAAGCTGCTCAGGGGTCAGATGACCGCCAGGCATGGTAATATCGCTGCCCGGGGCAGTTATTCCATCGGATGGGCGGGTTTCAGCGTCAGCCCATGTTTCGTTTATGACGCCGAAGCAGATGTCGTAATCTTTTGAATCCCGGTAAATGCCGGACCACTCCTCCTGTGTGAAATTTACTGCGCAGATAGGAAAAAGTATGTTCTGCTCTTTGTAAATCATTTCTTCGGCACGTGTGAGTACAGTGTCAAGCCGGGCATTCCATTCATTTCCGTGATCATCCTCATGCGCAAGCGCAGCAAATTCATCACGTATTTCATCATCTGCAGTCCACATTACGTCAGCCGGACCGGAAATGCCATATCTTACCTTGAGTAAAGGATAGAGCAGATCACCTTTCTTTGCATAATGGATCGAAAGCTGGCGGATTTCAGGAATAAGAGATGTGTCTCCTGTTTTTCTGAATTCCTTGATAAAATCGGAAAGAGCATTATTTTCTCTCGTAAAAGTGAAAAGCGGATGACCTGTAATCGCTTCCATTGCTGCAGCACGTGCATTTTTATCGCTGTAGTCTTTTTTTGGAAAAGATTCTCTCTTCGCAAGTTCTTCCCGGGCTTTTGCCCTTAACATAGAGGCTTCAGCCTCTTTTTCTGCATTCGCGATTTTTTCCTCTGTTGTCGAGCCGTGGAACAGAGCCGAGTGGATGTCGCATAACCTCTGTACTTCAGAAAGAGGCATACCCTCTTTAAGCAGCTCCTGCTCGGCCTGCATGATCTCGTATGCTTCTACATCGCTGAATTCACGGACAAAGTCTGCTCTGACCGTCTCGAGATCTTCTCCTTCGCCAAGTCTCTTAAGATAAGTTTTCAGCTTTTCAGTGCGGTTTTCGGGATCAGATTTTACGGGAGCAGCCGCGTCTTCTTTTTTAACCTGCGACGTTTCTGATGTTTCCGGCATTTTGCCGGTGATCTCAAAACCGTTATTCATAAGAGTGGCAACTACATCTGTTATGGAGATGTTTTTCATCTTTGCGCCTTTTGGAATTGTCATGATCTTGCCGACAGAATGAAGCACGGGTTTCTTTTTTATCTCTGTAAAACCAAGCCCTGCCATTATTTCGATCAGTTCGGGATATTCCTGCGAAAGTTCAAATACGGATTTATTTAAATCGATTTTTTTATTCATTGTCGTAATCTCCTTTATCTCCGTCTAATATTAATCAAAGCCATCGTTCGTGTATGTTGTTTAAACAACAGAAATATTTTTTTCTGTACAATTGCCGATGACATTCAAAACTTCAGAATCGCAAATTTCTGACGCTTAAAGGAGCTTTTATCTCAGCCTGCGCTTAAAGCAGTTCTGCGTTTTTTGAACGATGAATAATCATCTGATTGTAAAAATCGCCGGATACTTCCTGATAAAGCGGTTTCTTCTGTAATTCTGTTCGTAATAAAGGCCACGTGTATATGAAAGACGGTTTTTACATGTTCACGCAGCGGCATATGACTCATGGCGCATATATGTTGTCAGGGCCTGACAGCGCTGCAGAGATCTATACGGCGACATTTTCGGAGAGGGCGGAGAAAAGCTGTATTTGAGCCGGCCCCGGCTGCAGCGTGCCTGAACGGATTGCTGCAGCTTACAGCTTCAGGCTTTGCATAAAGAACTGCCACAAGAATTACGTCCGCTCCGCGGACACTAACTTCCGGGAAAATGTAGAGGCCGGGAGTACTCTATGATGCTCTGACAGTTAATCCCGTTCTGCAGGCATCAGAGCAGGCAGATGGAGCGCGGCCGGGCGTGCGCAGGGAAGTGATACGCTGGTATCTTTAATTTCGGCCGGCCGGCTGAGCCAGGGAGTCCGGCCGCTCTGTCAGCGGAGCTGACGCAGGGGAGAGAATTCATGAATTCTATGAGTCTGAATTATTTGCTTTTAAAAGGTTTATTTGCTTATCGCGGTGGAATCACGAAACACATGCCGTTATAATATCAACTGAAGATATGATTTGATGATAGATAGAGCGGAGTGTTCAATATGGTAGATTTTCATTTGCATTCGACATTTTCTGACGGACTCATGCAGCCGGATCAGGTGATAAGAAAGGCTGTGGCGTCGGGTATAAAGGTCGCTGCGCTCACAGATCACAACTGTGTCAATGATTACACGGGCGAACTCAGAGAGTGTTACAGAACGCAGATCCAGATTGTAAATGGCATAGAAATTTCAACCCATTATGTGCGTTCTGACGGCGGCACAAGAGAGGTTCATGTCATAGGACTCGGATTCAGAGATGAACTGTTGCGTCCGGCCGTGAAAAACAACAGGCCTGACAGACGCAGCTATTTCACAGCAATTGGGGAGAAGCTCCGCAAAAACTGTGGCATAGAGATACCGTCATATGAGGAATTTAAGAAAAGGTATCCGAGGAGCAGACATCTCGGACGGATTCATATCGCTGAGTACATGGTAAAGATGGGCATAACCGCGACTGTCGATGAAGCGTTCGACGAATATATCGGCACATATGGCAAACGCCGTGCGTTTGTAAATTCTTTAGACTATATGCATTTCATGCCGTTCACGGATGGTGTTGAAACGGTGAAAAAAGCTGGTGGCATTCCTGTGATAGCGCACCTGTTTTCATATAATTTTGACGAGAGAGAGCAGATGAGGCTGATACAGATTTTTCGAGAGCATGCGGGAGCGGATGCTGCGATGGAAGTTTTCTACGGCCGTTATTCACCGGCACAGCAGCAGAAGCTGAAAGAGATTGCTGATGACTGGAATTTGATGTATTCGTCTGGCAGCGATTTTCACGCCAAGACGGAAGGCGAGAAGATGATGCCGCCTGATCATCTCGACGGTACGGACATACGGAAGCACGTGCTCTCACGCCTGATAGACAGAGGGCAGGTGCGCAGCATAAATCTGCTGTGATATTTTATAAAATCAGCCATAAGATACATGGCCTTTAGCCCGCGGAATGAATGGCGACAAGTAACGCTGTGAGCTTTAATACTCTATATGAAAGAGGCAAAGTGGATGCTCATATAAGAATGACCTGCGATAGGCGGAAATTTAAATATCAAACTTCTTAAATTAAGGTGTGCAGCACCTTATAGAAGCCACTTACCTTTTTATTTTTTATGTGGGTGGTAGCTCATTTTAGTATCATGCAGCTGATTTAGCTGATATTGTTATTTGGTGTGAACATAGAGAATCCCGGGCTCTGTGAAAGAGCTCGGGATTCTTTTTCATTTAGCTGTTTTTTTCACAGTACTTTATTTTGATATGCCGCCTGACAGGATAATAAGATGAATTTATCTATCTGTTCATGAAGCGGTAAATGAATGTTACTATCTGAGAACGAGTGCAGTCGTTCTCAGGACTGAACGTTGTGTCTGATGTGCCGACTGTTATGCCGTTATGAGCTGCCCAGAGAACTGCATCGTAATAGTAAGCTTCATCTGACACATCTGTGAACCTGTTATGGCTGACTACAGGCTCTGGTTTTTCGAATCGCCAGATTAGCGATGCAATCTGAGCCCTCGAGCAGTTCATATCAGGACTGAAAGTAGTGTCTGATGTACCAGCTGTTATACCGTTTTCAACAGCCCAGAGAACTGCATCATGGTAATAATCATCAGATGAGACGTCAGAGAAAGGCATCTCATTGCCTGCAGGTTCAGGTTTGCCCGCGTTGTTCCATAGCAAGGTTACCGCCTGAGCGCGTGTGCAGACAACGTAAGGAGCGAAATGTGTCTCATCGACGCCGGATGTTATTCCATTTTCAACAGCCCAGTAAACAGCGTCATAGAAGTAATCATCCTCGTAGACATCCACAAAGCGGAATTTGACTCTGGAATCGTCTTTTGCAAATGATGCTCTGACTGTTACGTCAGAAGCTGGCATAGCAAATGTGAAACCGCTGCCACTTTCGGTGAGTTTTATCTCATTTCCGCTGCTGTCCGTTACATTAATTGTATCGAGCATGAAGCCGAGATCAGGTTTTGCTGTAATCGTTACTTCTGTATTTCTCGAGGCTTTTTCATGGCTCGACGTAACAGTGCCGTTTTCAGCGCTGTCGATTTTTATTGAGTAAGCAGTGGATGCGGTGCTGCCGCCGCCTGAGACGGCAAATGTGGCTGCAACAGATACCGCAGTGTCTTCAGGAGATACCGTATATGTGCTGCCGCTCTTGAAGCTTTTTCCGTTTACCGTGAGAGAGGCTGTGCGCCATCCGCTGTCAGGTGCGGCCGTTATTGTAAGGACATCTCCGGTCTGAACGGCATCAGCGTTGGTGAGTTCGGTACCGTTTCTTGATACAGTGACGGTTCCGTTTTCTCCGGATGCAATGATCAGAGGTATGCCATCCGAAACTTCAACGGTTATTGTGATGTCAGCCTGTACATTGTCAGCTGTAACTTTGTAAGTTCCGTCTTTCAGGCGCTCAGCCGAAGCATTTTCAGATGTAGTGATAGCAGATATTGTTTTTCCTTCTGCAGGTTTTACTGCGAATGAAACGCTGCCTCCTCTGCGTATCTGTGAATCGCCGCCATATGAATCAGGGTTCTTCTCGATATCCGATATGGTGTAAGTATCGGTACCTGACGGAATGCTGTAGAGCTTTTCATCCTCGAATGTAACTGTGACTGTTGTGCTTCGTCTTATATTGCTGATCGTCATGGAATTCCCGAGAGAATGATCCATTGTGACGCCGAGTTCATCCATGTTGTTTTCTGTTACGGCTGTACCGTTTATGCTCCAGGATGAAACCATCTTGCCGGTATCAGGACTTAATGTAAGCTTGATGTCTTTGCCCGTTTCGAGTTGCATACCATTTGAAGCGTTGATTGTTTTCAACTCGCCGCCGGAGTGGCCGGCCTGTGCTTTAAGCGCTCCACCGTCGCCGCATTCTGTTTTGAATGTTACGTACTGGCTCGTTCCGAATTCGGCTATGATATTCTGTGGAGCTGTTACGTTTTGAATGCTGAGTGTCAGATCATTTCCCCTGGATTCATTATTCAGAGTCCAGTTTATAAGGTGCTGATCCTCATCAGGCACTGCTGAAAGAACTACGCTGTCATGGCTTTTTACGGTGAGTCTGCCATCTGTGATTTCAGCATTCTGCCCGTTTACCGCAGCTGTTATTTTACCTCGTCCAGTTGTGCTTACGGTAATATCGTATTCAGGAATTGCCTCAAATGCCACATAGACGTTCATGTCGCCTGTGAGATTTGTCATATTGTAAGTGTTCTGTTCAGCAGCCGTTCCGGCTATCGGTGTCGAAGCATCGGCGTCGCTGTACCAGCCTTTTACCTGATAACCTTCTGCAGGAACTGCAGTAAAGGTTATGCTTCTGCCTGCGTCAGCTTGTGCAGGACTGGATGAAAGTCCGGATGCTGTCAGAGTGCCGTTTTCATTGCCGCCGGAATCGTGGAGTACGCCGTAATTTATAGTGTACTTAACCTGATCGAGTGTGTATACTGCCGTAACCGAAGTATTTTCTGTCACGGAGAGTGAAAGTGTTTCTTCTGATACATCAGAACGAATGTCGTTTACTGTCCAGTGACTGAAGCTGTAACCGTTCGACACAGGCTGTGCTGTGAACGTAACAGATGTGTCTCCTGTTATGGCTGACCCGCTTGGAATATCGCTGCCGGCCGCCTGGGCATTCACAGTGCCGTTCTGTGCTGAAAATTCGACAGTGTAAGAGCTTCTTATGACCTTTGCCCGAATATCGGCGCCAGTGCCGGCTTTTACGTCATAATTAAACGATGAACCGGATTCTCCTTCCTGTCTTATACCGTTTATGTACCATCCCTCAATTTCATAACCATCGGCAATGTCGGACAGAGTAAATTTTATTGTTCCGTCTGCGGCAGGAATGTTTCCGCTCGCGAACTCTGACTGACTGCCGCTTCCTGATGCCTCAAATCCTGCGCTGAGTGAGCCTATGTTATCTGCTGAAGCACTGTCATCTGTGAATCCATATGTGACAGCCTGCCCCACAGGATCGAAGCGTACCTGTATGTTCTGTGCAGAGGCGTCAGTGATCGTGAGCTGCGGCTGCGAGCTGACCTCTTTGCCGTTCAGGAACCACTGTCCGACCTTATATCCTTCTGCCGGTACAGCAGTAAATTCAACTGTCGAATCGCGGTATACGCTGCTGCCGGATGCGAGCTGGCCGATTTTGTATGTATCCATGTTATTGCGGGCTGAGCTCGCCGTGAGCATTCCGTTTAAACCTCCGTCTGCGTCAGGCATAGTGTCGATCACTGAGTATGTGACTGTAGCTGCAGGCAGTGCTTTGAACGTTATATATATAGTCAGATCGTCTTTGATTCCAGC
Source organism: uncultured Eubacteriales bacterium (assembly GCA_902796965.1). Taxonomy (GTDB): domain Bacteria; phylum Bacillota; class Clostridia; order Peptostreptococcales; family Anaerovoracaceae; genus RUG708. Next base: position 42,796 of record CADBRA010000015.1, on the reverse strand, counting down.
GTCAGGCTCATACGTAAATGATTTGCTGTCGGAATTTGCGATTGCACTGCCTGTGACAGTTTTATTGCCGATCTTCACCGTGTCGATTTCGTAACCGGTCACTGGGGAAACTGTGAGGTCAACAGATGAGCTGCCGAAATCAACATACCCGTCGCTTGAGATTGTGGTATTTTCCGTTCCGCGGAGTGTTCCTGCGGCTGCAGCCGTGCCGCCGTTACCGATGTTCAGCGTTATCTTCGGCTGTTTTCTGAAGTTATAGGTTACATTTGCGGCTGCGCTGAGTGACGGCACCTGGATCGTGTATTCATCTGCGCCACCGCCTATGGATGTAGTTTCGGCAGATTTGCTGTTGCCGCTTGTCACAGCTGAAACGAGTTCGTATCCTTCATTTGCTTTTGCGGTTACGATCACTGAGCTTCCCTGCTGGACTTTTTCTCCGCTGTTTATCGTCGAGCCGTTGATGATCTGTGCAGTTACAGTGCCGCAGTCATCTGTGAAAGTCTCCGTGGAAGGATTGCCATCCTTATCAACAAGTTGCCCGCCGAAAGTTAGTGCATATTTATTTGGCGCTGTAGCTGTAACAGTATAAATCTGGTCCTTCTGAACAGCGTAAAGTGACAGTGTCTCGTTGGAGCTGCTCAGATACTGGCTGTCAACGGCCTTGCCGTCATTGTCAGTCCAGCTCTGAACCATGAGATCAGGAGTCAGATTCAGCGTTATTACAGGATTGGAGTATTCATCCGCTGTGAAGCTGTATGAACCGTCGGCACCGCGCTGGAGTTCAATGCCGTTGGCACTGACGAGATTTTCCTGAGTGAGAGGATTACCGCTTCCGTCGACAGGTTTGACCGTAATCGTATGTGTTTTATTTTTCACAAACGTGACTGTGACTGTTGTATCTTCGTTTATGCCGCTTATGTCATAATTCGTGTAAGTGTAATTGCTCGAATTGTCGCCAGCCTTGATAATCTCGGTTTCATTATCGCCCTGCTTTATGCTCCAGCTCTGAATCACATATCCGTCTTCAGGCGTTGCAGTAAGCTGGAAAGAATCTGTCAGACGGACGCTGCTTCCTGATGAAATCGGAGTAGAGGATGACTGACCGTTAGTCTTATAGACTCCTGTCAGAGTTCCGCCGTCGGACGATTCAAGAGTAAGCTTGTGATAAACTTCCTTATAAGTTACAGTAAATGACTGTGCGCTTGTCAGATTATCGATCTCGATCGTATTTCCGGAATATGAAGCAGTTCCGGTAGTGCCGCCGTTTTTATCTGTAACGGTGGCATTGTCGTCACCAGTAGTCCATTTATCGACGGCATAGCCTGATAATGGTGATGCAGTGATAGTAACTTTTGAGCCTTCCGGTGCAGGTGTTCCGCTGATAAGTGTCTGACCGCTGTTGTACCCGCTCTCGGAAGTTGAATTCGGGCTTTCATATATGATCGACACGGTCCCGTGACTGTCTGTATTTACAGTTACAGGATAACCCGTTTCCGACAGAGTGAAGATGCCACTCATGAGCAGAGTTGTGTACTTGTTTGAAAGTCTGTTTTCACCGAGTCTTGTCAATGCTACATTTACAGCGTAATTACCAGGAGAATCAGCGTCTATAACATCGCTTGAAAGACTGTAATCGCTGTCATATACTGCGTCTCCGCCTGCTGTGCCGGTGACTTCGGCTGTCAGGTTGTCCTGTTTGTGATTGTCTCCGTTTATTGTGTCGCTGCCATCATTGGCACGGATTGTCAGCGTTTTTCTTGTGACTGTCACATATGTCTTTGTTGAAAGGCCTTCTTTTCCGCTTCCGCAGGAAGCGTAGATTACGAAGTTTCCGCTTCGCAACGGTGTGAATGTATCATTCCTGATGAAACTGTTGCTCAGATCAGTTTCGATTTCAGTTCCGCTGCTATTGAGCTCATATACAGTATAGCTGACATTTGATGCAGCACTGATGCTTGAGCTGCTGGTGTTCTTTGTGATGACGGACGGCTCGAGTGCGAGCGACGATCCGTAAACCATGGATCCTCCCGCAATAGTGAGCGTGCGGCCCTCGGATGCATCAGCGACATATACTGTAATCTCGTCCGATAATGAATCGAGGTATCTGCCGTCACCGGCGTATGATACTGAAATCTTGTAAATGCCGCCCGCAGAGAACGTATAATTGATTATCGATGCGGTTGTATTGCTCAGCAAGCCTGTTATCGAGCTGACTTCTCCTGTGGCCGTGTTTCTGATGCGGAATGTGACATCTCCTGATGGATCTGCGCTGCCGGTTCCGCCTGTGACAGATGCGGTCAGCGTGAGTTTGTCGCCGTCTACGGTCTCCTGTACAGGAACGCTTACGGATTCCTGAGTTTGTTTGCGAACTTCCGTGTAGTCGCTTAATTCAGCTGTTGTTTGGCTTCCGTCATTTTTAGTGAATGTAAACACAGCATCCGAATACTGCATAGTTACAGGAACAGGATCTTCACTGCCATTTACGTAATAGTAGTTTGTCGATGCGTTTTCCGTATCTGCAGATGTTACTACATATACGAATGCAGCGTCATTGTCTTTTACTTTATAAGCTTTTGAGGATGCAATGGTTTTCCCGTTGATTGTGAATTCTTTTGAATCAGCGTCTTCTATGCTGCCGCTTGTGGTATACATGTCAGCATAAGCATTTTCGCCGGCTGACTGCGAGGCAAACGATATGACTTCTTCAGGCTTCAGCTCATTGTCGGTGTCAGGTTTCTGTGTGCTGCCTGAGCTGCTGTCAGCATAGTATTTTACAGTGATATTTCCACTTGCATCGGCAGACTTTGTCATCCAGATCATATTATCCAGATAGTTATAGACCGGCGCTGTTTCGTTGCCGCTGTTATCGGTGCCGCCCTCGCTGTAATCGGAAGCAGGGATGCCCATCTTTGTGTATGTCAGATCGCCTTCAGTGTATGTAATAACAGGGTACGTGATTCTTGTCTCATTTCTGTAGCCGGTAGTTGTGCCGCTTGCCTGAATAATCGTATTTTCGTCGACTGCAGTTCCGTTTTTATCTGTGATGCTGATCTCAGATTTACTTGCAGCCCTGTCAACTGTCAGCACTGCCGATCTGGTGTAGATCGATACTCCGTCAGGAAGACTGACCTGGCATCTGTAGAGCTGGCCGTTCATGGATTCAGACACGTTCCTTACTGTATAGGTGCTCTGATTGGCTCCGTTGATACTTCTCCACGTTTTTGAGCTTGTGCTGTAGGTCTCCCACTGGAAGCTGATCTGCTGGCCAGTAGTCGAAACCGCCTGCATTGCGAATGTGGCACTTCCGCCTGCGTATGCTGACTGATCGTCAGGCTGTGTGCTGATTCGGAATTCACCGTCAATACCGGCAGGGAGCGTTGATCCCTGAGCTGTCGAGCTGCGCATACTGTAACGGCCTCCGCCGGAGACTGCCTGTACATAAAAAGAATAGTTTGTATCAGGGCTGAGCTCTGTCTTTTTAAATTCGATCATGCCGTCTGAATTTTTAGCGGTTCCCGGAATTGTACCGGCTGAAACGTAGCTTCCGCTTTCTCTGCGCATGAACAGCTTGTATGATGCTGCTTCTGCCGAAGGTTCCCACTGAAGAGTCATTGAATCTGAAGCTGTGTCGGTTACTGTAAGATTGGCAGGACTCGCCGGCGGCTGTACGATATTGCTGGTTTTATATCCGACAACCATGATGTCTTCGTTGTTGAGCTTCGCCTGGGATATTCCGAACTGCCAGTTTGTGCTGAATTCGTCTGCTTCCTCAGGAAGATTATCAACTGCGCCGGTATAAGTAACTCCGTTCATATTGCTTCGCACGTAGCCGGAATCGGCAGATGTGCTCGCAACCATGCCGGCAGTTCCGCCGTTTCCCAGGAAACCGGTGCCTACGCCTGCCTTTATGTTGGCTTCAACTCCTACTGAGAAGGAGTTATTGCTTTCTGTCGATTCTTCGCGGGAAATTGTGGTCAGCGATCCGGGGGCTGCATTGCTGAGCAGCTGCTGAGTGCCTATACTCTTAAAGCTGCCTGCCTGCGAAGGCCATGTCTGATATGTTGAAGGTTCGCCCGCCGTGCTGGTTAGTATATTTCCGCGGATCGGTTCGAGACCGATTGTCTGCGCTGCTATTGCATCGTACTTGTCAACTGTGATCATCGTGACTACAGGGTCCAACGGTACGCTTATGAGGACGTCAACCCATGTGCTTTCGTCATCTATTTTACAGCCGTTGACATTCGGATCGTAAGCCTTGTAGTAATAGTTGTGATAAGGGATAGTATATACCACAGCGTAGTCATCTCCTGCATTTCCCGAATATTCCACGCTGGTTTCTGTCGACCAGTTATGCTCATATTCATAAGTCATGGTGGCTTTTGTTTCTACTTCAAATTCAGCCGCGACGAAAAGTGAAGCCTCAGCGCTCGCATATACGCCGACTCCGGCGCTGACGCTCGCAGTTACGCTGTTTCCGGAACCCTCAGACGTGCCATACGCCGTAGCTCCGTTCGACAAATATCCGTATGCGTCTTCGACATCCTGAAAATAAGGTGCGGACTGCAGGACGGCCTGTACCTCAGGCTGCGAATATGTGGTGTCTGAACCGGAATAATGCAGAACCATGGAATCGTTGTCCATGTCAGGAGCCGAGATTGCCAGATAGCATGATGCACGACTTTTTGAGCCCTGGTTAAGATATGAATTGGCATTGCAAAGAACTCCTTCACTGCTGCTGTTTATTGTACCGCTGTCATCCATTGCCAGATAACCGATCTGATAATCGTAGCGTTCTCCTGTGCGATCGCCGTGAACAGCAATGATCTGCTCCTTGCCTGCACGGTTGCCATCAAAATTACCTACTATAACATGACTTAACCACTGCTGATCAAACTGGTCGATCTTGTCGCCGGCGAGATCATACAGAGTGTCTTCTCCGAGGAAACTCATAGTGTCGTCGCCGCGCTTTGAGAATATACCGTCTGAATATGTGAAGAGCGATCCCTGTACGAAGAGATATCCTCCGTTATAGCCTTCAGACGATATATCTCTTCTGCCGTTAAGATCCGCTATCGCAACTGCTTCAGGAACAATTCCTCCGGTGCCGTAATGACCTTTTCCGTTCTGGTAGTGCGTTCCTGATTCAATAGCCTGAGGAGCATCGATATCGTAGCTTTCGGATGAATGGTTGTATTCAACGTGGATTACCTCAGACTTCCCCCATACAGAAGGTTTGTTGGATGCAATCACAAGCTCAGGACGTCCGTTTCCTGTCAGATCTCCGACACCGAGGCCAATGTTGTAGTGGGCATTTTCTCCGGTGCCTTTCATGCCTATGACTTCGTCCGCAATTAAGTTACTGCCGTCATATTCATAAATAGTGACATTGTTTTTATTGGACAGATCGTTGCTGGAATCAGGGCAGTACCATCCGACGATGAGATCGTCGGTGCCGTCTTTCTTAAGATCTCCTGCGGTCATGCTGACAAAAGGAATCTGCGATGTTTTGACTCCGGATGTGTCTGTATCGAGCTGTGTAAGTGAATTTACATTTTCAACGGGAATTGTCTTCCACAGAGAAATCGTATCGTTTCCAGTCGTGTAGATTTCTATTTTGCCGTTTGCAGCGTACACAGCGATTTCATCTGTGCCGTCACCGTTAAAATCACCAGCTGTGATCTCCATGGAGGCATCGTACTCGTCGTTATATATCGAGCCGTATTTGTTGAAATAACCGCTGTCTCCGACCTTATACAAAAAGCGAGATTTTACTGTGATCAGTTTATTGTTGCTGTTGAAGCGCATTAGTTCCAGATACACGCGGCTGTCTTTTCTGTTTACAGCAGATGTCACACGCAGACGCGCGACTCTGTCGCTTTTTCCGCTTGAACTGTGATATGCTGTTTCGGTGGCATATGCGTTTGCCAGGTGAGTATTGCGGCTGGCTATGCTTGAACTGATAACCGTGCTGCTGCCGCCTGTCTGACCGTAATTGTTGCCTTCGTCAGCTTTGATATCGATCCAGTCGGCTGCGGTGTAAAGTCCATATAGCGCATAGGCGCCTCGCGTTTTTGCGCTGCCGCCGTCAGATGACAAATTAAGATTTTCTCTCAATATCCATCCGTAATTTTGTGAGCCGTTGAAATCGAGCAGCAGCTCGCTCCGGACGTTCATAGACTTGTTTCCAGATCCGAAGACGGAATTATTATCGTCTGAAGCATCTGTTTTCAGGCCCATCGCATTCAGCGTACTGATGTCTGCCTGCTTTTCATTTGATGTACCGGCGGTATCTGCATCGTTGGCGTGCGCAGAGGGCGGCCCCGATGCGGGGAACATGGTTATGAGCATCGCGAGCACCAGTACGATGACAGTGCTGCGTCTGCTCCGCTTGTATTTACTTCGATTCATGATAAACTCTCTCTTTCTCAATCGGGTGGTTGTTTCCTGTTGAGTCCATTTTGCGGCTGGCAGCGTTTCACAGCTTCTTTGAGACGTTCTTTGCTGCACGGATATACTAAAAAGTCAGTAGCATGTATGCGGTAGGCTGATCGGGCAAAGTCATGGTCATCGCTTCCCCAGATCAGTGCGCAGTCAGATGAACACGCTCTTGCGCGGATTGCAGCTTCCTGTCCGGCTGCGCCGGAGATAAAGATGAACACCGCTTCAAAAGGATGAGCGTAGTGTGAGCAGATAAAATCATGCTCATGAATGAATTCCGTCACCTGCCAGCCGTCATCTGTCAGCATTCGTGAAAGAATATTCTGCGCTTCCTTTGATGTGCAGTACAGCGCTGCGCGGCTGTTCGTGGGCGGTCTGGGTTTTGTCATAAAATCACCTCTTTCGAACTTTATGAGATACGGATCGATATATCGATGTCTGCGTTCCTTTTACTAAAAAATTAATAGAAAAAAATAATCGTATCAATATGTGTGTCACCAAATGCACTGTTGCGTCACATTATGCACTCATTAATGTGCCTTATCAGGGAAAGGCGGTGCTATAATAAGCAGAAAAGTATGCGGTTCTGAAGACCAAGCGGTGAATATGTGAAGGAAGTGATGTGGAATGTTATACGCAGCAGTTGTAGATGACGAAGAGAAACAGCGCATGGAATTCACCGCGCTGATTGAAGAAATTTTCCGCGAAAACGGAGTATACGCACGGATTTTTGAATTTTCAAGAGGCGAAGACTTTCTTTCTTCACAAACAGAATTTCAATTGGTATTTCTCGATGTCTATATGGATGGTATGACCGGTATTGAGACGGCCAGGGTGCTCCGAAGCAGAGGAGACAGCTGTACAATTATTTTTCTGACGACATCGACGGAGCACGCGGTCGACGGATTCCGCGTTAGAGCTTTTCACTACATAGTAAAACCATATACCCCTGAAGAAGTTTCGCAGGTTGTTGAAGAATATCTCAGATCTGTAAAAGCAGAGAGATATTTTGAAATTACTGTCGGGGGTACCGATCAGAGAATAAAGTATTCAGCACTGCTTTGGGCCGATCATTACAGACATCAGATACAATTGCATCTTAAAGGAGGACAGATAATTTCAGTTCGCATGACATTTCGCGATTTCTCGGAAAAACTTGCAGTAAAGGGCGGACCGTTTGTCGTGTGTACACAGGGAAGCCTCGTGAATCTCGATCATGTTGAAGATATGGACAGCAGCGGATTCCACATGGATAACGGAGAAGTTGTACCGATAAGCCGTGCGATGCGCCGTCAAACGAAAGAAGCGTTTGCGGAATGGCTGACAATGAAACTGACAGAGATGTGATTTTCAGGAGCAGACTAAAATAAAAAGACACTGCAGTGATCTTTCAGGAGTTTATCTCTCTGCAGTGTCTTTTTATCAGGATATGCGCATGTGGTGGATGGATTAATCTGCTTTGGGAGAAGCATCTGCGCGGAGAATAACGCTGACGCGGAATATGTTATCGAGAATCTGAATTTTGCAGTATCCGCCGCATCGTTCCGCAATATACTTTACCGACTGAAGCCCGATTCCGGGTCCAGAGCGCTTTGACGATGCAAATATGCCATCTTTAATTACAGGAGCAGTGCTGAATTTGTTTTCTACCATAAGGACGATCAGTCCTCCGCCCTGCACGTTTGCTCTGACGGAGATCCAACCCGTATCGACAGACTCCTTGAGACTGGCTTCCAGCGCATTTTCCAGCAGATTGGCGAGTATCACGCACAGATCAGTTTCGGGGACCGTAAGATGACGGGGCAGTGCGAGTATACAGGAAAAAGGAATATTATTATGACGGCAGCGCGATGCATAGTGAGACGCTACTCCGTCTACGGCAGGATTTTCGCACAGCGTAAGCTCGCTGTCTGGTATGGATCCGCTGATTTGCTTAAGATATTTCTCCAGTTCGGGCCATGCCTTCCGCTCGGCCATGGAACTGAGCACCGTGAAATGATGTCTCATGTCGTGTCGTGCCCGGCGCGTCTCCTCTATAGTGTCGCGGAGTGTTTCATAATGTGAAGTCTCCATTTGCAGGATCTGGTTTTTCCGCTGCAGCTTACTGCTGCTTTTTATAGAGCGTAAAAGGAGGAAAAGCAGTGAATATGAAAAAATCAGCAGAAAAAGCAGAACGATGGATACGACTGCATACACGCTAAGAAGCCGGCCGACATACAGATTTTCCTGATTTTTAGGGATCATGAACAGATTAAGCAACATGAATATAGAAGGCAGTGCCCAGAAAATATACCATACTCCGGACAGGCTGTCATCGCCCAGAATCGTCCTTACATGGTGCATAAGGGGCCAGGCTGTGATCAGCACGAGCAGCCAGCAGAACACATTATGCAGAATGGCGGCCGGCAGACATAACCACTGAGAATCATTCGACGGCGCGAATATCGCGTCCAGCACGTTCGCAATGCCGGTGGTGCACGAAATCAAAGCGCATGCCGCCAGGAAAATGCTCACAGATTTGCTCGGCTTAAGCCTGCAGCACCAGATAAATGCTAACAGAAATGCGCACGTCAGAGGAAGCAGTATGGCATTTGTTCTTAATTTAAACTGCGTGCAGATGATTCCGCCGATGAGGCACAGTAGTATTATCAGGGGAAAACTCACGGTTATGAGAATATGCTTGTTTTTCAGCCACGGCAGAACGGCCAGAAAGCAGAATAATGCAGCAGGAACGGCAATGAGCATTTCTGCAAAGGGATAGATAAACTGCGGCATATGAATTCTCCTTTTCCCTGTATTAATGTCAGGTTGAGCGTCATGATTTTTTATGATGATATGCATTATATCATAAGGCAGATAAAAACAAATGTTTAAATTTGGAAATTTTTCCCGAAAACTGTCATAAAAACGATGCCGGATCATATCTGAAATATGTCAGGTAATAAATAAGATAGTCATGTAAAAAAGATTGGTGCATCCGGTGCTCTGCGCGAAAGCTCATGGTTTTCTGAATGGGGTTTGTGCTCCGGCTTCTGTGCGCTCCACACGCGCCTGATCACAGACAATGGTTATAAAAGATTGCGGCGAAACCCGACAGGCCTGGTTATAGGATGCAGCCGGAACAAATTGGCGAAGTTCCACTGATATGTTGTATGATGGAATCAAGGGGTGAGTGACTGCCTTTCATTGTCGCCGGACGGAAATTTATTGTTGATTCGGCCGCTGGTCTGCCTTGTAATGAAGGTTCCCCCTAAAATAGGGTTAAAATCATATATTAAGAGTCTGAAAATGATGTGAGATTGAGGCACTCGGCGGTGAGAATTTCATTGCAGAGCGCCGCTCATAGTATTAGTGAGCTTGAATATGCGCTTGAACATCATTTACTTCGGCGCATAAATAATTAAGCAGCGGCAGCCCATTTTTATGTGCTGCCGCTGTTTGACGGTCGTGTATTATGCGGACTGAGTCCGCGCAGGACTCAGTATTTTTCTTTTTCTGAAACGCAGTTGTTTTTGATCTCTCCCACAAGCGACTGCAGCGCGTCTATTACGTGAGGTCTTATGTCGCCGCCGACGAGGACGAGCATGATGCTGTCGCCGATTTTTAGGCTGCCCTCGTTGAGCCACACACGAATGTAGTTTATGCCCGGCATTGTACCGGCCGCGGATATGGCCTGTTCGACTTTTTCTCTGTCGTATGAGAAGTCCATGCCTTCAACAGGCGCTGATGTTTCGCCGCCGCGGACCTGCTTCTTTGCGGTCGCGCGCACCGTTCCGCTGTGGAACAGGTACATGCCGCACTGGTCAGCGGAGCTGTCGGCTTTCGCTTCGGCGAGCCAGGCGTCAAGTGATGGAGTTTTTATTTCCGCAGACGGCGTGAATACGCATGTGCAGCTGCTTGTGTTTTTTCCGTTTTTCATATTTAATCATGCCTCCATTGATGAAAAAGCGTCGACGATGAGATTTGAAGAGCCTTTGATGCCATATCTGCTGGATTTCACTGTAAGGTCGTAGTTTCCTGCGATTCCCCACTCGGTATCTGTAAAGTATGAGCAGTGGTTCCTGCGCTGCCGGTTTATGCGTCTGATTTTCTTTATGGCGTCTTCGCGCGAAATACTGTCGCGGTTCATGACGCGTTCGGCCTCCCACGACGTGTCGGCCGCGATGAAGACGTTGAAGACATTGGCTCTGTCGCGCAGTATATAATTGGCGAGCCTGCCGACTATGACGCACGGCTCTTTGTCGGCAAGACCTTTGATGAGTTTGCACTCTTCTTTAAAAAGGCGGTCGACAGGGGAACTTTCATCGGCAGCATACTTGACGTACTGGTCATATATTCCAAAAAGTATTTTACTTCCCGATGCTCCGAGGCCTTGTTCGTATTCTTTTATGAATTCGGCTGAAAACCCGCTCTGGCGTTCCAGCATTTCAATGATATCAGTATCATAATATTTCATGTTGAGCTTTTCAGCAATAAGCCTTCCGATATCGCGGCCTCCGCTGCCGAACTCTCTGGAAATGGTTATGACTGCGGGAACTTCAGAAGGAGACTCGGCCTCAGGCGCTTTTATTTCCTGCTTTGCGGCCGTTCTTCTCGTAAGATACCTGTCAACAGGTCCGGCGGCTGTACAGCCCAGTATTATGAATACCATTCCGATTACAGCATTGGCTGTTATAGGTTCGCCGAGCACAATGGCCGCTCCTATAAGGGCAACTACAGGTTTTATAAAAAATGCTACCGATGCGTTGGAAGGTCCCGAGAGCTCGATTGCCTTCATGTAGCACATGTATCCGATACCTGTGACGACGACGCCGGCGTAAAGCAGGGGCCATATGCTGTGAGCATTGATTCCGGAGAGGATTGGTTCACCTTTTATAAGATTAATGACGAGGAGGACCAGTGATCCGATGATGAAGCTGAATGAGTTTTCTATCATACCGCCGAGACGGTCCATCCTGATCTTTCCGAGCGTTGTATAAAATGCGAATCCTATCGCAGCCACAAGCACTATAAGGAGTCCGAGCTGGCCGCCTCCGTGCAGAAACGAAGCCGGGTTGGCCACTATTAAAAGTCCGATTACGCTCAGCACGAGAGTGATCGCTTTTTGTCTGTTGAAGTAGTCGTGTACGATGAAGTGCGAAAAAATCATCGTGAATATCGGATTCGATGACATTACGATGGCTGCGAGACCCGCATTGCTCATCTGTACTCCGATCTGGAAAAGTATCATACTGAAGCATATGTTTATTATGCCGAGCAAGAGAAGATAGAGAAAATCCCCTCTGTTGAGATGAAGCTCCCTGCGCCGCATTTCCCTCACTGCGAACGGAAGCAGCATTAGCCCGCCGATCATGAAACGAAGAAATGTCAGCTGAAACGAAGAAAAAGCTCCGCCTGCAATTTTCAGCGATATTTCCATTGTTCCGAAGGCAAAAGCTGTGATCAGAATGCATATAGATCCTGCTCTTGATTTCATGAAAAACTTCCTTTCTGAACCCAAACATACCGGCACATTTTCAGTGCCGCTAAAATATGCTTCATATTATATACTCACAATCGAAAAAGTAAATCATAAAGGAAATCGACACTTTTTATGAGATTTATGCATATGAAACGGTATCATGAGACGCACTTTTTCATAAAAATTTTATTGGACTGAATCCACGCTTTACTCAGAGTGGCTTTTACCATGGCTTCCGATGTTACTCCTGATTGTCTGCTTAGAGACCTGTCTTGCAGATGCTGCAAAATAACCGTACGCTTCCAGTAATGACGTGACCGCATATTTTAGCTGTATCGATTACATCATGCGCCTGACACCACTAGCCAATGTGAATCCCGGAATATGCGGCTGAAATATATGGAGCGTATTTCAGTGTTAGCGTCAATATGCTGCGCGCGTCATCTGGATCAGTTCGCAGGACAGCATCGGTAACCGGCTTATCCATAATTGCCTGATTTGAATCATAATGATACCTACAGCAGTATGCTTTGTGTACCCCAATTTAGATACATTACAAGCGCTGTGAATATTTAGCGGTGAAAACGTCAGACAAATAACAAAAAATACAGCTCTATACTGTCTTCAAGAAAATATAAATGATTTGCTGCGGCGTAAACCTGCGTTTTCCGTGATAATTACGCTTTTCGTTTTATTATTGGATGCGCCTGAGCCGGAAAAGTGCAGAAAACAACATCAAAACGACAGATTTTGACATTAGAAGAAAAATCTATTGATTTATCATAAATTAAAATGTAAACTTTTTATAAGCGGACCGCACATTCGAGTTAAAGCAATAAAGCAGAAACGGATAACAGAATAAAATACTGAGGGGAGAGAAAGTAATGAAAAAGGATGAAAGGGTTTTTGCAGCAGAGGAAATGGGTAAGAGCCGCAGAGGACGCAGAAAAGCGTATATTTTCGATGATTCCTGCTCGATATGCGGAAGCAGACATGTCGAGAGCGGACGTATTTTTCACGGTCACTGCGTCTGCGAGGAATGTCTGACATTTATAACGAATATGCCGGCTGCCGGAAGCGAGGATGACGGCTCGGCGGATGACGGCATGTAATAAAAGCAGGGAGGTATATCTTTCTTGTATACATAGTACAATTTTAGTATAATAATTTGAATCAAATAAATCGATGAATTATACTGATGGATACACAGAGAGGTGTTAAAATTTGCTTAATATTAATATGCAGGAGCATAAGCCGCTGAGAGAGCTGGTATATGAGGAGCTCCGCATGCTGATCATGACAGGCCAGATCAAACCGGGCACAAGAATGATGGAAATTGATCTTGCCGAGAGCATGGGTGTCAGCCGCACCCCTGTCAGAGAGGCGATAAGGCAGCTTGAGAAAGACAACCTCGTGACGATTGAGCCGAGAAGAGGAGCTTATGTCTCGGATATTTCGGCAAAGGACATGGAGGATATGCTTTTCGTAAGAGAACCTCTTGAGGGACTGGCGACGTATCTTGCAGCTCAGAATATGACGGATGATGGACTCGAGGAGCTAAAAAAAGTAAACGCTCGATACGAGGAAGCATACAATGAGGGAGAAACGGAAAGCCTCATCCAGCTTGATACGCGTTTCCACAACCTGATCACAGAAGGAAGCGGCAACAAATATTTAATTGCAATCCTCAAGGATCTGCAGGAGCAGGTGCTCCGTTTCCGCTATATATATTTCAAATCGATCAGGAGAGCTGCGGAAGTTATAGATGAACACCGCCTGATCCTCAGCAGCATGATAGAGAGAGATCAGGACGCTGCTCAGAAATATTCGATAGAACATATTATAAAGCTGAGAGCGTCTATAATGAGAGAAGAGGACTTCCACGGCCAGAGCGAGCGGGCGTCTGAATAGCAGCACTCCGGAAGAAGAGGTATCGAGATGGAAGACAGATCGTTCGACATAGGTCCAATCAGGCCTCCAAGCGAGGCTGATAGTCTGCTGCTCCAGATCACGAGCGGCTGTACGTGGAACAAGTGCAGATTCTGTACTGTTTACAGGGGACAGCAGTTTCATATCATCAAGCCGGATCAGATCAAACACAACATCGACAATATGGCTTATTTCCGCGATCTGATATACAGCTGCGCAGGTGATGACGGTGTTGTCGACCGTGAAAAGCTTATACCGCATCTTGAAAAGATGAACGGCAGCGAACTGCAGTGTTTTTATATGGTCTATAACTGGCTGGGAAATGGCGGGAGAAATGTATTCCTGCAGGATGGAAATTCCATTGCGCTCATGCCTGAAAAGCTGGCAGATGTGCTTTCCTATCTCAGGGAAAAATTTCCGTCGGTCAGACGCATAACCACATATGGAAGAGCTGAAACGCTGTCGCGTTATTCAGTTGAGCAGCTTGAAATGCTAAAAAAAAGCGGGCTGGACAGGATACATACAGGGTTCGAGAGCGGATCTGACAACATCCTTAAAATGATAAACAAGGGACTCACTCAGGAACAGCAGATAATGGCAGGAAAGAAGACAATGGAAGCCGGCATTGAGCTTTCTGTTTATTTTATGCCAGGAATCGGCGGAGAAAGATACAGCCGCGAAAATTCAGAGCAGACAGCTTATGTTGTGAATCAGATAAAGCCGGATTTTGTTCGAATAAGGACATTTGTGCTACCGCTCGAATCCGAGATGCACGATATGATGCTGAGCGGGGAGTTTACGGAGTGCACTGACATAGAAAAGCTTCATGAGATCAGAGATATGATTTCGGACATAACGGCGCCTGACGTGAACATCGTCAGTGACCATATCACGAATCTTGTCGGATCGATAAACGGCAGTATCGGCAGAGATAAGGATTTTTTGCTGGAGCAGGCGGATCAGGTGCTCGGCCTTCCTGCAATTGAGCAGCGTACATATCAGCTCGCCAGGAGACACGGTATTGTTGAAAATTATGCGCAGTTCCTGCAGATACCTGCTGACCGTAGAAGGCAGATATCAGACCGTGCAGAGGAATATGACAGCGATGAACTTTTCGAAAATCATCTGAATGAAATTCTGCGGATGTACATATAATTCTGGTATTTTTCCAATAAATATAAACGAGGAAGAAATTTGTGATATAATTATCAATGCCAAAAATCTGGCACGTACGATGCTTAATAGAATTGATATGTGCCAATAAATATATATGACATTAATAATGAAAATCGGAGAAATTCAGGAGGAAATAAGGATGAAAAAGTTAGGCGTAAAAACAGGAAGATATGCAAACACGGAACTCTATACACCGGATCCTATCGATGACAAAGGCAACGGAACCATAAAGATTGACGGACTGAAATATGGCTTCGAACAGGGATTTCAGTTTTACAGAGTTGATGTTCCAAAGAGCTGGCTCAATCCTACAGGTGAATATGAAAAGTATGTAAAGCTGCTCTGCACACCGGAATCCCGCATGACGGATTGGGACGAGATAGAAAAGTATTTTTATGAGTGCGTTCCTGTGGAGGGCGAAGATGAGGAAGAACTCGCAGAGAAGATCATAGCGCTCTATTAATCTGATATATCGATAAAAAAATAATAAGCAAATTTTAAAACAGGCGGCACATCATGTGCCGCCTGTTTTGTTGTGAAAGTCAGAATATAAGAGCCGTCGGCTCGGTGCAGTATCCGCATCGGGGCCTGGCTGGATGACATATGTATTACGGCAGGAAAAGATCAGCGGCATATCTGTGCAGGAAACGCGGTGACGCTTACATACTGCCGTGATGACAGCAGCCCGTATCCCATATGATTCCAGTACACGCTGATGCTGCCTCAGTCAATGTGCTTGGCAGCGGCAACTGCCTCGAGCCTTTCGAGATGCTTCCTGTCAAAGTCATATTTTTTGCCGCAGAATTGGCATATCACTTCTGCCTGCCCGTCTTCTTCTATTATCTGGCTGATTTCCTTTACTCCGAGACTGATTATACCCTGCTCAAATCTTGAAACAGAGCAGCCGCATTTCCACTCGAAATCGAGACAGTCGAGTGGTTTGACTGCAAATTTATCAGGCATGCCGAGGAATGCTCTTTCAAGAAATTCAGTCATGACGGCATCATCACTGCGACCGTCAGCATTTGAAGTAACCTCATGTGAAAGCTCAGATATCTTCGGCATGTCAGGAAGCCATTCTTCGAGCGCCGATAAAGCTTCTTCAGATGCATCAGGAAGAAGCTGCACTATTATTCCGCCTGACGCGAGAACTTCGCCGTTTTCATCGAGCTTAACGCCGAGAGAAACAACTGTTTTGACCTGCTCGGACTGATAGAAATACGATGCGATGTCCTCGGCGATTTCGCCGCTTTCGAGCGGAACCTTGCCGACATAAGGCTCCTTAGAGTCGGCCATGTCGCGTATGCATGTTACAGTGCCGTGTCCGAGAGCTCCGCTCACATCGAGAGATCCGTCGTCCCTGAGCGGCATCTCTACGAGAGGATGCACGATATAGCCTTTTACGTGTCCTTCGCTGTCTGCTGTGCAGAGCACCTGCCCGGCCGGGCCGTCTCCCTTGAACTGCATCGTAATCTTCATTCCTGGCTCGCGAAGCATGAGTCCCATGAGTCCTGTGCCGGTTAAAGCTCTGCCGAGCAGATGCGTCGCCAGAGGCGACGTATTGTGAAGTTTTTTCGCTTCCTGAACTATTCCTGTTGAAATTCCCATATAAACGCGGAAAGAACCGCTGTTGTCTATGCCTGTAACGGCTTTGCCGAATGCCATATTGATCTTCCTCCTCGCAAACTGTGTGAAATCATTCTGAAAAAACTGCCGGTGCTGCAGTTTTTCAGAATCATATTAATATAACCGGAATCAGCTTATATATTCATATTTTACAAACGTATTATTTTTTTAAGAACTTTGGTGTTCATGAGTAGCTCCGGTGAATGTATAATTACTATAATATTATATTATCAGATCGGGTTCTTAACAAACGACGGATTGAAAAACAGCATTCTGATGATCAGGCTCGCATGTGCTGAATCCGGATGCCTGGTTCTGTTGGCGGAAGAACGATTTTTATCATTAGAATCCATGATTTAATTAACGGGTGATCTGGCGCGTGCCTTCATATCAGGCATACGCCTTAATCCCGCCGAAAAGGAGGTCGCATGCAGTGAAAAAGAGATTTGATGTCCCATACAATATTTATATCATACAGGAAAAAGTGCCTGAGGCTGTGAAAACTTCCGGAACATATATAAAGGAAAAATCTGCTGATGCGGCAGAAACCATTAAAAAGAAAAGGCGCAGAAACCGCCGTAAAAAACAGATTATTAAGAAGATGAATGATCTGCGGCAGGCAGCTCCTGATATCACAGATATTAATATTGTAGAAACTGGAAGAAAAGCTGGCGGCACAATAAGCGAAGGCATTATGGACAGTGTTTATGCTGTAAAAGATAATGTGGAATCCAGGATAAACAGGCCGCTTACGGCAAAATCAGGGGAAAAAAGGAAATCTGCGCCGGCATCACGCTCCAGCCGCTGCGCTGCAGCTGTGGCGGCTGGAGTAACGATCGGCGCAGCTGCAGCTGTATCGGCTGTGTTCATCAAAAGACATGTTAATCTGACAAAGGGACCCAGAGCTCTGTGGGATGGAACTGCCAACATGTACAGCCTGAGGTACGCCGCAAATCACAAGACATTTCTCACTCTTACAAATATGATACGTGACGAGCTCGATCCATCTATGAGAGTGCTTAATATCGCTTGCGGAACCGGAGACATAGCGCGCAGTACAGCTGATGTTTGCGGACCTGTCGTGGCCTGCGACTTTTCGGAGAATATAATCGCGAAAGCCCAGAAAAAGGGAACACCTGACAATCTCATGTGGGATATCCAGGAACCTGAATGTCTGACATATCCGGACAATAGTTTTGATGCAGTCATCATTGCGAACGCGCTCAACATATTTGACGAGCCGGAGGATGTGCTCGATCAGGCAGCGCGTGTGCTGAAGCCGAACGGCGTGCTCATCGCACCAAATTATGTCAGAAACGGAGGAGCTTTTGAGGATACAGTTCATCTTGTAAAGGTTTTCATGGGACATCCTGATTCACGGGAGTGGACATTTGACGAGTATAAGAACTTCATAACGCTGAACGGATGGACCATTCTCAGAGAGGACCTAATTCCGGGCGGCAGTGCCGAAGCGTTTCTGGTAGCGTCAAAAAACGCATAGACTGAAGCAGCCGCATACTGACAGCCGGATTAGATATATTATAAAAAGATTTTAGTAAAGCCGCTCATTTCGGGCGGCTTGTGTTATGTAACACGACATATTAGTGATATTGTTCTAAAACGCAAATGATCATGTAAATAATCTATTGACAATAGAAACATTTAAGGTAAAATCACATGTGTCAATAATCTCCTTATTGAGAGAGGCTGAGGGATCAGGCCCTTTGAAGCCCGGCAACCACCGTGCGGTGTGCATGTGCGGAAGGTGCTAATTCCTGCAGATATTCATATATCTGAAAGATGAGGTGGAACTCCGACAATGCTGACAGAAGCCTCTTCCTGTTCGTGGAAGAGGCTTTTTAGTACAGTCGGTTTATCTCAGAATTAATTAATATATTGTGCATATATAGAGGAGCAAAAAAATGAAAAAGCTGTTTACATCGGAATCGGTTACTGAAGGTCATCCTGACAAAATCTGTGACCAGATTTCAGATGCTATTCTTGATGCTATAATCGCTCAGGATCCAAACGGACGTGTAGCGGCAGAGACTACGGTAACAACGGGTATGGTAATGATCATGGGTGAAATAAGCACCACCGCTCAGGTCGATATATCTGAAATAGCAAGGAATGTCGTAAATGAGATCGGATATACGTCAAGTGATCTTGGATTTGACGGAACTACATGCAACGTGCTTACTGCGCTCGACAAGCAGTCGCCTGACATCGCGATGGGCGTCGACAAAGCTCTCGAGTACAAGACAGGCGAGTTAAATGACGAGATCGAAGCTATCGGCGCCGGCGACCAGGGCATAATTTTCGGATATGCGTGCAATGAGACGCCGGAACTCATGCCTGCAGCCATTACATATGCGCATAAACTTTCACGCAGACTTACAGCTGTGCGCAAGGACAGAACTCTTCCTTATCTCAGACCTGACGGCAAGACTCAGGTCACTGTAGAGTACGGGGATGACGGAAAAGTAAAGAGAATCGATACAGTACTTGTGTCGACTCAGCACGATCCTGACGTAACGCTTGATCAGATCAGAAGAGACGTCATCGAATACGTGATCAAGCCTGTCCTTCCGGCATATCTGCTCGACGACGATACAAAATATCTCGTGAATCCTACAGGCAGATTCGTAATCGGCGGACCGCACGGAGACTCCGGCCTTACAGGCCGCAAGCTCATAGTAGATACTTACGGCGGATATGCGCGTCACGGCGGCGGCGCATTCTCGGGCAAGGACCCTACAAAGGTAGACCGTTCGGCGGCTTATGCTGCAAGATACGTGGCCAAGAATATCGTAGCCGCTGGCCTGGCAGATAAGTGCGAGATCCAGCTTGCATATGCGATCGGCGTAGCCAGACCTGTTTCTATAATGGTCGACACATTCGGCACAGGCAGAATTTCCGATGAAGAGATCATAAAGCGCATCGAGGAAAACTTCGACCTCAGACCTGCGGGAATAATCCGCATGCTCGACCTCAGAAGACCTATTTACAGACAGGTTGCAGCATACGGCCATTTCGGACGCACAGATGTGGGAGTGCCTTGGGAAAAAACAGATAAGGTAGAAGCCCTCAGAAAATAATCAGAAAAACAGAATCCTGCGTCAGCTCCGCTGACAGAGTAGCCGGACATATCAGCATGCTGCTCGCGTTCTTTTGTGCGGGACTCCGCATAATATCAGAGATATCCGCACAGGAGAGTCCGATGTGCAGACCTGCGGGCGTTTTTCATATGCTAAAAACTGAAACGAAATAAAATAAAAGAAAAAGGAGAAGCTGGAATCGGCTTCTCCTTTTTCGTACTTTTAATCATACAGATCAATGCAGATACGAGCGCAGCGGCCGGCTCTGTTTTCAGCCTGCATGAGCAAATCGACTCAAGCTGCAGGCGAATCTGTGATCGTTTTTGGAATTCCGTCATTGCAGGAGCATTAGGCTCAGCAGAGGCTTTAACATGTGAAAAACGTATCGTTCTGTCTGTGTGCAGGAATCGAGATACATGTGCATTCATCTGCTGCGCGGCAGAAATACCGAAATAAGCGGATTTAGGAGCTGTGCTGTGTTTGGACAAGTCAGCCCATAAGCCTGAAATCGGCATTGTCTGATTGATGAAGTACATCGTCGAAATCCTGTGGCTGAATGGTAATCAGGATTTCAGCCGCGGTGCCCGCTGCACCGTTTACAGAGTAAGCAGCAGCCATATCGCCGGGTGAGATCTCCGACTTATCGACAGCGTATGCCGAAAGACGTCCGTTTGCCATACCGATTCTGTAGAATACAGCATTGGAGCTGATGTTTATGCTGCCACTTGTGCTGCCGTTGTAATGCAGCGCATTGCCGCTTACAGACATTATGCGGCTGAACGCCGTCAGTCCGGAGCTGTTGTCGGCCGGAGTCATCATGCCGTATGCTCCGCTGTACGAAGAATTGACTTTTGTCACGCTCACGGCGCGGCCGTTTTCTATCGCAACCCTGACGAGCCCTGTGGCCGGCGTCATATTATCGAACTGATACGGAAGAGAAGGTGACGGAACCGCATCATAAGTCCATCCTCCGAGCAGCAGACTTGCGATTATGCCTCCGTTTCCAGTGCTGTCGAGATCGGAACGTGTCCTTGTGACAATTCCATACACGACTCCTGTCATATCGCGGTCAGCGAGAATATCTTCATCGGGGTCTGCAGCTGCTGATGTGTTGAAATCAGAGCTGGCCATCATTATTGCGGTGTTGCCGCGGTTAGCATACGACGTATTGCTGCTGCCTATATAGACACCTGAGAGACCGTTCAGAAGTCCGGCCTGACGAGCGGCATTTATATATCCAGTCGGCCATGCGAGTATCTGCCCGTTGTTGAGCTTCAGGGCTCTTACCAGCATCGATATGAGTTCGTCATATGTGACACTGTTGTTCGGCCTGAACGTGCCGTCAGGATATCCTGATACGATCCCTGCGCCGGCGCAGTACGTGATATATTTGTATCCCCAGTGGCTGTCAGGCAGATCGCTGAAGTTATATCTGCTGTACGGCGAATATGTGTCATCACCGTAAGCTTTATATATAAGTGTGCATGCCTCTGCTCTCGTAAGTGTATCGTATGGCCCGAATGTGCCGTCGCCGTATCCGTTTATGATGGCTGCGTTTGAGAGCATCTCGACGGCGCTGACAAAAGGAGTGTCGGATATATCGCTGAAAGACGATGCGTAAGCTTTTACAGCTGTTTCAGATGCGGCCGAATATGGCAAAGGAACTGCAGCGGGAAATAAAACGATGACAGCCGCGATAAAAACGGAGACGATGCGTTTTACCCTGTTGATATTTTTTTTCATAATGCTATTTTCCTATAATACCTGTAAAATAATAAAGAAGGGTTGTAGATAATATAATTACACAATTAGTATAATTATATATCATGAAATCACCAATATGCATTTTTAATATAAATTTGCTGAATGAAACGGTCAGGAATGATTCTTTTTATATATAAAAAGAATCGTCATGATGACAGCGGGTGCAAAAGTTTTCTTTTGATCCGGTGATACAAAACATTATGTGAACTAAATAAATACAAAACAAATAATTGACTTGAAAATAATTGCTACAACATATATAATGATTTCGTAGAATTTTCCTGATGCAGAGAAGACAGGAGGTGGGCATTATGGCATTTGTACTGACAGAAAAAAAGAATCATTACGCGATAATGACGCTCAACAGACCTGAAGCACTTAACGCGTTGAATTCACAGGTTCTTTCCGATATGAGCCAGGCATTCGATGAACTCCAGAGGGACGATGAAGTAAGGGTTATCGTGATTACCGGAGCAGGACGAGCTTTTGCGGCAGGCGCAGACATTGAAGAGATGGCTAATCTGAACATGATAGAGGGCAGAAAATTTGGAAATGCCGGTCAGAAGCTGTACAGAAAGATCGAAAAATCTGAAAAGCCCACTATAGCCGCCGTCAATGGATATGCCCTTGGCGGAGGACTTGAGCTTGCCATGTGCTGCGATATCAGGATCGCGTCCGAAAAGGCTGTTTTCGGTCAGCCTGAAACGGGACTCGGCATCACTCCCGGATTTTCCGGGACACAGAGGCTCACGGCTATTGTTGGAAGAGGCAGAGCGGCAGAGATGATTCTCACAGCAGAGAACATAAAAGCCTGGAAAGCTTTCAGATATGGACTGGTAAACAAAGTAGTAGGGCCTGATGAACTGATGCCTGCGGCAGAAGCGATGGCAGCCAGAATTGCTTCAAATGCGCCGCTTGCGGTTATGTGGGCTAATTCGGCCATCAAACGCGGACAGGAAGTGGATATAGATTCCGGAATAGGAATAGAAGCAGATCTGTTCGCAATGTGCTTTGGCACAAAAGATCAGAAAGAGGGCATGGCAGCTTTCCTCGAGAGAAGAAAAGCTGATTTCAAAGGAGAATAGAAACGTACAATAATCCGGCATAAATGACGGAAGAAAAGGAGGCATTTATGGAGTTCAAGAAGATCGGTATTTTAGGCGCTTCAACGATGGGCGCCGGTCTCGTGCAGCATATAGCAAACTGCGGCTTCGAGGTGATTTTCAGAGCGAGAAAACAGTCTTCAGTAGATAAAGCGCTCAAGCATATCGAAGGTCAGTATGATTTCATGATCACGAGAGGCTGGCTTGCTGCTGAGAAAAAAGAAGAGAACATGGCCCGCATCACAGGAACGACAAATATAGAAGATCTGGCGGACTGCGATTTCATAATAGAAGCAGCCAGTGAAGATATGGAAATCAAAAAGGACATCTTCAGACAGCTTGACAGGATCTGCCGTCCTGAGGTCATCCTTTCTTCAAATACTTCGTCTCTTTCAATAACAGAGATCGCATCGGTCACAGACAGGCCGGAGCGTGTTGCCGGAATGCACTTCTTCAATCCGGCACCTGTAATGAAGCTCGTTGAAGTAGTTCCAGGATACAACACTTCTGATGAGACTATCGAAGTAGTCAAGAAAGTAGCGACAAATCTTCAGAAGACGCCTATCGTTGTAAACGAGTCGCCGGGATTCGTCGTAAACAGGATGCTCGTCCCTATGATAAATGAGTGTGTTGGAGTTCTTGCAGAAAACATAGCTTCAGCTGAAGATATAGACAGAGCGATGCAGCTCGGCGCTAATCATCCTATGGGACCTCTTGCACTGGCTGACCTCATCGGACTTGATGTCTGCCTGTCTATAATGGAAGTCCTTCACAAGGAACTCGGTGAGGACAAGTACAGACCTCATCCGCTGCTCAGAAAAATGGTAAGAGCAGGCAAGCTCGGCCAGAAGACGGGAGAAGGGTTCTACAAATATAACAATAAATAAATATCAGATATTTGCGTCAGCTCTGCTGACAATAAGCATAAATACGCGGGTTTCATCCGTACAGGGCAGAGCGCCCGGCGGACGGAGTCCGCGTAATGCGTTTCTTCAGTTTTGGTTATTACTGGCAGTAATCTATGGAAAACAGCTGAACCTGTGCACGAATCATAATGATATGCTCTTAAAAAAGTATTAATCTTATATTTAATTTGCTTGACAGATACGATTTTAGAGTATAATAGAAAAACGCGCAGAAATGTGTTGTAATCGTGAAGAGTGTTTGGTTGTCAAGGGGAATGTTGCATGTGTATGCAATGTAGCTGAACCAGTCGAAGGAACTGATGATGAAGGCAAAAACTTTTTTGAAATTTTTTCTGACTTTTCTGGTCATTTTTACTCTTATAGGAATTCCTGTTTTTAGATCAGTATCAAATATAAATTTATTTAAATCTGATACGAACGGCGACAGCTCCGCTGACAGCATTGGAGTGCTGGTAGACAATAAAGGATCGTTTTATGATGCTTATCCCGATGTAAAACGTATAAACCTGCTTATGCTGGGCGTAAACGCCAACATGACAGATACCATTATGCTCATTAGCTGGGACATGGATAACGATAAAGTCGATGTTATCTCTGTGCCGAGGGATACATATTACCATAGAGATGGATATGACGGCGCGGCTCAGAAAAAGATAAATTCTATATACTCCGCAGAGGGCATAAAACCGACTGCAGAGGCAGTCAGCGACGTGCTCTATGGAATTCAGATCAATTATTATGCGATCATAGATTATGATGCTGTCAAAACGATCGTCGACGGAGTCGGCGGCGTGCCTCTAAACGTAAAACGGAATATGCACTACGAGGATCCGTATGACGATCCGCCTCTGGTAATCAATATCAAAAAAGGTCAGCAGACTCTCGACGGAAAACATGCGGTGCAGTATTTGAGATACAGACACGGTTATGCCAACGGAGACATCGGCCGCGTAGAGGCACAGCAGGAGTTCATGAAGTCACTCTACAATCAGTGTATAAAACACGGTATTCTGTCTTCGGCGAAGCTGGTAACTGATAATGTTAAATCAGATCTGACTCTTGGGGCGGTCAGCCAATATGCGCTTTCAGCTATGAATTTAAAAGAAGACTCAATAAATACATATACTGTGCCCGGCGAAGGAAAATATATCGGGCAGGCGTCATATTACATACAGGATAAAGATGCGACAAAAGACATGCTTACCGAAATATACAGCGGAAAGTCATCTGACTCAGGGAGCGCGTCTGCTGAATAAGTTTTATGAATAAGCGGCCAGAAAAAACACTGCTTTCATATATGGGATGAATGACTTAAAAAGTAGAACTGTTGGTATGCGTATTCCGCACGGCAGAGGCGAAGCGGACACACATGTAAGAATAGGACTTGCCTGGCAATATGCAGAGATTCGAACGCTAAACTTCTTAGACGGCTGTGCGTAAGCATATCTCATAAGCCCATTGCTTTTAGATCAGGAAAAGTTCACAAATACGGCAGACGGCTGCGTAAATCCCGATAATTATTGAGAATTAACGCCTAAGTCTGATATAATTAATAAATATATTAAAAATTTAATTTTTTGTTGGCGGACTTATGCTGCCATGTAAATATTCGGAGGCACACGAAAAATGTCAGAAGAGCAGACAAAGACAGAAGCTCAGTCAAATAACAAATCCCATGCAGTAATGAACAGGAGCCTCGGTCTGGAGCTTGCGAGAGTAACTGAAAATGCAGCGCTTGATTCAGCAAAATGGCTTGGGCGCGGAAATAAAAACGCGGCGGATCAGGCGGCTGTAACAGGCATGCGCATGATGTTCGACACGGTAAATATTGACGGTGTAGTAGTTATAGGAGAGGGCGAAAAGGATGAGGCTCCTATGCTGTATATCGGAGAGCAGATCGGAAAAGGCGGCGAACATGCAGCTTCAGTCGATATCGCGGTAGATCCGCTCGACGGAACTACGTCGACGGCAAAAGGCCGCGCAAATGCAATTTCGGTAATCGCGGTTGCTCCCAGAGGCTGTCTGTATGCCACAAGAAACTACTACATGGAGAAAATAGCTGTAGGACCAAAGGCAAAAGGCGTTATAAATATTGAAAAGCCGCTCGAGGAAAATCTTGTAGCGGTTGCAAAAGCTCTGGACAAGGATATCGAGGACCTGACAGTAACAGTCCTCGAAAGGGACAGACATAAGCACATCATCGAACAGTGCAGAGATCTCGGCTGCAGAATCAAGATGTTCTCAGACGGTGACGTTGCGGCGGCTATCGCAACATGCTTCGATGACAGCGGTGTAGACGTGCTCACAGGCATCGGCGGATGCCCTGAAGGCGTTCTCGCTGCAGCAGCTCTCAAGTGCCTTGGCGGAGAAATTCAGGGCAGACTTTTCGCACGTACTCCTGATGAAATCAAGAGGGCTCATACCGATTCGCATTACTTTGATGTTCTCACAACTGATGATCTTGCAAAAGGCGACGACATAATGTTTGTAGCAACAGGTGTTTCAGACGGTGACCTGCTCAAGGGCGTCCGCTTCATGGGAAATAATAAAGCTACAACAGAAACTGTGGTCATGCGCTCCAAATCGGGTACTGTAAGATTTATCAGAGCAATCCACAATATGAACAAAAAGCCGGAATACGGCAGAGTTATAGAATAGTTTTTTCATCACGGGCGGTACAGACAAAAATGTTTATTTCTTGTACCGCCTCTTTTCAAGAGGTAAAAATGACAAATATCGATTTGGATTCTCTAAAATCCATGAAGGTAGCGGAACTAAGAGATATAGCCGCAAAAATTGGCGTAGAAAATCCGGAGGCGATTCACAAGGTGCAGCTCAGGCAGGTTATAGCTGATAAAGTCAGAGAAAACGCTGCATCACATGATGAAAACAGTAATGAACCAAGCCACAGCCGAGACGAGAACTCCGGCAGCGCCTCTTCTGACAGCAAAACGGATTTTAATGCCAGAAAAAAAGAACACTACGAAAACAGATCATCTGAACCGGACAAATCTCAGATTTATTCCAGCCGCACTCACGAAGAAAAAAATTACAGACATTTTGATTCTGAAAACAGTCATAGACATGAGTATCGCAGGCCTCCCCACAGCAATAATCATACAGGGTACAGATATAAGACTTCAGGAAGCGAAGAAGAAAGCCAGGAATCAGGAAATTACAGAGAAAAAAATCAAAATCAGAAACAGGAGCGCAAATACAGCGACGAGGAACGTCCTCAGGTAGAGGGAATTCTCGATATTGCGGACGGTGGATTCGGATTTCTCAGATTTCATAATTTTCTCACAAGCGACAAGGACATCTACGTATCTCAAACACAGATAAGACGCTTTAATCTTAAGACAGGCGACAGAATAAAAGGAATCACGAGACGCCCGAACGAAGGCGAGCGTTTTGGCGCTCTTCTATATGTAAATACAGTAAACGGCGATGAACCGGGTGTTTCAATGCGCCGACCTAATTTCGAAGATCTTACGCCTGTATTTCCTCACGAAAGGATACGTCTCGAGGGAGGAAGCACCGGGAAAGACCTTTCAATGCGCCTGATAGATCTTTTTGCGCCTGTAGGTAAAGGACAGAGAGGACTGATTGTCGCACCTCCGAAAACAGGAAAAACAGTGCTGCTCAAGAAGATCGCCTGCAGCATAGAGGAACAATATCCTGACATGCACGTCATGGTATTGCTGATAGATGAACGCCCTGAGGAAGTGACGGACATGCAGCGTTCGATAAAGGGCGAAGTCATTTATTCGACATTCGATGAACAGGCGGAGCATCATGTAAAGGTTGCGGAGATGGTAATCGCGCACGCACAGCGTCTTGCAGAACATAAAAAAGACGTTATAATTCTTCTTGACAGCATAACGAGACTCGCCAGAGCATATAACATGGTTGTGCCTGCTTCAGGAAAAACTCTTTCGGGAGGTATAGACCCGGGAGCTCTCCACAAACCGAAGAAATTCTTTGGTTCCGCCAGAAAGCTCGAAGAAGGCGGAAGCATAACTATCCTCGCCACTGCGCTCATAGAGACAGGCAGCAGGATGGACGATGTTATTTTTGAGGAATTCAAGGGTACAGGAAATATGGAGCTTCATCTCGACAGAAAGCTGTCAGAGCGCCGCATTTTTCCGGCAATAAATATAAACAAGTCCGGCACAAGACGCGAGGATCTGCTTCTTACCAGGGAAGAACTTGAAGCTGTATACAAGATAAGGCGCGCTATGTCGAGTCAGGGAACATCCGAGGTTACCGAAAAAATAATAGACAACATAGCGCACACCAGAACAAACAGGGATTTTGTGGAGATAATAAACAAGACAAGAGTTCTCGGATAGATACAGACGGGGGATGATTGATTGGATTTCGGCAAAATATTCATAAAAGACTGCAATCCGACGAAGATGGGTGGTCAGGCGGTCATGGAGGGCATAATGATGAAGGGTGCTGACCGGACAGCGATAGCGGTTAGACGGCCTGACGGAACGATTAATGTCAAGGAATCGCCTGAAAAACCGCGCGGGAAATGGATGCGATGGCCGATTATACGCGGCGTAGTCGCTTTTGTGGAATCGCTTGTGACTGGAACGAGCACGCTGATGTATTCAGCTGAAGTACTCGAAGAATCAATGCCTGAGGAAGAAGCGGAGAAACCAGGAAAATTTGAGACATGGCTGACTGAAAAATTCGGCACGAAAGCTGTTTTCAACCTGATGCTTTATTTTTCTGTAATAGTAGCACTCGTGATTTCAATAGCGGTTTTTGTAATGCTTCCGACATGGGCTGTAGGTCTTCTCGGGAGATGGATAGGCAGCACGATTGCACTCAATCTCATAGAAGGCGTGCTGAGGATAATCATGTTCGTTCTTTATATTGCGGCAATAGCACAGATGAGCGACATAAAGAGAGTCTTCGAATATCACGGAGCCGAGCATCAGACGATTCACTGTTATGAAAACGGGCTGGAGCTTACGCCTGAGAACTGCAGTAAGTTTGAAACTCTTCATCCGAGATGCGGAACAAGTTTCCTCATGTTCGTGATGATAATCAGTCTTTTGCTGTTTTCGCTTCTCGGCTGGCCAAATCTCGCACTCAGGATAGGATCAAGACTGCTGCTCATACCAGTGGTTGCGGGGCTTTCATACGAAGTACTGCGCTGGGCGGGCAGGAGCGATTCAATGCTCGTAAAAGTTCTCAGCGTACCGGGACTGCTCATGCAGAAGCTTACAACAAGAGTTCCTGATGAATCTCAGCTTCAAGTAGCCATTGTTGCTGTAAATGCATGCTTAGCAGACAGACCTGCCGCGGAACGCATATATGATGTTGATTCGTATGGCAGACTGATAGACAGAGAATCTGCTGCGCAGGATGATACAGAAAATTCGGAAAAATCCGGACCTGACAGTGGTGCACCCGAAATTGACGGGCAGACAGAACAGCATAAAATACAATACGTATATGACATTAATGAAATAAAGAGCTGCGGCAGCGAAAGCGCAGTGGAATAAGGGCGGCAGTACAAAAATGGAACAGGCCGGACTTTGCAGATCAGTTCAGTCATCAGGGGAGCCGCAAAAACGATCTGAATTCGTGAAAAGTATGATTTTTTATGGTTACATCTTTTGGAGAAATTTTAAAAATAGGAATAAACAGGCTTGAAGCCGAAAATAATCCGGACGCTACGCTCGATGCTGAGTTGCTCCTTCTGTATGCCGTTGACGAGCCGAGATCTTTTCTTTTCGTGCACAGAAACGACGCATGCGATGACTATACAGCTGATTACTATTTCAATCTTATAGACCGCAGAGCGGCCGGCGAGCCTGTTCAGTATATCACCGGAACACAGGAGTTCATGGGACTCAAATTCGAAGTAAACGGGTCGGTGCTGATACCTCGTCAGGATACTGAGACTCTTGTAGAGTATGCGATAAACCGGGCCGGAACAATGAAGGGCAGCATCAGTATATTGGACATGTGCTGCGGTTCGGGAGCCATAGCCGTTTCTATGGCGTCCAATCTTCCCAAGGCCAAGGTGACTGCGTGTGACATAAGCGAGGAAGCACTCGATGTCGCGGATAGAAATGCCGCTAAGAACGGTGTTGAAAAGCGTATTACTTTTGAGCATACGAATATGTTCAATCGCATAAAAAGGGGAAGGGAAGTTCCGCTCAAGGGCAGATTCAATATGATACTATGCAATCCGCCTTATATTCCGAGCGGAGTTATCCCGGGACTTCAGCGTGAAATAACAGAGTACGAGCCGGTGACCGCACTTGATGGAGGTGCTGACGGACTCGATTTTTACAGGATACTCGCAGAAAACTCCTGGA
The DNA here is from genome assembly GCA_902796965.1 of uncultured Eubacteriales bacterium. Lineage (GTDB taxonomy): Bacteria > Bacillota > Clostridia > Peptostreptococcales > Anaerovoracaceae > RUG708. Next base: position 12,931 of record CADBRA010000015.1, on the reverse strand, counting down.
AGTACCTTTCGAAGCACGGACTTCTGATAATGGAAATCGGATACGATCAGGCTGATGCGGTAAAGCAGCTTCTTGAATCACAGGACCGTTTCGCAGACATAGAAGTGCACAAGGACCTCGCGGGCAAAGACCGCGTGGTCTCGGCTTCATCAGCCGGCACAAAATAAAGTGTTGCATATCGCGTTGTTTTGTGCTACGATAACAAAGCTATTCGAAGATAAAGAACGTGAGTTTAACTAACACTGCACGCGAAAAGAGGTGAAAACAATGAAACAGGGAATTCATCCTGACTATGTTACCTGCAAGGTTACATGCGCCTGCGGCAACACATTTGAGACAAAATCAACAAAACCGGAACTTAAGCTTGATATCTGTTCAGCATGTCATCCTTTCTATACCGGCCAGCAGAAGTTTATAAACAGAGGCGGTCGTGTAGAGAAGTTCAAGAAAAAGTTCAACATGGAATAATGATAGAGAGAAGCCGGAATTTTTATTCCGGTTTTTTTCTTACAATGAAAATCCACACAGATGCTCATCTGTTTTCAGGCAGAGCCATCGTGGTATAATAACAGAAGCTTACAAATAATAATCGATATTACAATCAGCCGGTGATCTTCTGCGGTCATGCCGGCGGATTTATTTCGCGTGCAAAGACGATTTTGGGAGCATTGATGACATATGTACGATAAACTTGACTTTATACAGAATAAATACAAGGAGCTCAGCCTCAAGGTAGCCGACCCTGAGATCATCTCAAATCAGCCGGTGTGGCAGAGCTATGCCAGAGAACTCGGCGAAATAGAGCCGATAGTTAACAAATATACGGAATACAAAAAGGTTGTTGAGAGCATCTCGGAGGACAAGGAAATTTTAAACGACAGCAGTTCCGATGAAGAGATGAGAGAACTTGCAAAGATGGAACTCTCAGAATCTGAGGAGCAGGAAAAAATTCTGAGCGAAGAACTCAAAAAACTGCTCATTCCTAAAGACCCTAACGATCAGAAGAACGTAGTTCTTGAGATCAGAGCCGGAACAGGCGGCGACGAGGCCGCTTTGTTCGGAGCTGATCTCATAAGAATGTATATACGCTATGCTGAGCGCAGAGGATGGAAGACCGAGATAGTAGATACAAACGAAACAGGAATGGGCGGCATCAAGGAAGCCGTAATCATGATAAAGGGCAAGGGCGCATATTCAAGACTCAAATACGAGAGCGGCGTTCACAGAGTTCAGCGCGTTCCAGAGACGGAGTCCAGCGGAAGAATCCATACATCTGCTGCTACAGTGGCAGTACTGCCTGAAGTCGATGATGTCGAAGTTGATCTCGATCCAAACGATGTGCGCGTAGATGTGTACAGAGCGTCAGGAAACGGCGGACAGTGTGTAAATACGACGGATTCAGCCGTAAGACTTACGCATATTCCTACAGGCATAGTAGTCACGTGTCAGGACGAAAAATCACAGATCAAGAACAAAGACAAGGCTTTTAAGGTTCTCAGAGCAAGACTCTACGACATGAAGATGCAGGAACAGCATGATGAGCTTGCTGAAGCCAGAAAGAGTCAGATCGGAAGCGGTGACAGAAGCGAAAGGATCAGAACATATAATTTCCCGCAGGGCAGAGTTTCTGATCACAGGATTGGAATGACAATATACAAGCTCGACAGCTTCCTGGATGGCGATATCGACGAGATCGTCGATTCGCTGATCACATCAGACCAGGCCGAGAAGATGAAGAACTTCGGCTGATTACGCGGATTCGTGCGGCGCAGCCGCGCGTGTCGCGGAGCGGACGGCCGGACACATATATTTTTTGTATAACTGATTACGGAGAAAAATATGGAGACTAAAATTTACAAGATCACGGATCCGGAAAAGGATCGCGACAAGATCGCAGAGGCTGCGGAGATCCTTAAAAACGGCGGACTCGTAGCATTTCCTACAGATACTGTATATGCAGTTGGAGCGCTTCTTTCACAGGAAAAAGCCATCGAAAGGATTTTTGAAGTAAAGAACAGGCCTAAGGACAATCCGATCGGAGTTCTTGTAGGACGCGATCTGGACCTTCATCTGGTAGCTGATATCACAGCGCCTAACACACAGATATACAGCGATCTTGTTGAGAAGTTCTGGCCGGGTCCTCTTACTCTGGTAATGCCGTGTCTTGAATTTCGTATCCCGGCGGCTGCTCTGGCGGGGCGCGATACTGTGGGCGTGCGCATGCCTGACAACGATATTGCTAGGGCGCTTATAACTGAGTGCGAGGAACCGATTGTGGCGCCAAGCGCTAATATTTCCGGACACCCGAGTCCTACTACCGGACAGCATGTAATTGACGATCTGAACGGGAAGATAGATATGATCCTCGTCGGAGATGACTGTCCTGTTGGCATAGAGTCTACGATAATCGACCTTACTCATGATCATCCCGTAATACTCAGGAAAGGCGTTGTTTCAAAAGAAGAACTCCAGACGGTAAGCCCGAGAAAAATACTCGAGGTCCCCGAAGCAGACTCATCGCAGACGGGAGAAACGATGAGGGAAAAATAGCATCTCCCGGACTCAAATACAGACATTATCAGCCCGATGCCGAAATGATACTTTACACAGGAGATCCTGAAAACGTGACTGAAGCTGTCAGAACAATGGCAGAGAAAGAACGTGCACAGGGCAGAAAAACAGGTATAATAGATTTTAATGGCGACGCTCAGGAAGCAGCGAGGCTGTTTTTTGCGCGTCTTCGCGCTCTGGATAAAGAGGGCGTCGATCTTATCATCTGTGCGGGCGTTCCCGAGAAGGGAATAGGTGAATCCGTAATGGACAGGATGCGCAAGGCCGCCGGAGAAAATATTGTATGCGTATAAAAGTGTAAAAAGGAGAAAAAGATGATCGCATTAGCGAGTGATCATGCAGGCTTTGAACTGAAAGAGATCCTCAAGAAGCATCTCATCGACAAACATTATGACATCATGGACTACGGAACGAGTTCAACTGCTTCTGTAGACTATCCGATTTATGCCAAAAAGGCAGCGAATTCCGTAGCCAGAGGGCAGTGCGAAAAAGGCATCGTATGCTGCGGTACCGGAATAGGGGTGTCTATTACCGCGAACAAGGTGAAGGGCATCAGGTGTGCGCTGATCCACGACGAATACACTGCTGAAATGTGCAAAAAACACAATAACGCGAACATGATAGCCATGGGAGCACGCGTCGTTGATCCGGAACTGGCCGTGAAGATGGTCGATATCTGGCTCGACACTCAGTTTGAAGAAGGCAGGCATCAGCGCAGAATCGACGAAATAGAAGAAGAACTCGACTGACAGATATTCATTTAATTTTGATTGGAGCAGATATATGAAAATATATGACGAACTGATCGCCAGAGGGCTGATAGCTCAGGTGACAGATGAACCCGAGATAAAAGAACTGGTAGATGACGGCAAGGCTGTCTTCTATATAGGCTTTGATCCGACGGCAGACAGCCTTCATGTAGGTCACTTCATGGCACTCTGCCTCATGAAACGCCTTCAGTCGGCGGGCAACAAGCCTATCGCTCTCGTAGGAGGCGGCACGGGCATGATCGGAGATCCGTCAGGCCGTACAGACATGAGAAAGATGATGACAATCGAAACGATTGACCATAACTGTGAATGCTTCAAGAAGCAGATGAGCCGTTTCATCGATTTCGGCGAGGGCAAAGCCCGTATGGTTAACAATGCTGACTGGCTCAGAGGGCTCAATTACATAGAATTCCTGAGGGAAATCGGAGCTCAGTTCTCTGTAAACCACATGCTCACTGCAGAGGCCTACAAGTCGCGTATGGAACGCGGACTCAGCTTCCTCGAGTTCAACTATATGATCATGCAGGCGTATGACTTCTACAGACTTTATCAGGATTATGGCTGCAATATGCAGTTCGGCGGAAACGACCAGTGGTCCAATATGCTTGCCGGCACAGAGCTTATAAGAAAGAAACTCGGCAAAGACGCGTATGCTCTCACCATCAACCTCCTGCTCAATTCAGAGGGAAAGAAGATGGGCAAGACGGGGAAGGGCGCTGTGTGGCTCGACCCTGACAAGACATCTCCTTACGATTTCTATCAATACTGGAGAAATGTAGACGATAAGGATGTCGTTCGTTTCCTGCGCATGCTCACATTCATTCCGCTCGAGGAGATCGATAAGATGGATAGCTGGGAAGGAAGCCAGCTGAATACAGCCAAGGAACTTCTCGCGAGAGAGCTTACAACTCTCGTGCACGGAGAAGAAGAAGCCCAAAAAGCTGAATCTGCAGCAAAGTCGCTCTTCATGGGCAGCGGTGATTCAGAGAATGTTCCTTCGACAGAAATGCCGGCTGCTGATTTCGAGGGCGAAGGCAAGGGCCTCGTAACTCTCCTCAAGGAAATCGGACTTGTATCGTCAAACAGCGATGGATTCAGGACGATCGAGCAGGGCGGAATCACCCTAAACGGCGAAAAGGTCACAGACAAAAAGCTCAGCGTAACTTCAGATCTGTTCAATGATGGAGAGCTCCTGATCCGCAAGGGCAAGAAGAAGTTCTACAAAGTGATTGCGAAATAAAATATAAAAGCAAATTGAGAATGCTATGCTCCGGCAGACAGCAGAGAAAAGCGCGCAATTGGCGGGCGGCGGACTCTGTGCACTGCCGGAGTTTTTATAAATAGACAGCCGTAAAACCATTACATTCAGGCGGCGGGATGTCTGCCTTAAAAACAGCGTTTTTGATGTGCGTATCATATACGGAAGATATGAGTTGAGCTCATTTGCAGGGATAAGGGCTGCCTGACAATAGATGGAGCCTTTAAATATCAAATTTCTTAAACGGTTGTGCGCAAGCGCATCACAGAAGCTGATTACCTTTAGATTATGGGCAGCTCTCGTTTCATCTCAGGCGCCGGCCGATCAGGCAGGATACCGGATGTAACGCGTTTATCTGTCCGCGGAGCGGTCGGATCATACATCATTTTCCGAAAATATTTTTTATATTTTTTATATGCGACTCGGAATTTTATTGACAATGCTCTCTGCGAAATGTATAATCACGGTATTGTGCAGTGAAATGCTGTGCTTTTTTGTGCGCAAAACGCACTATTAAAGAGTATTCAGCTCATAGAAGCGTTTACTTACGGTGCAGGCTGGGAGGGACCGGCCGTGGCCGGACAGTTGTTAATTTATTATGGTCGAAAACGATAGTTCTGCTATCTTAGTAGGCCGGGAGGTTTTTAATGAGTTCATCTTATATCGCGAAGCCTCAGGAAATCGAGAGAAAATGGTACGTTCTCGATGCCGAGGGCAAGACTCTTGGCAGACTCGCTTCCGAAGCGGCGTCTATCCTCAGAGGAAAGAAAAAGCCTATTTACACGCCTCACGTTGATACAGGCGATTATGTAATCATCATCAACGCTGAAAAGGTTGAAGTTACAGGCAAGAAGAGAAAAGAAAAGATCTACAAGAGACACACTGGTTATCCGGGCGGACTCCGTGAAGTGACTTTTGAAAAGATGCAGGAAAAGAACCCTGAAGAAATCATCAGACACGCTGTAAAAGGCATGATGCCTAACGGCAGACTTGGCAGACAGATGTACAAGAAGCTCAAGGTTTATGCAGGACCTGAGCACAAGCATGCTGCACAGAAGCCGGAAATCTGGGAATTCTAAGAAGGGAGGAGTATAAACAATGGCCAAGACAGTATATATCGGAACAGGCAGAAGAAAGAAAGCCGTAGCCAGAGTAAGACTCATCCCTGGTACAGGCAAGATAACTGTAAATAAGAAAGATCTCGACGAATATTTCCCTCTTGAAAACCTCAAGAGAGAGGTTAAGCGTCCTTTCGAGGTAACTGGAACTGAAGGCAAGTTCGACGTCATCGCTCTCGTGGACGGCGGCGGCACTACAGGACAGGCAGGCGCTCTCCGCCACGGCGTATCAAGGGCTCTGCTTGAGGCTGATCCTGAGAACAGACCTGCTCTCAAGGCTGCGGGATTCCTCACAAGAGACCCGAGAATGAAGGAAAGAAAGAAATACGGCCTCAAAAAGGCAAGAAGAGCATCACAGTTCTCAAAGAGATAATAAGAGAGTTCATCTGCTCACTATTTCAGATTTTCAAGGCGCATTCTGCTTCTGCGGAGTGCGTCTTTTTAATTTTCAGGGCACATGTGTGACACGCGCATTTGACAGAATGCGTCCGGATTCATCAAAACTGTGCAGTTCAGAAAGTAAAGACCATGTATCGGTGAACAAACTGTGTATAAAGCTTGACAGCGCAGGACACAGGGCCGGCGTACTCATTATATTCCCTGTACATGAGCAGAGACTGCCGGTTCATGAGTTTTGTAAAGACTGAATTGATTTAAGCGCAGCTGTGTGATTCCATGCGGATGCGATTCTTTCAGAGCGTGACTATAACGGGCTTATTAACCGGTATCTGTGTGATACCGCAGATGGAAAAATAATATAATTTCAGCGTGAAATAAGGATGAATTTCCATAAGGAATAATTGTCTTTTTTGTATTCAATTCCGCACATTGCATGTGTGGCGGAGTATAATCTAGTTTGTATGGTGCAAAAAACGTAGCTGGCTGCGGAGCGTCTTCTGACGCTGCACATATGGAATTTTGTTTTCTGCAAGGCGCGGCATCCTGCCGCACAGATTCATGGAAAGGACAAATATGAACATCGAAGAAGCAAAAGAAAAATTCACCGCTCTCGTTGAAGCTCAGCTCGACAGAATAGCAGCGCTCAAGGCAGAGGGTGACTTCGTAGATTACAAGAATAAAGATCATATCATAATAGGCGTGTGCGGAGGAGACGGAATCGGTCCTTCGATCACACACCAGGCGGAGAGAATTCTCAGATATCTGCTAAAGGACGATATAGAGAGTGGACGCATTGAGATCAGGGACATTGAGGGCCTTACGATCGAGCGCAGAGCGGCAGAACTGGCAGCAGTTCCTCCGGCGGTTCTTGAGGAAATAAAAAAATGCGATGTAATCCTTAAGGGCCCGACTACGACTCCGAGAAAAGGCGACGAATGGCCAAACGTGGAATCGGCAAATGTAGCGCTCAGAAAAGAGCTTGATCTTTTTGCAAATGTACGCCCTGTAAAAATTCCTGAACTCGGCATTGACTGGATGTTCTACAGAGAAAATACAGAAGGCGGATATGCTATAGGAAAGGAAGGCGTTACGATAAACGATGACCTGTGCATCGACTTCACGGTAGCAACTCAGCCAGGCTGTGACAGAATCATAAGAGCGGCATTCGAGAATGCAAAGGCGAACGGCAGGACGCGCGTTACAGCCGTTACTAAGGCTAATATCATAAAAACTACGGATGGCAGATTCCTCGATACGTTCTACAAAATTGCTGAGGAATATCCTGATATTCAGGCAGATGACTGGTACATAGACATTATGACTGCAAAGCTTCTTGACGAGGCACGCAGAAGAGATTTCCAGGTTGTAGTCCTTCCGAACCTTTACGGAGACATCATTACGGATGAAGCTGCAGAGATACAGGGCGGCGTAGGCACGGCAGGAAGCGCGAACATCGGCAAAAAATACGCGATGTTTGAAGCAATACATGGCTCTGCGCCGAGAATGGTAAAAGAGGGACGCGAGATCTATGCAGATCCGAGCTCAATTATCAAAGCTGCAGCAATGCTTTTAAACCACATAGGATATCAGGAAAAGGCAGAAAAGCTCGAAAGGGCTCTTTACATATGCTCGACAGAGGAAAAGAAAGTAGTTCTCACAGGCCGCAGCACAGGTGCTACAAGTGAAGAATACGCAGATTATATAATGGATACCGTTTCTAAACTGTAAATAAATTACATTTTCTTCATAAACTGTTGACATATCGATTCAGAGAACTATAATAAATACATAGGCGTAAGAAGAGCGCCCGCTCAGACGAGCAGGCGCTCTTTTTTAAACGCGGCTGCACTTTAATGCATAATCGTATAACCGCGTAAAAGCCATTTCTGCATTAGTAATTATTTTTGGAGGAAAAAGAATATGAAAAAGCAGACAAAAATCGTGGCAGCAGCGCTCGTAGCTGCCATGGCGATGTTCACATTCGCAGGATGCGGATCTTCTAATACTGGTTCATCATCGAGCGGAAGTGCTGAATCATCGGCGGCATCAAACTCAGGCAAGGTATATAATATCGGTATTGTACAGCAGCTTGAGCATCCGGCTCTTGACGCAGCTACAAAAGGCTTCGAGGAAGCCCTTCAGGACAAGCTCGGCAAAGATAATGTCAAGTTCGATCTGCAGAACGCACAGGGCGAGCAGGCAAACTGCTCTACAATCGCTTCAGGCTTTGTAACTGACGGTGTAGACCTCATCATGGCAAACGCTACATCTGCTCTTCAGGCTGCAGCAGCTGCCACAGATACAATTCCTATCGTAGGAACTTCTGTAACAGATTATGCTACAGCACTTGATATTTCTGACTGGACAGGCAAGACAGGCAAAAATATCACAGGTACTTCCGACCTTGCTCCTCTCGACCAGCAGGCACAGATGATAAAAGAAATCGCTCCTGATTCTAAGCAGGTAGGTTTGCTTTATTGTTCGGCTGAACCTAACTCCGCATATCAGGTCAAGAATATAGAGAAGGAACTTGACAAGCTTGGAATGAAGTATCAGGAATACTCGGCAGCTGATTCCAACGAAATTCAGTCTGTGACGACAAAGGCTGCAGGTGAGTGCGACGTTATCTACATCCCTACGGACAACACGATGGCATCAAATACTGAAATCATCAATAATATTCTTGAACCGGCCAAGATCCCTGTAGTTGCAGCTGAAGAGGGAATCTGCAGAGGTTGCGGATCTGTAACACTTTCCATCAATTATCACGACATCGGATATGCTGCCGGAGAACAGGCTGCTGACATACTCCTGAATGGAACTGATCCTGGAACAATCGAGATCGGAACTGCAAAGAACGTAACGAAGCTCTATAATCCTGATATAACAAAAGCTATCGGACTGACTGTTCCTGACGGATATAAAGCTCTCGAACCGGAAGAAGATAATTAAAAGTCCGCATAATTTACAATTATCGAACTAAAGCGTATAATATCGCTGAAAACTGCAAAAGACGGCAGCAAATCGCTGCCGTCATTTTGCGTAACTGATAGAAATTATAATTCGGAGGAGTTTAATGCTGAGTTTTTCGTCATTACTGCTTGCTCTGCCGCCATCGATAGCTCAGGGAATAATCTGGGGCATCATGGCTATAGGAGTTTACATTACGTTTAAAATCCTTGATTTTGCCGACCTGACGGTCGACGGATCTCTCGCCCTTGGAGGTGCGGTAGCCGTCATGCTGATACTTCAGGGCATGTCTCCGGCGATGGCCCTTGTATTTTCAACTATCGCAGGCCTTGCGGCCGGGTTTATGACAGGAATCCTGAATACAGTTCTCGGTATCCCTGATATCCTGGCCGGAATTCTGACACAGATATCGCTCTATTCGATAAATATGAATGTAATGGGCAAATCAAACGCGGCTGTCAGCATAGATAACTATAATCTTGTGGTCTCACTTCGCTATATTAACAAATCTATCGGAGTAGGACTGATTTTCCTTGCGGCTATTATCGTAATTCTTTACTGGTATTTCGGAACAGAGCACGGCATGACGATCAGAGCTACAGGATGTAATCAGGCTATGGCAAGAGCACAGGGCATAAACACAGGCATAGCAAAAGTGGTAGGTCTGTCGCTTTCCAATGCTCTGGTAGGACTGTCAGGCGGTCTCATAGCTCAGTATCAGGGCAACGCCGACGTAAACATGGGCAGAGGTGCTATCGTCATCGGACTGGCAGCAGTCATCATCGGAGATGTTATCGGAGAGGCTGTTCTCGGCAAACATCTTAATTTCGCAGGCAGACTGATATTTGCGGCTGTAGGCGCAATTATATATTACATCGTAATTACGTTTGTCCTCTGGCTCGGACTGCCGTCACAGGACATGAAGCTCTTCTCAGCGATAGTCGTTGCAATATTCCTTGCCGTTCCTTATCTGCGCGGAAAGTCGATTTCTTCGTTCAGAAGGGCCGCTAAGAAAGGAGCTCAGAACTGATGCTCGAGATAAAGAATATATATAAAACGTTCAACAAAGGCACGATCAACGAAAAAAAGGCTCTTAACGGCATCTCGCTGACGCTCGAAGACGGGGATTTCTGCACAGTTATAGGCGGAAACGGTGCAGGCAAATCCACAGTGCTCAATGCTGTAGCAGGAGTCTGGCCTGTGGATGCAGGTCAGATAATCCTCGACGATATCGATGTCACAGGAATTCCAGAACACAAAAGGGCGAAATATCTCGGCCGCGTATTCCAGGATCCTATGACAGGAACAGCTGCGACTATGCAGATCGATGAAAATCTGGCGCTCGCAATGCGCAGAGGACAGAGAAGAAGCTTCAAGTGGGGTGTAACAAAAGAAGAAAGAGAGCGGTATTATGAAGCTCTCAAAGAATTCGACCTCGGTCTTGAGACGCGCATGTCAGTAAAGGTCGGGACTCTTTCGGGAGGCCAGCGCCAGGCACTCACATTGCTGATGGCGACTATGAAAAAACCGAAGCTTCTGCTTCTTGACGAACATACCGCAGCGCTCGATCCAAAAACAGCAAAGAAGGTGCTCGATCTTTCTGATAAAATTATACGCGAAGAGCATCTGACGGCGATGATGGTAACGCATAACATGAGAGACGCCATCGCTCATGGCAACCGCCTGATCATGATGAATGAAGGAAAGATAGTTCTCGATATAAGAGGCGAAGAAAAGAAAAATCTTACAGTAGATGATCTGCTTCAAAAATTCGAGGAAATCAGCGGCGAAGAATTTTCAAACGACAAGGCTCTGCTTTCAAGAAACTAAATATTTTCTCCTGGATAAAATAATCAGAAAATGCGAGGAGCTCCGGCATCGGCCGGAGCTCCTTTTGCGCTTGAAAAGCGGCCTGTAAAGTCAGGCGGCTCTGCCGCAGTGCTTTCATTTGTCCACAGAGCGGTCGTGAGAATTATATGCCGGAGATCATTTCCTACTGAAATGATAGAAAATAGTTGCCGCAAAAATTATTTGCATAGCCATCTTTTTTATTGACATATGCCCATAACGGTGGTTAAATAAGTATATCAGAGAAAACAAAGGCAGCAGAAAAGGCAGTGCGGCTGCTGCATGCGGAATAATTGATTACTGCCGGCAAAGGATTTGGAGGCAAAAGCTATGGACAACAGAAGAGTTCTCAGAGGCGTAAGAACTGATCATCACACTATCATTTCAACTGGCGCTGACTATATGCCTAAGGTTCATGATCCTGACGATCCTATATGTCAGGCCTGTACGATCGGATCGTGCAAGCACACGTGCCTGAGAAACACTCAGGAGAACAACCAGAACCGTACAGACTGGAACTGGGGTGACGCAACGGTTATGAGCGCAAATGCTGTAAATATATCGCACCCTCCTGTTGACCTCGACGATGAGGACGGATGGTGGTAAACACAGAGGTTATTCAACGGATTTATAATTAAGTATTAAAATATCAGGTGCTCTCCCTTTAAGAGTCACCTGATTTTTTATATTCAGATTGCATGCGTAGTCCGATGTGCATGGAGCAGCAGAATTATAAAACTTTTCAGAATTCTGATGGCTATGCAGATTTTCGGGAATCTGCCGGCGGATCTGACGAAGAGCTTGTGAAACCTTTGCTGTATTCGCTGCTGTGGGGATTTCGTGCGATTGTGAATGCCGGAAAACAGGTGCGGTTTGACATGGCTTGCGTAAAATATTTTACGGTTGTTTCGCGAGTAAGAAATCAGAATTAAATTTTTATTCGGATGAAATACTTCCTTGATTATATGACTTGAGCGGAATATCATGGTGTAGACGGAATTTCGATGGTATGCTTTAAAGCGGACACGCGGTACCGCACAGCAGGATGACCGAAAAAAGCGCGGAAATTGAAATTCATGCTGGCACGCCGGCGCTTAACAGAAATAAGTGCTGCATGCTGCGAATCATTTCAATTAAAAATGAGAGAGGAAAGAAAATGAGAATTTTTATCGACACAGCAAATGTGGATGAAATCAGAGAAGCAGCGTCGTGGGGCATACTTGACGGCGTTACGACAAATCCGAGTCTTATAGCTAAGGAAGGCAGAGATTTTAAAACTGTCGTGAAGGAGATCACGGAGATCGTCAACGGTCCGATCAGCGCAGAGGTGATGTCGGACAATGCTGAAGGCATGATCAAAGAAGCACGTGAACTTGCTAAGATACACAGTAACATAACGATTAAGATCCCTGTGACAGAAGAGGGACTCAAGGCAGTTGCAGTCCTTTCAGCCGAGAATATCAAGACAAATGTAACTCTGATTTTTTCCGCAAACCAGGCACTCCTGGCTGCAAGAGCCGGTGCTACGTTCGTCAGTCCGTTTGTGGGACGTCTCGACGATATTGGCATGGACGGAGTAAAGCTTGTCTCCGATATAGCTGAAATATTTGCGATGTACGGAATACCGACGGAAATAATTGCCGCAAGCATCAGGCATCCGATGCATGTCATGCAGTGTGCTAAGGCAGGCTCAGACATCGCTACGATCCCTTATGATGTACTCAAGAAAATGTTCAAACATCCGCTTACAGACAACGGCATTGAGCGTTTTAAAAAGGACTGGGAAAACGCAGTTAAATAAACGGGAAAATTAAAAAACTCGGGCGCGCTGTCATTCATCAGGCAGCGCGCTTTTTTCTTACGACCGCTCTGCGGACAAAATCAGCACAGTCATAAGTTTTCCGGTTATTTCATAAGGAACCTCGGTATGTATATTTTTATCTATCAGTAGCGCACAGGATAATGAGCACACAGGCGATCAGGTAATGCGTGTGCCT